>CAYXJR010000048.1:34252-36242 GCA_964465145.1 uncultured Porphyromonadaceae bacterium | reverse complement strand
TTTTTTTATTTTACTGAATTTCAATAGTTTACAAAATTATATACACATGAAAATTAACGATAATTAGTGTAATAAATTTTGATTTGGCCTGATTTGCTGTGGTTTATTATCGAATATTTTCCATTTTCCTCAATAAAGAACATCTATATTAAAGAAATCAATATTGAAATTTCATGAAATGTAATAACTTTGTAATTACGATAAGTAATTTTACAGACATGGAAGTTTCGGTTATTAAAATTGGAAATTCAAAAGGGATCAGATACGGACAATAGACAGGCAAAGAGTTATAAAGCCCTTAGGACAATTGACACTAGCAGAAATTAAAAGGCTGAAATCGACAATTATGGAAATCTTTGTTGATTAATGTTGTTATTTGCATGGAATGGGCAATTTCATTTCCCGTTGGTGAGTATCAGGGAACACTGTCTGTTTAGGGTAGAAATGTGCCAAAAAAAGTACGAATATTACTGGAAGCTTGAGAGTTACATTCCCTGAAGGCTGGGGAGCTCCAGCGGAGGCAAGCTGTGATAAACTTATTCCCTGGATAGAATCTGATAATGAGGGGATTAAATATTTTTCAGGAACCGCGTCCTATCATAAGACAATTTCCGTTCAAGAGGAGGATCGGTTTTGTCGCACTAACCAGCCATATATTACAAGTGATGACATCCCAAAAAGGAGTACAATTCTGTTAACATTGTTTGCTACATAAATGGTGATTTTTAACTAAATTTAGGCTATAAACTCATAGTCCAAAAACCATGTCAATAAAAGTTGGATGTTTTGCCTTGGTCAACCCGTTCACCTTGCTCGAAGCACAGCTGGACCAGATCAAGGAGTGGGGCTTTAGCTGCGCCGACCTCACCGACAACTCTGATGGCGCTTGTCTGGGTGTCGAATACGGCTTCACCGCTCTGGCCAGTCTGGATGCAAACCCGTTCGATATCAAGCGCTTGTTTGAAAGCCGCGGCCTGGAACTTTCCAGTGTTTGCGCCCACGCAAACCTGCTCGATCCAACGTCACCTTCGCGTTACGGCACCGCCCAGATCATCAAGGCGGTAAAATTGGCCGGTGCTATCGGGGTGAAGCACGTGATCACTGCCGAAGGGGACCCCAGAACGCCTTTCGGAAAAAGCCTGACCATCGAAGAAGCCATTTTTTCGATAGCCGAGAAATTGTATGAACCGTTGAGGTTTGCCGAAGATTACGGAGTAAAGATTCTGATAGAACCCCACGGGCACATTTCGGATTCCGTGGAACTTATGGGCCGGCTGCTCGACAAGTGCAATTCCCGGGCCCTGGGCATCAACCTCGATACCGGCAATCTTTGGCTGGGGGGCGGCGACCCGCTGGAAATGATCGGGAAATTCGGATCGAAGATCGAGCATGTACACTGGAAAGACCTCCCTGCCAAAATGATCGAAAAACGGGGAACCCAGTTTGGGTGCGGAATGTCGCTCACTGCCCTTGGCGACGGTGTCATCGGCATTGAAGCCATTTACCGGGCCCTGGAAAAATCCGGCTTCGATGGCTACTCGACCCTCGAAATTGCCGGGGAGGAAGCTGTTTTGAAGAGTTTTGAATATCTGAAAAAACTGGGTGCTGAATGATTCCGGCCATCGTGCCCGATTCTGCTGCCTCATTGGATCTTAATAAACTTGATCTTTTTGTAATGTATTCCGTCGGTATAATTCAGAATGTAAATACCATTCGTTAACATGCTGATATCCAGCACTTGACTCCTTTTGTTTAGATTGACCGTTTGAAGTATTTTCCCATTCATATCCATCAGTTGCAGCCTGGAATTTTTGTTGGGATCTGCCTGCAACCGGATATTTAACAGATAGGATGCAGGATTTGGATAGACTTCAATCTTTGGAAAACTTTGTTCCGGCCAATTTACCACCTGATTCACTTCTGATTTTTCCTGTCCCACAACAATCGGAACATATCCAATGGAATATTCGGGAGGAGGAGTTACAAAAAG
>CAYXJR010000048.1:0-34152 GCA_964465145.1 uncultured Porphyromonadaceae bacterium | reverse complement strand
GGTTTCTCCATGCGCCCTTTAATTCGGCACGATATGGTGAGGGATTCTCTGATGGTGCGTTAAACTGAGCATCAAGCAAGCCGGTGGAAGCTGGCACCATTGAATCAGGAATAGCAACTCTGAAATCTGCAGAGTCTTTGAAATACTCTGGAAAACTTCCCATACCATTCGTCACATTGCCTGTCCATTTCAGGCCAAAATCATTGCCATGGAAAATAGCCGGGCTGGCAAGCGAGTTTATTCCCACAATGGTTTTGCCATCCTGATCATAATTAACTGAATATGTGTGCATAGCAGGCTTATAAGATCCCCTTGTACTGAAGGATCCTGAAGGAACCGAACCTCCATTTCTCCAATCGAGTACTTTATCATAGAGAGCTTCCTTGCTGTAGAATGTAACGTCTTTAGACAGGATGGTTCTATTCAGACTGTCGACCGGAAATTGCAATCTGGGAATTTTGTAATAGCGGTTCTGGTTGGAATCAAGCGCACTTTTTTTCGGTACTGTGTTGATCTCCATTGTACCGCCGGAAAGGTTTGTGATTGAGGAGTGGAAATTTCCTGGGAATAGCAATTTGGTGTCGAATTCATCTTGAATTTAGGCGGGCCGTAATGAAATTTATTTCCCGCCCAGTATCCCGGCCCTCCTTCCACTGTCTGAAATACACTGCTATAGGTTGGACCCCTTTCAGGCCAATGATCTCTCGCTATGGTTCCAACCGGACAAAGGGGAATTGTTGTATTGTCTGAATTATCAGGAATAATCCATGTTGATGGCAAACCTATCTGGAAATTAGCAACAGGTGTACTTATCAGCGGCCAGATAGCCGAATAAAACCCAAATCCTTCGCCATATCGGGAAGGGGCCTGTGAGGGATAACTGCCGATATAACCGTGAAGACCATTCTGACCCTGTACTGGTGAATAATTGATGTAATTCAGGATAAGAAAGAAAAGGATAAAAACGCGTAAAGTAATTTTATTACTCATCATATAATTTAGATCAGGACTGAACGAAAATTATCCGCTAAAGGTAGAAATAGTATCTATAACATCATCCAGATCACTTTGGGCCAGGGGATCAATTTTCTCATAATATCAAATTTAGGTTCCTAAAAAGTTACGACTATTTTGGGTAGTGGCAAAATGTGGATCGTTCACCGGTTAATTAGGGAGTATTCTAACCCATCCGCCGGACCTTTCTGACCGCCTTCCGCCGATCCCCTTTATCAACGGCGACCGGAATTAATTGCCCACCCAGGGAACAGGGAACAGGGAACAGGGAACGTTACCAATATTTCGATTGTTCCGGATAATACTCCTGTTGTTGTTATGTTAATTTGCCGTTCGAGATTTTCTTCCCGCTTAGCCGGTTCAATGACGTGATACAAATTATGCGTAATGAAACCCCTGTTTCGATTTATGTTCATCCTGATAAAAAGGCGGTTGAGATTGGAACCGGCCAGTTTAACATTTCAGCCGGCTCGACTATTTAATTATACCCCAAAAATCCTCCTCAAGCGAAACCTCCGGGGATTCGATGATGCGGCCTATCTCTTTATCCTTCCGGTAAAAGATGAAGGTTGGCACCCGCTCGATGTTGTAATCTTCAAACTGTACATCCGAACATTGTTTCTGTCCGTTGACACAGATCACTTTCATTGATTTACAATCGATTTTTGCCTCATCCAATACCCTATAAAACCTGGGGACCTGTTCCTGGCTGTCACCGCACCAGGTACCCATTACCAGAACAATTGAATAATTCTTTTTGTGTTTTTTAAGGTTTTTTAAAATATCTGCCCGGGGTTCATAATCATTATAAAATAAACTTGTGCTTTCATGGCTGCTTTATTATTAGGTTGATTAACAAAGATATGAAATAAGGTTATGCTGATTTTTTTCGTTTAAAAACATTTTTCAACCGTTGGAAGAAACCTTTCTTCTGCTCCTCCTTTTGTTTCTGCAGATCCTGCTCTTTGACCTTCCTGGCTTTTGTGGTATCGGATTTTAATAATCTATCGAAGATTTTCTTAAGGAAACCGGGATTTGGGTTTTCGATTGAATAATCCGGACAATCAAGCCGCCCGGCCAGTGCATCGGGAAGGGGAGGAAATTGCGCCAAAGCCATGGAGCGGTATCCGGGATCTTTTTCCAGGGTTTGAATAAAACGGGCAAATATTGGCAGAGCGGTATGTGCGCCCTGTCCCAGGGCGGTTGTGCGGAAATGTATTGAAGGATTATCGGCCCCCACCCAGGCACCGGCAACCAAAGCCGGATTGTACCCGATGAACCAGCCGTCGGCATTGTCCTGTGTTGTTCCGGTTTTTCCGGCAAGATCGCCCCTGAGGCCGTAAACGGAACGCAATGACCGGCCTGTTCCCCTCTCAATTACCCCTTTCATGATTTCCACCATTACCAGCCCTGTTTCTGAATTGAAGGCCGAATCTGCAGGTTCAGCCTTCTCAGCCTCCCACAGGAGATTACCCTGCCAGTCTTCTATACGCAACAGGCTCACCAGTTCAGCCGGCCGGCCCAGGTTGGCAAAAGAGGAATAGGCAGTTACCATTTCCTGTAAAGTAAGATCAGCGGTTCCAAGGGCAATGGAAGGGACTTCAGGGATTGAGGATTTAATCCCCATTTTAACAGCCTGTTCAATCACAGGCTGAATACCTGTAAGGTGAATCAGTTCAGCAGAAATAGTATTTACCGAATTGATCAATCCTCCTTTTACCGAGTACCATCCCTCATGATTCCCGTCCGAATTTTCCGGCGACCAGTCCTGGAAATCAGGGTAGGTCCGCACCTCATTGGAGATGTATTCACAGGGATCTATTCCCGAAAGAAGGGCCGTTGTGTACAAAAACGGCTTGAAGGTTGAACCAACCTGCCGGTGCGCAGTAATATGGTCGAAGCGAAAGAATTCGAAATTCCTTCCTCCGACCCATGCCAGTATATGCCCGCCGGACGGATCGATGGCCAGGAAACCGGCCTGCAGGGTTTTCAGGCTTTGTTTGATCGAATCAAGTGGTGAGATCAATATTGTTATTCCTTTTCCGCTCCTCCAGTCGAAAGTTTTTGTTTCAACAGGCTTCCGCATTATATCCAGAGCTTCTTCAGAACTTTTGCCGCTTGCAGTCAGGGCTTTATACACCGGTGAAGAAGTAATGGCAGTCCATAAAACACCGGGTTTGCCTGCCCAGGGATCCCTTCCGGCCCATTGGTCTTCAAATTCTTTCTGCAGTTGAATTAACTGGGCATTTACCGACTGACTGGCGTATTCCTGAAGGCTGGAATCAAGGCTGGTGGTTATGATCAGTCCATCAGTATAAATGTTATAATCATCCGAATAATTATCCCTCAGGATTTGCTCCACCTTCGGCCTGATGTATCCCATGAAATAAGGAGCGGGACCGTTATTGTAATCCAGTTTCTTATAATTAAGGATAAGAGGAGCAGATTTATACGACTCTGCTTCCCGGGCCGTCAGGAATCCCTGATGAGCCATCCTGTCGAGCACAATATTTCTGCGCTCAAGCGCTTTATCCGGATTTATCCTGGGATTATAGGTCGTATTGGCAGCCAGCATACCCACCAGGACTGCTGCTTCAGGAGGATTAAGCGTGGATGAAGGCTGGCCGAAGAATTGCTGTGCTGCAACCTCAATGCCAAATATATTGTCGCCGAAGGGAACGGTATTCAGGTACAAAGCCAGTACTTCATCTTTGGTATAAACCTTTTCAAGTCGCGAGGAGATAAAGATCTCACGCATTTTGTTTACAGGCAGGGTAAATTTTCCATAACCAGTGCGGGGATAAAGGTTCCTTGCCAGCTGCTGGCTGATAGTGCTGCCTCCTCCCTGCGAGCGGTTCCCAAAGAGGATGGATTTGACAAGAACTCTCCCCAGGCTGACAAAATCAAGCCCCTTGTGCTTGAAAAACCGGCTGTCTTCCGTGGCAACAAGCGCGTTTATCACATGAGGGGAAATGGAGTCATGATCAATGGTCATCCGGTTTTGCAGGAAGTATTTACCGATGAGTTTGCCATCATGCGAATGAACCAGGCTTGCCGAATGGTTTTTTATACGGCTGAGGGCCGATTTGGTTGGGATGGGCCCGAATACTCCCAGGTATACAGATAAGACAAAGAAAAAAATGATCATAGCAATTACAAAAACTGCCTTCAGGGAGAATTTAAAAATCCTTATTTTGGCAGAAACCTTCTTTTTGCGGGCAGGTTTCTTCAATTTGCCTTTTTTGCTGGCCATAGTTATCAGTAATGCTCATTCAAAAATAACTTATTTGCTGATGATCCGGGGCTTTTATTAGATTGACACACGAAATAATCTGTCCTGGCCGTGCCAATCTGACCCGTCAATAAACCGGCCTCGTGCCCATTTTCGATGTTTTCATTCTTACAATATTCTTAATGATTTTCATCTTCAGCTTGAAACCTGAAAACTCAACCCGCGCGATAACCTCTTTACTCAGATCGTCGGTTTTTCGTACAATTTCAGCCAATGTACCTGCCACCTTTGGTAATCGCTCCTGCAAAACCCACTCCAGGTCATCCTCCTCATTTAGGAGATAGACCGGATTAGAAATAATATTTATGAGAGGAACCCCTGCTTCATACCAATCTCCTCCATCCGTTGGGGGATAGTCGCCAAGCGGGCCTTCTGGGGGAAGCAAAAACACACGGTCCATGTCATTGGCCATCCTGGTATAGTCCAGACAAACTGCTGATCTGCAGGTAAATTCTTGTTTTTATCCACGACCAACAATGCACTCTCAATCGTTTTGGTCTGATAATCGTGAATCGCCTCGCTTGCGAGATGGGTATATCCAATATCAAAGTGCGATTTATACACAATAATGATTTCTTCTAATTGCTGTTTTTGAGCAGGCTTATTCCCGGATTTAAATGATTATGAAGTGGTGTCTCCATTTTGGATAAAAAGCGTTAATTTTGAATGACAACTAAATATCCTTTAGCATGACTATGCAGGTAAAATACGCATCCAATCCATTGGATGTGAAGAACTACGACACACAAAGGCTCAGGAGCGAGTTTATTTTTCAATCAGTTTTTAAACCCGACTCCGTCGGTTTGGCATACTCATACCAGGATAGGTTCATCGTAGGAGGTGTGATGCCCATCAATCAATCGGTCCTTCTGGGCAATCCCGCTGAGTTGAGGTCCGGGTTTTTTTTGGAACGGCGTGAAATGGGTATTATCAATGTGGGAGGACCTGGAAAGATAGTTGCAGATAATCAGGTTTTTGAAGTTGATTTTAAGGATTCCCTTTACCTGGGAAGGGGCGTAAAAAGTGTTGAGTTTACAAGTATACATGAAAATACTCCCGCCTTGTTTTACCTGAACTCTGCGCAAGCACATAAGGAATACCCAAACAAACTCATTACTGTCAGGGATGCTGATATTACTTCTGCCGGGACCCGGGAAAATTCCAATGCACGTAAGATTCACAAATTGATCGTCAATGGTTTGGTCCAAACCTGCCAGTTGCAGATGGGCCTTACCGAATTACAGCCCGGAAGCATCTGGAATACCATGCCCCCTCATCTTCATGCCCGGAGGAATGAAGTCTATTTTTATTTTGATATTCCCCAGGGCCATGCAGTATGCCATTTTATGGGAGAACCATCCGAAACGCGCCACATCTGGCTTCACAACCATGAAGCTGTTATTTCTCCGAACTGGAGCATCCATTCGGCTGCCGGGACTGCCCCATATTCCTTTATCTGGGGAATGGCAGGGGAAAACCTGGATTATGCCGATATGGATGCAATCGATATTTTGGCATTGAAATAATCCCTTACTCTATTCTTATATTATCCCTATGATCTTTGAACTGTTTAACTTAGAGGGCAAGACTGCCCTGATTACCGGAGGGACACATGGCCTGGGCATGTCGATTGCGAAAGGTTTGGCCTGGGCTGGTGCCCGGGTAGTTGTTAACGATATCTCCTTAGAAAAAACAGAACTGGCTCTGCAGCAATACCGCAACTCCGGGATTGAGGCAAGTGGATATGTTTTTGACGTTACCCGGGAGGAACAGGTGGCCGAATACATCGAAATTATTGAGAAAGAAGTTGCACCGGTGGATATTCTGGTGAATAATGCCGGGATTATCCGACGCATTCCCATCGTTGAAATGGATGTTTCTGACTTCAGGTTGGTCCTGGATATTGACCTGACAGGTCCTTTCATTATGGCAAAGCATGTAGTGAAAAGCATGATAAGACGCAAGGCTGGAGGCAAGATCATCAATATGTGTTCGATGATGAGTGAGCTGGGACGGGATACCGTTTCGGCTTATTCAGCTGCAAAAGGCGGCCTGAAGATGCTGACCAGGAGCATGGCCACGGAATGGGCGAAATATAACATTCAGGTTAACGGTATAGGACCTGGCTATTTTGCAACCAGCCAGACCGAACCATTAAGGATTCCAGGTCATCCTTTTAACGATTTCATTCTGAGCCGGACTCCTGCAGGACGTTGGGGAAATCCTGACGAGCTGATGGGTACAGCCATTTTTTTGGCATCAAAAGCTTCCGATTTTGTTAACGGCCATATTCTTTACGTTGACGGAGGTATTCTTGCCACGATTGGTAAACCCGCAAATGAATAAACTCAATCATAATCTTGGAACTATAAGTATATCAAAATGAAAATTCCAATACTCTTTTTGATGTTTGTCTTTTTTTGTGGATGCAGTTCAGTTAAAAAGGAACGGGACAATCAGAAAGATTTGTACTGGGCAGTTTTGTTTGCTGATGGTGTTATGCACCGTTCTGACAGCCTTATATACTATTTAAGAGACAAGCCCAAATATGAATACGATTATGCTTTTTTAGGTTCTGCAATTGATAAACTGGGAGGCATTGATAAAAAATACTCAGATTTCATGCAGTCCTACATCGATTATTTTGTGGGGGATGGCGGAGGGATAAAGGGCTACAAACTAACTGATTACAATATAGATCGTGTTCGTCCGGGTTTGAACATGATTGAATTGTACAAGCGAACCGGTGAGGAAAAATATAAAATCGCGATTGAAACACTTATCAGTCAGATGAAAGAACAGCCCCGCACCAGGTCGAAAGGATACTGGCATAAAAAAGTATATCCCTGGCAGATGTGGCTGGACGGACTATACATGGCTTCACCCTTTATGGCCAGCTATGCTGCTCTTTTTAATCAGTCAGAATGGTTTGACGAGGCAGCATTTCAGCTCCAGGAAGCGTACAGGAACACCCTTGATCCAAACACTGGATTGGTTTACCATGCCTGGGATGAAAGCAGGGAACAGCGGTGGTGTAATCCTGAAACCGGCCAGTCGAAACATTTTTGGAGCAGGGGCACGGGATGGTATATAATGGCGTTGGTAGATGTTCTTGAATTTCTTCCTGAAGACCATCCGGAGCGGGAACGGCTGATCAGCATTTTAAATGACTTAAGCTCTGCTCTTTTAAAGATTCAGGATAAAGAAACCAGACTTTGGTATCAGGTCCTCGACCAGGGTATGCGTGAAGGGAATTACCTGGAAGCCTCAGGATCTGCTATGATAATTTATGCCTTTGCCAAGGGTGCAAAGAAGGGGTATCTGCCTGATAAATTCCTGACACTGGCCAAACAGGGCTTTGATGGATTGATTGATAAGCTGATAGAAATTGGGGATGATGGGTTTCCAATCGTGAAAAATACATGCGGGGCCTGTGGATTGGGAGGAAATCCTTACCGTGAAGGCGATTATAATTACTATATTAGCGAAAAGAGAGTTGACAGCGATCAAAAAGGCGTTGCTCCCGTAATACTTGCAGCCATTGAATTAAATAAATAAAACACTGTGAAGAAAATATTATATATCCTACTTTGCTCCCTGCTACTGGCTTCATGCAACCAGGGAAAGAAGTCCAATACGGGAAACAAGACACAGGCCGTTCTTGGAGTAAAAGAAGGCGGTGAATGGGTGTGGGTGACAAAAAGCGATGGTAAAGAACAATATGAATATCATGGCGGTGAATTCCAGCAGATTTCAGAATTTAAAGTTCCGGAGCAGCACACTGATCATTCATTTGACATTCAGTTTGAAGGCCCGGGCTGGGAATCAGATAGGATCGGCTACCGTATCTACCTCGACTGGAGGAATGCCATTGATATTTTTGGGAAAAAGGTTGATTCACTGGTACTTCACAGGGTTGGGCTGGATGGATTTGATTCTTACCACGAAATTTCAGACTGGGGTGTGGATGTGCTTAAAGTCGGATCTTCACTGGGAATAGGTTCCCTGGCCTTTTGGGACGGAGAAAGGGCAATCCGGATTGAAATAACTGATAGTATCATTAGCAGTATACAAAACGACAAAAACTTTTCCGAGGTAGTTGTGAATTATTACGGCTGGCAGATCAATGGTATAAAAACGGATGTTTATTCAACACTTGAAATTGAGGAGGGAAGTTATCTGACAAAATACCATGTTAAACTTTCCAATGAATTGCCCAATATAACTACGGGCATTGTAAAATTGCCTGGAACCGTGGTAGAGGGTTTTGATGACATTAAGCCCGGATGGAATTGTCTGATCACATTCGGTATTCAGACACTTCAGGATGATAATCTTGGAATGTGCATATTTTACAAAACCGAAGACGTTCTGGAAATAACGGAAGATCAGGACAGCCATCTGGTGGTACTTAAACCGAAAGGGAGTGAATTGACCTATTATTTTGGTGCAGCCTGGCAACAGGATCAATCCGGTGTAAGTTCCATTGAAGAATTTAAATCCTTGCTCATGGATCAGGCCCGTTTTGTAAGATAAAGGGAAAATATCACCCGCATTTTGATACGATAGCCAATCCCTCCTGTAATTAATGCTATATCAATAATTTGTAACTTTAAAAATATATAAAATTCTCACAACGATAGTCTTGAATTTCTAAATCAAAAAGTATTGCTTATGAAAAATTCTACACTAATAGTAATGATCCTTGCCCTGGGTGCTTTCTCTTCGGTGAATAGCTACGGTCAGGATGTGATTGATCTCACAGGAATTGACAATGAGAACATACTGGTTGACACACTTCCGGATGTGCCTGCTGGAGCAGTTGTTCTTCTGGAACCTGGCAAGACATACTCGGCAGGGAGTTATGCCTTTGATAAGGCCGTGACCCTACAAAGCGCAAATCTTTTTGACTTGAATATGCCAAAGATCGATTGTGATGACAATTTCAACTTTGCTGACGGTGCTGTGGTTGATTCAATCATTTTTAAAAACATCGAGTTCTTTGGCAGTTTTGATGACCATTATGTCCTTAATTCAAACGTTGCAGCTACCATTGGGGAATTGCGCCTCGATGGATGCAAAGTGCATTCCCTGCGGGGTATGTTGCGAATGAAGGATAACGGTCCTGGAACTCTTGACAAGTACACTATTATGAACTGTGCTATCGACAGCCTAAGGGATTATGGGATAATAACAGTTGATAAGGATGTATGGATGTGCAACAATATTTCAATTACAAATACTACCATTACAAGAGCAAGAGGGTTTATCACCAGCAGGAACAACACAAATTCAGTAGTAATTGACGGTTGTACCATTAATGAGACCCCTGCCACCGATCAGCGGCTTTTCCGTTGGAGGGAAGCCGGGCAGGACAACGTTTTAAATGGAATTACTATCAAAAATACCGTTTGGGGGCCTGGTTGGGATGAAGAGAACAGTGGCTCAACCGGATTTGACGGATTTGACGGCCTGGCAGAAACAAGCTGGACTTTTGAAAACTTCTATACAACCAGCGACCTGGTTTTTGCCGCTGAAAAGGACACCATCCATCCATTTCTGGATGCTGCCATGGCAGTCACTGCTGCTGAATTTTGGAAGGATCCCTCAATGGGGAATTTCAATTATATGGATCCGGCATTTGCAGGAATCGGCAGTGCTGGAGACCCGCGCTGGGGTATAGCAACATCTGATGGTGGAGTAGAATGGAATATCAGCCATGCTGCTTTTAATGCACTTGGTGACATGGACATGACTAAAACTGTTACCGGTCTGACCATTTATGCAGATGCTGAAAAGAAAGTGACCATTGATGAGAATGGTAAAGAATTGGATGACATGGTTTTCACCCATCGTTTGAAATTTGGAGGCAGTGGTGGTTTTGATGATAGCGGCATGCCAGTTAACAGGGTTATTTCTTTCGATGTTATGGGAAATACAACCATAACAGTAATAGGAATGTCCTCTTCGAGCAGTGCCGATCGCGTATTGAACATTGCTGCCGGAAGTAAAGACAATTTAATCGGTGAGTTTCCTGCTTTGGGTGCTTCTATCTCAAAGGGAACTTATGCATATACCGGAGGACCGACAAAAATCTATTTGTACTCGCCAAGCAGCGGTGTTAACTTATACTATATCAAAACAGAGTCTGGCTCCTCCTCGGTAAATCCAATAGAAATTGAGAAATCTATAGTTAATATCTACCCTAACCCGGCCAATGACAAGGTTTATATAGATTTTGACCGGCCTGTTCAGGTAGGAGTTTACAATATTGCCGGAAGCCTGGTGAAATCAAAAATGGTTGAATCGATATCCGATTATATCGATGTCAGTGATTTACAGCAGGGAGTATACTTTATCCGTTCGATGAACGAGGATTCATTTGTGAAAAAACTAATCGTAAGGTAAGCTGATAATCAATCATAAAGGCTGGCCCTTCACGGGCCGGCCTTTTTTTTGTGCAGATCTAAAACACCAATAACTTCCTGGAGAAATTATATCCTTCCTTTTCTATTCTTACCAGGTACAGACCCGTTTTTAGGCCTTCCAGTTTAACAGAACTGGCCTGGTTTCCTGCCTCAAAAACCAGGTTTTTAACCAGCAGTCCTTTACCGTTAATTGAGTAAACCGAAAGCGTCGCATCCATAATTTTTCCGGAGCTGTATTCTATTTGTAAAGAGCCATCCAATCTGCTGATAAAAACGTTTTTAACCTCCAGACCGGGCCGGGATTCCTTCGAATTTATCGGTGACAATGGGTTTGTCAACGTTTTCAAAATGGCAGTTTTCAATTTTTGCATGTGCACCATTCCTTACTGCAAATCCATAATCAGAAATATTTTCCAAATAATTATTGAAACATTTTTCAGTTCACCAAAACCATTTCCTGATCCCTGATCGCCCAGGATCGATATGTTTCCACCTCTTTTTATTGAGATAATAACGGTTGATTCAGCCTCGATTTTCCCTTTAATAATAACGATTTCAGGTGTATTGTTATCTTCCCGGCCGGCACCCCAGTTTATCAGTTCTGCCAGGGTTTCTATCACAATGGTAATACCTCCCTCTCCTCCGGTAGTTGTTTCCAATCCGCTTTCGCTCACTGAAGCATATCCAATCATTCTAAAATCAGGATCAGGAATTTCCTGTGCCCACACCTTAAAAAATGGAGTTGTAATCAAGCAAACGCCAAACAGGATTTTATGGAGAAACCCAATTTTTTTCATTCTGGGAAACATTAAAAAACGGGAACCCTTTTAGCAAATATCCTGTTATTCTCATCGATGACACGGACAATGTAAATGCCTGTTTGCAAGCCGCTTATCGGCATTTTCACCGAGGAGGAATGAAATTCCTCATTCAGTAACTGCTTGCCGGCAATGCTGTAAACAGAGATGTTCTTAATAATAACACAGTGGTTCAAATTCAGTTCGTATGAGGAATTGTTGAAAAAAATACTGATTTCATCTCTTTCCTTTACAATTTCATAAACTGAGGAGGAAATTGCATCCTTGTTTTGTTCGTTAATGATATCTGCCACAATGCTGTTAATATAAACTTCCAGGTTCGGATAATCACCATCCACGGTTATTAATTGAGCATCGCCGGGATCGCTTGCTGAAAGACCGTTTGCCGTTTCCCACTCGTCGGGCATACCATCACCATCGGTATCTGGAGGTGCATCAAGGGATACCAATAACGGCCAGCCGCCAACGGCATCCTGGGTATCGATAATTCCTTTGGTGCTGCCATTGCCTCCTGTCATGTAGGTAGCCGTTCCCGTTGAAACATCATGAATTATCCTTTGATCAACCGAATCGCGTTTCAAACTTGCGCCACCAAATTCCAGGATTTTTTCATAAGCATCTTCAGCCGAGTGAGTTGTAACTTCGCCCGGGTTAAGCGGTTCATATAGGCGCATTGCCAGCTTTTCCTCCTGTGTAACAGTATATTTGGCGTTGTACTGGTTGTACACGCCATAGGTCCAGTTGTCGTTTGTTGCCCTGACAGATTCTGTCAGAACATTACCATCGATATAGAATTTCCCCCAAATATCTGAAATAGGATATCCTGTTTCAGTCAGTTTATCAATGGCAATGATTCTTTCTTTTTTGGTAGTTGCCGGACCCGGTTTATAATAACAGTTCACGATATTTGCATTCATAGCCTCGCCACCATAGCAGCTATTTCCCTTCCAATTGTATATTACATTGTTCCGCAAATCAATAAGATCTGTCAGTGCAAATACTTCGCCTTTTGATTCCCCGAGCCTTGGATTACGGCTGTCGTGGTGTGCCAGGAGGTTGTGGTGGAAGGATGCATTTTTACCGCCCCAGATTCCGCCGTAACCGTGTGCACCTTTTTCGTGTACCGAATTTCTGAGGCTTTCAGAAATCATACACCATTGAAGCGAAAAATTTTCATTACCGTAAAACGACACGCATTCGTCGGTTGACCAGCTCATGGAACAATGGTCAACGATGATGTTCTTATAATTCCTACCGCCAAACGCATCGCCTTCCTGATCAGCACTATCACCCATCCTGAACCGGACGAACCGGATAATCACATTGTTCGAATTTACCACAACCGGGTAGTCGCGAAGGGTAATACCGTCACCCGGGGCAGTTTGGCCGGCAATAGTAACATCTCCTTTAGAAATATTAAGCCTTGATTTCAGCTGAATGGTTCCTGAAACTTTAAAGAGGATTGATCTTGGCCCTGTTTGGTTGAGGGCGAACCTGAGTGAGCCTGGATTGTTATCATCTTCAATATTTGTGACATAGATTACTCGGCCCCCCCTGCCCCCGGTTGTATATTTTCCGTGTCCTTCTGCACCAGGAAAGGCAGGGAGGTCTTTTTCATCAGGGATAGTGTCGGTATCACTTACAATTATTTTCCCCGATCCCTCGTAAAATTCCGGATTGGTGATGAATGAATATTCTCCTACCGGAACAGAATTTCCGTTTAGCATGAATTTCCTGACCAATAAATTAGTATTTAAAACTGCCTTTGCCGAGTCATTCAGGGTCAACACAAGTGAATCTCCTGCAGCTTTTGGATGGCTGAATATTACTTTGTTTTCCAGCCCTGCTTTTATCTTCCCTTTCCCGAATGCATTTTCACTTATACCTTCCAGAATGCTAATGTAGCCAGGTGTGCTTGGATATCTGTTGCTATAGCGGGTCAGGTCCCAGGTTCCCATAAAACCGGTATTATTTCCGCTAAGCTGCAAGGTCCCGGTATTGACAGTTCCCTTCCCGTTGTTCAGGGCCGTTACAGTATTATAGCCAGAAACCGGCCCCGACAAAACCATAGTGCTGCCGTCCGCATTACCGCTTTCCATGATCATGGTCACATCTCCCTGAACAGTAATATGGGCATCAAGAGACATACCGGTACCGCTTGTGTTATAACGGAAAGATGTCCCTGCGTTCATGTAAATTGTCCCTGTGCTTTGATGGGCACCCCGCAGGCGAAGATTACCGGCACCTTGCAAAATGATGTCAGCTTCGTAGACTGTCGATGTGGTTTCCATCTCCTCTTCCACAATGGCAGTTTCTCCTTCAATCGTCAATAGTGCAGGAGTGTAGTGTTCAGGATTGTCCCAATTTCCATTGGACCCCCTGTGAAAAACAAAGATTTCCGGTCGGCCGACAATAATTTTTCCATTGCCGCTAATCAAACCCGGATTGGTTTGAGCGGTATATTCCCCGACACTTTGCAATTCGCCGTCGATGAAAAACTCACTTGTTGTGATATCGGCATTTAATTCCAGGTGAGAATCGGAATAAACCTCAAGTTTTGCTTTTGCATAGAAGGAATTGCTGTTATCCACAATTAAGCTTGCTCCACTGCTCAACATAACCGGGCTTTTTCCCAGCGATCCATCTCCTACCGCCTCCAAAGTACCATACATAATCTTTATCTGGCCTGAAAAATCGCTGTTATCCGCATTAAATATTAATTTTCCGCCACCGGATTTTATCAGGAGATGAACTCCAGTCAAAGTAGCGTTTAGGGTCAGTTCATTGCCAACAGAAAAAATTACCGAATCTTTAGTAGCAATTTTTCCATGGAGTGAAGCATCGGAGGAAGTCTGGATTTGGGCCGAAGAAACTGATACATATGAGGCTACGCAGCTTGCTTCAATCTCCAGTATCGCTCCTTTTTTCAAAATTAAATCGGCATGCAAGGTATCTCCATCGGCGACAATAGTAAATTCCCCATCAACGGTGGCTGATTCCCCTTTTGCAGGAATTCCCTCGGGGTTCCAGTTCTGAGGTACACGCCATCCATTATTTGCCGTGCCCCCCACCCAGGTATAAACCTTAACAACCGGCGGTTCAGCCGTCGGGTCCCAGCCATCGTTTCCGGCCATGACTTTTTGGACGGTATAATCGAGCGCTTCCTCCTCAGTTAAGGCCCTTAATCCTGCCCAATCGGCCCGGTTGCTCATATCGGCGCCCGGTCCGGTATTTTGATATTCGTACAAATGTAAATCGGCACTGGTTGCAGCATAGCTCATATCCCAGGTATCGCCCCATCCCTGCGGATGGATCATTCCGGTCATTTCGCACCTTAACCAGGCCACCTTAGGGTATTCGTGCCAGGGGCGGCCAAACCGGACAGGAACGCCATCATCGCCGCCACGCGGACTGTTCGTTGCATAGGTAATGCTGCATTCATTAAAAACAAAACCATAAGGCTGGTCTTTTGCCGTTGACGGAGCAGTTATCCAGCCGCCACCCCAGCTCCGGATTTCACACGATTGGAAAAACACTGTACCCGCACCGTAAATGTAATCGGTACGGCCAACCACCAGGCAGCCTTCGAAATAGCTTCTTTTTCCTTCACTCCAGAAATACATTGTATTCTGGTAGCCGTAAAAATCAACATTAAAAAATACACATCTGTCAGCTCTGACTGTTAATGCCTGAGCCTGCCCTACAGGTCCGGCCGTATTTTGGATGGTCATGTTTTCAGCACGAAAACCGTTGCCCTCGACGGTCAGGGTTGCTGACGTGAGAATATTATCCCCTGTCCACAATGCTGCATCTTCAGGCGGGCATTTACCCCCGCTGCAATCGTAGATGTGATAGCTGATGACGGTTTCCTCGCGACTTTCACCAATCAGTGTAATGTTGGTTTTGTCATCTGGTACAATCAGCTTTTCAGTATTATAAAGTCCTCTCCTGATGTAAATTATGGTTCTCCGGTCGCTGTTTTCCGGTGCGGCATTTATGGCTGCCTGGATTGAATTAAAATCACCTGTTCCGTCCAATGCCACCACAATATCTGCATTTAAGGGATTATCATTCGAATAAGCAGTGTGATTTATTCCCGTGCCAAGTATTAAAGTCAGAAGGATGAAAATATGCTTCATTATAAATGAAAATAAGGTTCGGGAATTAATACTCTTTTAAAACCTATCTAAAACTTTACGGCTCCCGCCGGTACTTCAGGCCCAATCGCTGTTTGATCTTTTACCGGTTTTTCATCCTTTGAATATAGGGTAATTTTCGCGCATTCAGAGCCATTGACTTTTACAGCCGATTTGGCATCGGAATTGAATAATGATTCCTTCATGACAACATTTTCACAATTGAAAAATTCAAAAGCCGTTTCATTCCTGGTGATAAGCCGGATGTTTTCAATTTTAAGACCATCGACGTCAATGGCAGAAAATCCGTTTTCAGATTCAATAAGCATATCGGATAACTCAATGTTTTTCAGGTTCATTTCGGGTAACCCCTGTAAAAACACAGCCTGTAAGGCACCTTTAACTGTGATATCCCTAAAGGAAATATCCCTGAAAACCGGAGTTTTTTCTGTCACGGCTTCCTTTCGGGTAATTTCCCTTGTCGCTCCTGATTCAAGCAATTCAGAAACGGAAAGTCCGCCATAAGACAGGTTGAATGAAATGGCAAAAGTCGGGATATCTGTCATAATGATATCTGACATAAATATGTTTTCCACTACTCCTCCGCGGCTGCGGTTACTTTTGAACCTCAGGCCGACATCCGTTCCCATAAATATACAATCTGACACATGTATGTTCCGGACCCCTCCTGACATTTCGCTGCCAATTGTGACACCGCCATGTCCATGATATACTATATTGCTTCTGATGATCAAATTTTCACAGGGAAC
The DNA here is from genome assembly GCA_964465145.1 of uncultured Porphyromonadaceae bacterium. Classification (GTDB taxonomy): domain Bacteria; phylum Bacteroidota; class Bacteroidia; order Bacteroidales; family UBA12481; genus JAUVKA01. The sequence continues at coordinate 17,694 of CAYXJR010000048.1, read as the reverse complement.
ACCTCGCCGGCGGCCATCTTCATTTTTCCCTGATTTGATACAAATAGCATCATCGCCGACGTCGAAATTGCAGTTTTCAACCAATACATTCCTGCATGATTCAATGTCTATTCCGTCACCATTCTGTGAATACCATGGATTTCGAACCATTATGTTTCTAACAGTCAGATCCTCTACCAGAAGGGGGTGAATGCACCATGCAGGGGAATTCTGAAATACCGGTCCGTCGAATAATATCCTTCTGCTGTTTTGAATTTTTACCATCACGGGACGGAGGAAATCCCGAACAGCTTCAAAATCCTCTTTTGTCTTCAAGTTGAGCGGTACATTCAAATCAGAATTTTCTGAGGCTTTCCTGAATTGTTCCGAGGGATACCATTCGTTTTTTTTTTCGTTCAGCACACCTCCTGATTCAACCAGTTTTTTCCACTGGCTGTCGGTCATTTTGCTTTTCTTCACATGCCGCCAGGCATCGCCGGAACCATCCCAGATACCTTTGCCGGTCAAAGCCACATTTTCCACACTATCGCCATAAATTGGTGAAAAACAGCGCCAGGTATCCAATCCTTCAAAACTGGTTTTAATCAAGGGATATAGGTTTTTATCGGATGAAAAAAGAATCATTGCACCTTGTTCGGCATGCAACTCAAGATTACTTTTAAGGGTAATCGGCCCGGTGAGCCAGATTCCCGGTGGTATAATCACTTTTCCACCCCCCTGTTCCGATACAGCCTCAATGGCATCGGCAAATGCGCCGGTATTTAATACCTGCCCTCCGCTGACTGCTCCGAAATCGGTGATTCGTACCAGATTAGCCGGAATATCCGGCAGATGTATCTGCGGCATATCAAACTCGATTCCTTGAAAACTGATCCTCCCATCCGTTTTTTGTTCCTTGTCCGGGTTGCTGCAACTGGTTATAATCAACATAATAACAAGCACAGCTATTCTTAAAATAGATCTTCTGATCATCTTTAAACTTTTATTTTTTGTCTATTTTTTCATCATTAAACAATTCCGGATCAACCGCCCACTCTCCAAGGACAATCTCCGCTGAATATCTTACGGCTTCTTCTGGTGTCAACTGGTGCGACCATTCCACCCGATCATCTTTTTTTGCTCCTTCTCCTGTGCTGTTGAATTCTGCAAAATAGGCGGTCTTTTCTTTTTCAGGGTCTCTCCAGTTGTGCCATCCCTCGGGTTTAACATGTTTTCCCATTTCGCAATTGATAAAAACCGATTTCCCAAACGGGCGCCAGGGCCTGCCCAAATAAACAGATGACTCTGGTGCACTTCCGGTAATTTTGCAGTTAAGAAAAACGAACCCATCACGGGTACCTTCCAGGGTGGAAGGAGCCGTAATGTAACCGTGGTCTTTGCAATAAATAACACAATTATCGAAAACGGCGGTCGACCAACCGAAAATAAAATCAACCGTTCCTTCTATATAACAATCATTGTAATACTGACGGCTTTTTTCTCCGTGTGGGTATAAAGTATCCTGAAAACCGATGAACCGGCAGTTTTTAAAAGCCACTCTGAAATCGGGTACAGAATTTATGGCCTCCTGAACGGTTTTGTAATTGCCGCTACCATCAGCAGCAACTATGAAATCAAAGCCTAATGCCGGGCCTGACAGCCAGATCAGGAAAAACAATATATTAAATAGATATTTCAGGGCTCCTGGGTTTTATTTGTTTGTTCCTTTGGATTCTTCTTTTTCAGCAAGCTCCCTCATCGCAGAGAAAACCAGGTGGGCAACTTCCTTTGCCCCTTCAGGCTGGAAATGGGTATTATCGCTTAATCCTTCCAGGTCTTCAAGGGATTCACCGGTCATTAAGGGCTGAAAAACCTGTCCCCATCCTGTTTTCGGGAAGCGTTCGGCCTGATAGTTGGAATATTGTGTATAATCAGCTACAGTTGAGTCCCCAATCAACCAAACTGTGATAATCTTCCCGGGCGAATTTACACAACTGGCAAAGATTACCACCAACACAGCGATCAACCAGTATTTTTGTAAAGCTCTATTATTCAACTTATTAATTAATTAATCATAAGGTGTTCAACAAGCGAGTTGATATATATCTCGATATTGGTAAACCTGGTATCGAGTGTTAATTCATTGTTATCTGCCTGATTTGTATTGAGTTTGTGCTTTATCTCCCATTCATCCGGCATGCCGTCCATATCGGAATCCTTTAAAGCTTTTATCGATTTGAGTTCAGGCCATCCCCCCACGTCAGATTGAGAGTCAATGATCCCTTTTCCTCCACCTTCGAATGTCGCTCCGTATGTTTCAATTCCTGTTTCAGCTTCATGTAATATGCGACTGTCAACAGGGTCATATACCAGGTTTGCCCCGGCCATTTTCAGAACATCACTTAAGGCCGTTTCAGCATCTGTTGTATTGACCGGAGAATGAGGAACAGGCCTAAATAGCCTGGAACGTGCCATCATGGCTTCATCGATACCTTTCCACTGAACTCCTTCGTTCCAGTTATTTTCTGAAACTTCCTGATTGCCATCCATGAAGTTCCCCTCAATAAAAAACCAGCCTGCATGCAAAGTATCAGGATTGATATCCGGATTGTAAAACTCCTGGGTTAAATCAAGGACCCGGTACCGGACATTTTTACGGGTAGCCGGGCCGGGCTTGAAGTAATTGTTAACCATGTTGTAACTGCCTTCTTCCCCGCCGTAAATGCTGTTATTTCCCCAATTGTATATCACGTTGTTTCTGAAATCCACCTTTTCATTTTCCGGTTTTCCGGAATATCTGGGGCCGCAAAATCTGGGGTTACGGCTCGAATGGTCGGATAATAGATTATGATGGAAAGAGGCATTCAATCCTCCCCAAATACCGCCATAACCATGTTCGCCTTTATGATGCACCGATTTGTATAGGCTTTCGCTTATTATGCACCATTGCATTGTAAAATTGGAATTATCATAAAATGAAGCCACTTCATCATTCGCCCAGCTGAAACTGCAGTGATCAATGATAATATCCCGGTTTCGGATCCCTGAAATGGCATCATTTTCCTCACCCATCAGGTCCCCTGGCCTGACCCTTATAAACCTGACTATCAGGTTATCCGCATCGATCCTGATCCCGTAGTTTTTGATGCAAATCCCGTCTCCCGGGGCAGTCTGCCCTGCAATGGTGAGGTCGCCGTTCTGAATATGCAGAGGTTTTCTCAGTTCAATATTACCTGAGACCCGGAACACGATGATGCGTGGCCCTTTAGCCTCGACAGCCCTCCGTAGGCTGCCTTCTCCGCTATCATTCAGGTTTTCAACAAAGAGAACCTTTCCTCCCCTGCCGCCGGTCACATACATTCCTCCGCCTTCGGCACCAGGGAATGCAGGTCCCTGGCCAAATAGATTCATGTAAGCCAATGATAAAATGACTATTGAAATAAACTTATTCATAACTCTTAATGGTAATTATCCTCAACATCGTGGTCTTATAACAGCCACGTTATTATTTCCGCTATGTCATGCGATAGTAAATTTTACGGACCAATTCTCCACCGTGGGTCTCCTGAGTCGCTTTTTCCGGCAAATCCGGTATCCTTAATATCAAAAACCGAATTATAGGGATCCGTCCAAAGCTGGGATGCTGTACCTGAATAATAAAATGATGGGAAGCCGGGAATCTGTTCCTTTCCTTCAGCATAGCCAAATTCACCGGTTGTATAAGTATTTATTATTATCCAGGTCGTATTAGCCATCCCGTCGTATCCGTCAACCAGGTAATCTACGTCACCCGCAGTATTCCAGCCATGTCCCCAGATGGTATTAGTAATACTGATTCCATTGAAAACATTGTCCTGGCCTGCTTCCCTCCAGCGGAACATCTGCCTTCCTTTTTCCGGCATTTCATTGAAAGTACAGCCATCAATGGCAATTGAATTGGAATTGTTGCGGCTGGTTAAGAACATTATTGTCTTAGAAATCGTAGAGTTTTTGATGGTTATTTCATTGCAAATCCATGTATTCTTATCCATCGCTAATATTCCATAATCCCTGATACTGTCAATTCTACAATCGACAATGGTGAACCTCTCAAGGGTACCTGAACCTTCTTTCACACGGGATACTCCTCGGAGTGTTCGAATTACGCACGATTCGTACTTAATTTCTCCCAGGGTACCGCTCTTGTCGATATTGAATACATATCTCGCATTGTATCCGTCATTAGAGGCAGTGAGGTGAATATCCTTGAATGTAACATAATCAACATTACTGCCATCATTGAGGTTAAAGTTTAAAGCACAATCAATTATTGGCAGTGCAGGAGTAAAACTGTAGCCGCTGATAAATGCCACTGATTTATCGAAAGCATAGCCTCCTGCGAGGAAAGTTTTTCCGCCTTCAAGCAAGATAATACTGCCATCTGCAACATCAGGGAGAATGTTTGCGAGGTTGACAACAGTATCAATTCCAGTTAAGTCAACCACGTTATCCCCTGAAATCAATGGTTCCCTGGTCACATAAAGTTCCCAACCACGAATTTTGTCGCCGCTGAAAATAGCCACCTGGTATGATGAACTTGCCGTGAGGCCGGTAATAATTTTCTCGGATGCCATCCTGTCTTCGTCGGTAACATCAAACTCAGATATAGGGTTAGTCAACCGCAGATCGGTTGCGTCGAATACCTTTATTTTGGTAATCGGCTCCCCGGAGGGTGTCCAGAATACTCTTGCTCTTGTATCCAACATATCAAAATAGGTTGGAGTTCCCATATTTGAGGGGAATTTCTGCGTCCTGACGCTTCCAAGAAACGACGGCAAACTGTTGAATTCCGGATCGTCGGCATGCGCTGTAACGCGCAACTGGTAAAGGGTAAACCACAACAATTCTTCACCGACGGTTTCCTGGTTAATAATTAAAAAACTGGTATCGGTTTCTAAAGTGTAGTCAACAGTAAGGAACGAATCCCGGCTCACTTCAATTGTATAATTCAAAGCCTCCTTCAATTTACCCAGATTGACAATTATCGTATTATCGATCGAGTAAAGGTCTTCGTTCAGAACCGGTTGAAACAAGCGGGTTCGGGGGAAATTCTCCTCTTTTTTACAGGCATTCAGAGCAATTATTCCTACAGCAAACAGAAGGACTAAAACCCTGATATTGAATTTATCCGTTTTCATTTTAATCATTTTTTCTTGCATTAAGGTATTAAAATCCAAAATTGTAACCGTCGTTTTTAAGCAATCCCTTGCTATTATCTATTCCAATAGTTGGAATCGGGAATATATAGCGGATAATTCCCTGTGGAACGCTAATATTGGATCCGTTGATGTAATTTGCCCAGTCACGGGTAATCCATTCAGCATATCCATCGGCTTGTGTTTCGCTGTACATGGCGATCAGCCATGACTGACGTTCCCAGGTTTCATCGGGTGGCGCGAGGACTTTTTCAAATATATTGTATATCAGTAAATCACCATTTGTATCCAGTTTTGTGTAAACATAATCTGGTAATGTGCCGGTTCCGTTAAATGCATCAACTGCCATATTCTTACATCCTTCGACGGTTTCCATCACCTTTTCGTAATAGAGGTTCCATCGTATCAATTCGTATTTGCGTATCATTTCACCGCCAAATTCCCACGCGCGTTCATCCACAATTGCATCGAAAAAGGCATCTTGACTACCCGATACATTGGCAACATACTGATAAACTTTTTCACCCCACATGGATGGGTCGAAAGCACGTTGGCGGACCCTTGTAAAGGCATCGATTGCAGGTCCTGTCGGGCCAAACAGTTCGTTTTCTGCTTCTGCAAACATCAGCAGGACATCAGCATAGCGCATCATTGGCCAGTTAATCCCAGTGCCCTTATTGGCTGACGACCCCGGGGGATTATCCAGGAAATGCCTGCTCCATTTGCCCTGTGAAATATTCATACTTCCGGTACTGACCAGTTCCTGGACAAAATCGGTATTAATGGTATACAATCCGCAGGTTACCGGCAGCCTTTTATCCTCCATGTCGAAAGAATACAGATAAGTTGGCGGCATGGCCATGTAATTGGACCCGCTTCCGTAAGAATGGTTTCCTGCATCCACCCTTATACCAATATTCCATCCAACATCACCTTCCCCGATTGCAAATGGTACTTCGAATAATATTTCATCGTTCACTGGTGTTATGAATTTGCACTCGTTCATGAATATCTGCCTGAAGTCTTCAGGCAATTCCCTGTCCTTCAGGGTCATCAGTTTTTTGGTATAATCACGTGCAATAGTGTAATAATCAAGATAATCATCTGCTCTCTCCATTGTAAGTTCAGGTGTCAGATAATACCCTCCCCTTTGCAATGCCAGACGAGCTATCATACCAAGGGTAAATTCACGATTGATCTGCTCTATTCCGAACATTAGCTCATCGGCCCACATCATTTTTCCCTCTATATCGATAAGGTCCTGGATAACTCTGCTCAGAATCTCATTCCTGTCCTCCTTAGGCAGGTTGAAGTCGACATCCACCGAAGGTGCAAGTGTTGAATATGGCACATCACCGAAATAAAACGTAAGCATACTGTACCAGTAAGCCCTCATTGTATAGGCTTCTCCCAAAAGGTGATAAAGGTTTTTTGAGAGTGTCACATCATCAGAATTTAATCCCTCACTGGCCGTAATCCCTTCTATGGCAATGTTGGCATCACGAATAGCCTGATAGGCGATACTCCAAACATACTGGAGATCTCCATTATTCTCCTGTGCATTAAGACGCCAGATCTGATAGCGGGCACCGTCGCTTGTACCACCGGCATGTTCAATATCCGTATTACCGGTCATGTTGTTCGACAAACGTGAGCGGAATCCATCATGGCTGAAATGAACGTACATTGCATTTACGGCTCTCCTTGCATCCTCAGGATTCGAAAAAATGTATTTTGAGTCAAAAGTTGAAAGTGACTCCGGCTCGAGGAATTTCTCACAGGCAGTTAAGGAGAGAAATGTCAGGACTGTGTATATTATAACTTTCGATTTCATATTGTTGTATTTTATAGTCACTGATATTAAAAAGTTAAATTAACACCCAGGGTAAACGCGCGGCTCCTAGGATAAGAAGAGTAATCGAGTCCGGGGGTAAGAGAACTATAGTTGCTGTCGCTCCTTGAGGTGCTTACCTCGGGATCATACCCGCTGTATTTTGTCCACAGCCAGAGGTTGTATGCTGCCACATAGACCCGCAGATTGGATATTCTGATCCGGGAGGTCAATTGAGCCGGGAACGTGTAGCCAAGGGTTACGGTACTTAATCTAAGGAATGAACCGTCTTCAATGGCCCAGTCACTCAAAACAGTTGTGGCCTGGCCAAAGGAATTGCTTCCGCTCCAGATGGTTTTCCTTTCATTGAGCTGCCTTAGCTGTTCCAGGTCAGTAACTTCCTCGCCGGGGATTCCGGTAATCGATCCGTCAACATCAATATATGTGAAACGCTGGTCTGAGCTCATTGAAGAAAGCATGTTGCCATAAGTGGTCCTGTACAACTGGTTATAATCGATCAGTCCTGTGTTGTATAAGTCGTTACCAATAGTCCAGGTGAATATCAGTGAAGCGTCAAAACCTTTATAGGTTGCATCCATGCCAAAACCTCCTATTGCATCAGGCATTGTGCTGCCGATAACCTGGCGGTCCTGGCTGTTTATCTCTCCATCTTGATTCAGATCTTTCAGTTTCATGTACCCGGGGCGTACATTAGACACTCCCAAAGTGTTTTTATTATCAGGAACCCCTTCATTTAAAACATAGGTATCCGTAAGTTCATTGTAGCCGGAGAAATCATCAACAGTATACATGCCGTCATTAACATAACCATAAATCAAACCGATGGTCTCCCCGACACGGAGATAATAGTCATCCCTGTCCTTAAGGTCGGTGCTTGACCAGTTCGACTGGAAGAACCTTTCATCTGTCCCATCCAGTTCCTCAATCCTGGACTTGTTAAAACCAAAGTTAACATTGGCACTCAGGGTAAAATTGTCTTTATCAACAATCATGGTGTTTAAAAGTAATTCAACACCCTTGTTTGATGTACTCCCTATATTATTCCATTGTGTGTTGAAACCTGAAATAGGTGAGATAGCTGATGAAAGCAGAAGGTTCCTTGTTGTATTGTAGTACAAATCAAGGCTTCCGCTTATCCGCCATTTATAAAATGCGAAATCGGACCCCAGATTCCTGTTAACCGTCGTTTCCCATAAGATATTGGGGTTGTATAAAGTTGAACCTTCCGGGGAATAATATGCGTTATATCCATTGGTTCCCATTCCGGGGCCGTTGCTTGTATTTGCACTGAAAAGAAATTTTGTTGCATTGGCAGGTATACGGTCATTACCAGTAGTTCCATAGCTTATCCTAAGCTTCAGTTCATTGATCCATTTGGCATTAGCCAGAAATTCCTCTTCTTCCATTTTCCAGGCCAGGGCTACCGCCGGGAATACCCCTGTGCGGTTCCCTTTAGAGAATTTGCTTGACATGTCAGTTCGGACAGTGAATGTCGCCAGGTATTTCCCAAGGAACTGATAATTAGCCCTTCCAAAAAATGATAACCTGTTTTGTTCAGTTGATTGGCTTGTTGCATAACGGCTTGTATTTCCGAGGGCCATGTTGGCAAACATTTCTTCCGGGGTCATTGAAACCCTGAAATTCATTGCGGTAATAGAATTTTCAAATCCTCCCACTGAATATACTTCATGGCCAACCATAAAATCCAGGGTATGATTTCCCAGGTTTTGGAATGTATAATTTGCCGTGTTTAACCAGCGGTATGCATTACTGTTATTGTTTTCAATACCACCCATGGGCAGGCTGTTGCCCTGCTGCTGGGATGTACTGGTCAGGGGGCCGTAAAAGCGCAGCCTTTCATCAAAATTCTTATTCCCTGTTACGGCAGATCTAAATATCAGGTTTTCAACAGGGTCCCAGGTCAAACCGGCCTGAAGGACATAACTCTGGGTTGTACGCTGCCTCCAGTCCTGCTCTGCCAGCTGTACAGGATTGATCAGGCTGAGCAGGAATGACTGGTAATCATCGTCCGTGTCGACCCTTGAAAGGTCAATGTCCAGTTCATCGGCAATACCATTAACGGGGCGGGCAGTAACTATATTTTTTATTCTCAATTGCGAACTTCTTGTGGTCCCGGCTCCATCTACCCTGGTGTTTGTTATTCTTGCCGAACCTTCGAATATTAGAGATTTTGCTATTTCATGATTGATTTTAAAATTGATCACGTTCCTCCTGAAGCCATTGCCGATCATTATTCCATCCTCGATATTATTGTTCAGGCTCAGGCTTACCTTTGTCTTTTCTGTGCCACCACTTATACTCAGGTTGTGCGATTGTGAAACCTGGAGTTTCCCGAAAAGTTCATCCTGCCAGTCGGTCGGTTTTTTGTATTTGTATAGTTCGAGGTCTTCGTACTTGCCGAAATAACGTTCGAAACTCCTTAAATCTGCATCAGAACGAAGTTTTGCCCTTTCATAATGGACCATCACAAATTCATAGGGGTCAAGTACTTCATAGGCCCGTTCCCGGGGCAGTGTTTTGATTTGGGAATAGCCATTGTATGCAACCTGAGTCCTCCCGGCAGTCGGGCTTTTCGTAGTGATAATAATAACACCGTTGGCAGCCTGCGCCCCATAGATTGCCGTTGAAGCTGCATCTTTAAGCACGGAAATATTTGCAATGTCAGACGGTGGGATATCCCTTATACTCTCCACTATAAAACCATCGACCACATAAAGGGGTGAGTTATCCTGCGTTACGGATCCGCCTCCGCGGACACGGATAACCACTTCTGCATCCGGGGAACCATCGGTGGAAATAATGTTTACACCTGGTAATCTTCCTTTTATTGCTTCTGCAGCTGTAGCACTAGGGATCTTTTTAATCTGGTGAGCGTTAAGGGAAGCAATGGATCCCGTAAAGTCCCTCTTTCTCGTTGTACCATATCCGATGGCCACAACTTCATCCAGCTGGGTAGTTTCAGGCTCAAGCTGAACATCTATTTCACTTCTGCCATTGACGGCTACTTCCATAGGCTTATAACCAACATAGGAGAAGATTAGTACCGCATCAGCAGATGTTACAGTAATTTCATAGTTACCATCGCCCAGGGTAATGGTACCCTGGCTGGTTCCTTTGATTGACACATTGACGGTCGGAAGGGTTTCACCAGTCTGTGCATCGGTAACTATACCTTTAACCTTTTGCGTTTGCGCGTAAAGCGTAAATGCAAAGATTGATTGTACAACTGCCATTATAACCAGAATCCTCAAAAGATTGAAGGAAAGTGGCTTCTTAAATTCATTTTTTAAATCAGCCATACTTGTTTAGTTTACGATTATATTTTCACCACGGCGCAATGCCGGGATATTAATTCTATTAATAATCATTAAAGAATGATATACAGTAAGATGAATAGGGCAACCACCAAAAAAAGCGCAACCGTAATAATAATCCGGTTGGCTCGTTTCAGTTTTTGGTTTGTCTCTGCCATAGGCCAGGTATTTTAATCCAAGTTAGTTCAAACCAGCATAAATACAGTCATAAAATTTCCCAGATTCCACATAATAGTTCCCAGAACAGGGAAATATTTCCCAAACAGCGGGAAAGTTCTCCAGCCTTAAAGATCAATTGACGGCTCTGGTTCGATTTAATTGACCTGTGTAGTTTGGTTACAGACAAATAAATTAGAATCAGTTAACATGTTTATTAAGGGTGCTGTTTAGATATTCGGTGGCGCTCATCCCGAATTCTTGTTTAAAGCATTTTCTGAAGTGTGACAAGTCTTTAAAACCTACCTTATATGCCACTTCCGAAATGTTTAATTTGTGCTGTACCAGCATCTGTGCCGCCCTTTTTAAACGGATATGGCGTATGAATTCTTTCACGGTCATGTTGGTAAGTGCATGCAGCTTCCGGTATAATTGCATCCTGCTTACACCCACTTTGACTGCAAAATTCTCGATATCCAGATTGCTGTCGGATATGTTCCTCTCAATCACTTCAATGGCTTTCTTAAGAAACATTTCATCCGGGGAGGTCAGAACAACCTTAGTAGGTTCCAGGATCATTGTTCTGGCATATTTTTCCCTCAGTGAGTCGCGAATGGAAAGCATGTTCTCCACCTTGGCCTGTAAAACAGACAAATCGAACGGCTTGGTTATATAATCGTCGGCACCGGTTGTCAGGCCTTTTAATTCATGATCCTTTGAATGCAGCGCAGTAAGCAATAAAACTGGGATATGCGATGTTCGTTCGTCATTTTTCAGGCGCTTACACAGCTCGTAGCCATCTACATCCGGCATTAAAATATCACTGATAATTATATCAGGGACGGTTTTCAGCGCTAAATCCCATCCTTCTTCCCCATTTCTGGCCTCCAGTGTTTTAAAACCTTCGCTGAAATTCCCAACAATAAATTGACGCATATCGGGATTGTCGTCTACAATGAGCATTATTCTCGAATGCAAATTATCGCCTGTTTCATCGGTTAAAAGATTATTGGAAGACAACAAGCCAGCTTGGCCAGACCGATAGTCTGCCGGCTCTTCGATGAATTCTGCAACCGACCTGAAGTGAGGTATATGAATTGTAAATTTTGTTCCTTTGCCAGGCTTACTGGTAACGAATATTTTCCCTTTGTGCAGGCTAACCAGTTCTTTCACGAGTGCCAGTCCGATACCAACACCCGAATGATCTTTTTCGTGACTGGCCTGAAAGAAGCGGTTAAAGATTTTATTGAGATTGCTCTCGCTGATACCCACACCAGTATCCTTGACACTTATTTCAACAAATTGTTTTTCTTTTTCTTCCCCCGAAAAATCATCATCATTCGTGTCAAAAATCAAGGACAGACTAATCGTAATGTTCCCTCCTGGTTCTGTAAACTTGAAGGCATTGGACAAAAGGTTGTTCAGAATTTTTTCTATTATGTCGGGATCGAAACTCACGAATAATCTTTTTTTGAGCGTGATAAATTTGAGATTTACCTGCTTTTCGATCGCAAAATTTTTGAAGGAGTTGACAATATTCCGAATAAACTCAACAAGATCTGCTTCCGTTAAATTCATTTTTAAATTACTGGTCTGCAGTTTCCTGAAATCGAGTAATTGGTTTACCAGATTGTTGAGGCTGATGGCATTGCGTTGCATCATTTTAAGATTTTCCTTAACTTCATTAGAATCAACCTTTTTATTCAGCATTTTCTCCAGTGGCCCGAGAATCAACGATAAAGGTGTTCTGATTTCATGGGATATGTTGGTAAAGAACCTTATTTTCAGCATGTCAAGTTCGTGCAATTTCCTGGCGTTCACCCTTTCAATTACAAGTTGATTCTTGATTTTTTCGCGGTTAATAAAAAATACAACCAACACGTAAACCGACGCTAAAACTAAGCCAAAAATTAAGGCCAAAAACCATATGGTTTTCCAATACGGGGGCAGAATGGTAATGGCAAGTTGAAGCTCCTTGCCTCCTTCAGGAATACCGGGTACCACCCTTTTAATCCTGAGGGTGTAATCTCCCGGATTAAGGTTTGTATACGTAGCTGAGCGATATTTGCCCGGTTCAACCCAATCTTTGTTAAATCCATCAAGTTTATATGAATACAGGTTATTCTCGCTGTTGACGTAATTCAATGCCGCAAATTCGACAGTAAACACATTTTGGTCAAAATTCAGGACCAGATTGCGGGTCTCCGAAATACTCTGCGCCAAGACTGCATTTTTCTCATCCGAGACCGGTACCGTTTTATTGAATATTTTAAGGTCGGTCAACACAATGGGAACCTCAACATCTTCGGGAACAATTTCTGATGGATCGAAAATGATGAATCCTGAAACAGAGCCAAAGAGAAATTTCCCCTCGGGAGTTTTACCGGCCGCTCCGTAACAAAACTGGTTGCTTCCCAATCCGTCCTTGATTGTGAAATTATGAAACACCTCATTTTCCGGATTGAACCTCGAAAGCCCATTTGTGGTACTTATCCACAATTGGTTTTCACTGTCCTCGAGAATACAAAGGGCATGATTATTACTCAGGCCATTATTTTCATTGAAATACTTTAACGGACCGCTTTCTGCGTGGTAAATGGCGATTCCCTTGTCAGAGGTGGCAATCCAGATCCTGTTCTTTGAGTCTTCCAACATAGATTGTGTGTATTCACTGAAACGGGCAATGGAGTTGTCATTGGGATTGAAAACAATGAGTTCATCAGTGCTCCCCATCCATAAATTGCCGCGCGAATCGCATTCTATCCATGACAGCATCTCACTTCCGTTCACCTGTGCAAAATGCCGGAAACTGTTGGTTTGCGGCAGATATTTATCGAGTCCTTTTGAGCTGGCAATCCAAATGTTTTTGTGTTTGTCCAAACAAATATCCCAGACACGATTATCGGAAATACTCCCTGGAATTTCCGGGTTGTGTTTGTGATTGGTAACTTTACGGGTGTCCAGATCAATTATATCGAGGCCTCCCAAAAATGTTCCCACCCATAAATTTCCTTTTTCATCATCGAGAAAAGACTTGATACAGTTTTGTGAGATAGCAAATCCTCTTTTCTGATTTGTCGTGAGGTATTCATAGGTAGCTGTTCGTGGATCATAAATGTTGATACCCCCATCCTCTGTTCCGATCCATATTTTTCCGGTGGGATCGATACGGATTTGATAAACGATCGAACTATTGAGATAGCGGTTGTTCCCAGGCATTGCACCAAAATTGCGAAATACCTGTTTGCTTTTTGCAAGCAGGTTTAATCCGCGACGTGTTCCTATCCAGGTATCACCTTTTGAATCGTGAAAGATCGAAAGCACTGAGTTGTTGGAAAGGCTGCGTGGTTCTCTTTCATCGTGCCTGAAAAACCCCACAACACCTTTAGTTTTTGAATATACATATAATCCACCGCGGGTTCCAATCCAAAATTCCCCGAAAATCCCTTTTGAAATTGAACGAACCGTTTCCGTTCTTGCTTCCTCCGGATCCAGTGTAATCTGCATTATTTCAAGAGTTTCAGCTTCAACCGTAAAAAGTCCGGATGAATAGGTCCCAATCCATATTAACCCTTCATCGTCAAGATAAATCTCCCATATTTCACGGCTCTGGTCTTCGGCAAAAGGAAGTTCAAACTGCTCAATTAAATTATTCGCCGGATGATAGAGAAAAACCCCGTTATCCGTTCCTATCCATAATTTCCCTTGTGCGTCAAACTGGACGATCCGGACATAGTTCCCGGCAAATTCTTCAGATCCTGCTTTAGCAATCGGATCCAGCGTTTTGACCTTCCCTGCGTTATCCATGATTATGATATTAAAATCCGTGCCGATCCACAGATTTCCTTTTGCATCTTCCTCTATATCATTTACCGAAAAATTAATATAATTCAACTCCTTGCAGGTGTCTAAGGGGTGTAAAAACTTTTCTTTTTTACGGTCGAAGACATTTAATCCGCCATTTTCTGTACCCACCAGCATGTTGCCGTTCCGGATTTCCTTGATGACACGTATGAGGTTGCCTTTCAGGCTTGCATAATTATTGGGATCTGGCAAAAAATTATGAAACGAATACCCATCGAACCTGCTTAAACCCTGGCTTGTGCCAATCCACATCCAGCCTTTTTTATCCTGATAAATGCACTGAACCTGGTTGTTTGGCAAACCGTCCTCCTGCAGGAAAATGTCAAAACTAAGGTCGGATTGTGCAAAAGCGGCATCAGGATTCCGGGCCCAAAGCAACAAACCAATAAGTGTAATTAATAAATTTATCCTATGGATTCCCCGCCTGTTAACTATTTTATAGAATCTATTGCAGCTCATAATTTTAATCAAAAATAGTAAAATAGTTATATTTGATTTGTTTGATTTACACCTGAGTGGAATAACCGTTATAAATTACCACTCTCCGCCCTACGCCAATCTGAACAGGGGCAGGTATGATTAAAACGGACGGAGGTTGTCAGAATCAATGGAGGGGTTAAAAATCCAGAATGGAATGACGGATAAAATCCATCATATTTTCATAATGCGAACCTTTCCAGAAGACCTGATCACAGGACGGGCAGCTGAAAAATTCATTGAAATACTTTGCTGTCTGGGCTTGCAGCCGGTGAAGAATTTCCTGTTTCTCAACCGGAACGATCCTGTGATTACAGTTCAGGCAACGGGTTAAAGGATCAGCCAGTTTTGACAGATCCAGCTTATTGATCAGGTCTTTTATCTGTTCCAAAGGATCTGGTGACCAGATCCAATAAGAATGAGTTACCTCCTTATGCCTGGTCAATTGATAACTCCGCGAGAGAATAATTTGTTTTTCATGGCGTGAAATGGCAATTATCTCATCCGGGGTATATTGGTTCGAATACAAGGTATCCCATCCAAGCATTCGCAGGTATTTGCACAACCGCCCTAAATGGACATCGCATATAAACTTTGGATTTCGCAGCGGCTTTCCCCTTACCCGGCTGACACCTGAAATATCGAACAGTTCGAACACAGGGTACACCGATATCCGGTCGCCGTCATGCAGCAAATAATCAAGCCCTTTGGATTGCTCATTAGCTAAGATCAAATCAATTTCATCGGCAGGAATTTCCATTGAGTTGAATACCTCCTGTATGGAAATGGCACCCGAAAGGGGATATTCAAACCAAAACTTGCGCTTTTCTTGAGGCAGGTACTCATTCAATTCTTCATAAAAACGAAACCAGGCGGAGTTCATAGCTTTTTATTTCTGGTTTTGTCACAGAAATAGTAACAAATATTCGTATAAATCTAAACAAACCCTATAACAAATCGCAGCGTTTATTCAGCGCTCAGTTAACCAGGGAACGGGGAACAGGGAACGGGGAGCGGGGAGTTTTTTTTCCTTCCCTGTATCCTGGACAAACCGCTCAAAAAGCCAATCTCCGCCGGACCTTTCTGACCACCTCCCCGCCGATCCAGTTTGTCAATGGCTGCCGGAATTAATTGACCACCCTAACTTCAACCAAGATGAGGCTTCAGAGAATTCTCAACCAGTGTTAAGCAACCCTATCGGGAACTGGTTAAACTCAAAACGGCAGGGACTGGTCAACATTTCTGTTTTTTCCAGCTTTACCCGAGTTCTTTACCCCAATAAACCGGACACATACAACCATCCCCAAAAAATAACCGGATAACTCCGTTTAATTCATTCTGTTCCTTGGCTGGCTAATATTGAATATCTGTGGTGATCTTAAGTTTTTGCTTCACAGATGCGACAGAACCCAGAATGGGCGGCCTATTGTCCGAAGAACATCTAGTTTAATTTCATAACTTCGCTACAATTCCGGATGTTGGAATTGAGAATAATCTAAGAATCATGAAAAAGTATTATTACCTCGTCACGTTATCTTTATGTTTCCTTTTGCTTCTTGGCTGCAATAAAGGGCCCAAACCAGTGGCAGCTTTTACCATGGACAAAAGTAGTCCTCTCGCTCTCGACACAGTTAACTTCAGTAATCAATCGACTGATGCTGCATCCTTTATCTGGGATTTTGGCGATGACTCTGTTTCAAGTGCTGAGAATCCCAGTCATGCTTTCGGGAAGCAAGGAACCTATACAGTGACCTTAACCGCAGAGGGCGAAGGGGGAACCAACTCAACCTCACAAATGATCGCGATTCTGCCCTCTTTGACAGGAAAATGGTCAAGTACTTTTACATACTTTGATCCTTATCACGGATCATTGAATCTTGTTCATAATGTTAGCGGAGGAATAACGGGATCAATGGAACTTATGGAGGGATTTTCTTCTTTACCCTTAACATCTGCGAGCAAAATTACCGGTACTTCAGTAACAATTGAGGCAATAGATCAAGGGAGCAAATTTGCCTTTAAAGGGACGGTTAATGCGGATCACGATTTTATTACCGGAGATTTCTTTGTTGATGGAATGCATTTTGGAAACTGGTATGCCATCAAAAAAAAATAGGGTGCCAGAGTTGAAAGATTACCTCTGATAATCAAACCAAATGAAGGTTGGTGATGAGATTAAGTGGTTTCGTTGTGTGGGTATCCTTGTTTTACTTATCACTGGCAATTTTCCTGGTAGAAAAACACCAACTTTATTTTAAACAAAAACACCTACCAATAAGGGGGTACAGACCCTTAAAAAAATTCTGGCCGGAAAATTTCAGATTTTGGAACTGTTGGTATTATAATTTGATGTGATCACGGTTAGGGGTAAATTGACACCTACCTTTTACCGAATAATTAAGCCTTAGACTAATAGAAAATATCAATCAGATAAATTTATTGAAAATGAGAATAGAATTTTAGATGAATAAAACCCTTTTAAAATGATCAGATCATCCGTTAACTTTATGCTATCGCTGTACCGAAATATGCTCACTCCAAACGGAGAAGTTAATTTTAATTGAGTTCTTAAAAGGGGAACGGGGAACCTGCATTCCGCATCCCGCATCCCGCATCCCGCATTCCGCATCCCGCAACCCGCAACCCGCATTCCGCATTCCGCATCCCGCAACCTGCAACCCGCATCCCGCAACCCGCATCCCGCAACCCGCATTCCGCATCCCGCAACCCGCATCCCGCATCCCGCAACCCGCAACCCGCATCTCAACAACCATAAGGGTTTTTAACCCAACTTGGAAATTACGCTCCATAAGTTCTTAGTATTGAATAGACTGTA
>CAYXJR010000047.1:0-36641 GCA_964465145.1 uncultured Porphyromonadaceae bacterium | reverse complement strand
AGCTAGCTCGCTTATCTTTGATCTTTAATCGTCGCACTTACTAGTTGAATTTTCGTTTAATCAGCGATTTTTACATAACAAGTTTGACTATTGCATGGTAATACTGAATTTTTCCTACTTTTATTCCCTTTCAAACCTAGATTTATTACACAAGATGTTAAAAGGAATTTCCCCTCTTATAAGTCCTGAATTACTGAAGACTCTTGCCTCAATGGGACATGGCGATGAGATCATATTGGCCGATGCACATTTCCCTGGAGAAAAATTAAATAATAGAGTTTTACGCTCTGACGGTATCCGGATCCCCGATCTGCTTTCAGCGATCCTGCCTCTGTTTGAGCTGGATGAATATGTGGATCATCCCATGGTGATGATGGCAGCAGTTGAGGGTGACAAGCTGGATACCAGAGTTGAAGAGTCCTATTTAAGGAGTATTCATATAACCAATCCAACGGCCCCTGCCATTGAGCGAATCGACCGGTTCGCTTTCTATGAGCGGGCCAAAAGCGCATTTGCTATTGTGATGACAGGAGAAACAGCTAAATATGGCAATATCATCTTGAAAAAAGGAGTAACCTCCTGTTAATATCCAAACTACCAGCGTTTATGGCTCAATCAACAGAAATACCCAAGGATAGCAAAACTTTAGTCCCAAGGCAAATATTATTTGCTTTTGTCCTCATAACCAGCCTCTTCTTCCTTTGGGGCATCGCCAACGATCTGACCAACCCGATGGTATCTGCATTTAAAAAGGTGATGCGGGAATTATCTAATTTCGAAGCCGCCCTGGTGCAGCTGGCTTTCTATGGGGGCTACGCCACCATGGCTATACCAGCCGCTTTGTTTATCCGGAGGTTCTCATACAAAGCAGGGATAATGGTTGGCCTTGGGCTGTATGCCACGGGAGCCTTACTTTTCTACCCTGCCGCTGCCAATGAGCAATTTGGATTCTTCCTGGCTTCCTTATATATCTTAACTTTCGGCCTGGCCTTTCTGGAAACAACATCAAACCCATATATTCTTTCCATGGGCCCACCGGAAACAGCTACACGGAGATTAAACCTTTCTCAATCTTTCAACCCGGTCGGTTCACTTCTTGGGATGCTTGCCGCACAATTATTTGTTATTACATCCCTCCAGTCGGATAATACCTTTCAGTCAGACGTTCTCGGAACAGGCGGCGAAATATTGCACCAAAAAGGAGAGATGGTATATGACACCCTTTCGGCAATTGAGCAAGTTGTAATACGTTCTAATGATCTGAATATCATAAGTAAACCATACATCGCCCTTGGGATGCTTGTTTTGGTTATCCTTCTTGTTGTGGCCTTTTCCAAAATGCCGAAAAAGAAAGATACCACTTCCCTGCCCCTTGGAAATACCTTTAAAACCCTGGTCAAAAACAGGCGATACCGGGAAGGTGTGGTCACACAGGCTTTTTATGTAGGGGCACAAATCATGTGCTGGACTTTTATTTTCCAGTATGTTGATAATATCAATTCCGGATTACCTGAGGAACAACACCTCACTGCCACCTGGTATAATATGGCTGCAATGGTGGCCTTCCTATTGGGCCGTGCAGTGAATACATTTCTGCTGAAGTTTTTTAACCCCGGTAAGCTGATGTTTTTTTTCGCACTCGGCGGTATTCTGCTTGCTGCAGGAACCATATTAATTCCAGGATTAGGCGGGCTCTATTGCCTGGTGGGAATATCTGTAACAATGTCGCTGATGTTTCCTACTATTTATGGAATTGCCCTCAGGGGCATGGGAGATGAAGCAAAGATTGGATCAGCCGGATTGGTAATGGCCATTGTCGGTGGAGCTCTGATGCCTCCTCTTCAAGGACGTATACTAGATATTGGAGGAGATGGCTTCGCTGATGTTCAATTTTTGGGATATATCCCGGAAGTCAACTTTTCTTTTATATTACCCATGTTATGCTTCATTGTGGTCGCAATCTACAGCTATAGGTCATTTAAAATACATCTGGCTATTTAGTAAATTAATCCCTGAAAAGATCCAGGAATAGACGGTTAACCTGAGTATTCTATAACTGAAAAGACCTGGACAGAGATAAGCCCAAAGCCAGTCGATTGGCCAGTTGAATATGGTTATAATACTGGTAAAGCGGCAGATCAGCAAGGATACTTAGGTTCCAGGTTTCATGGAAAGAAAGGTTCACCTGAGGTGAGGCAAATAGTTTTACGGAGCCCGATGAAATCTCTGGCTCGCTCCATAATTCGTTCTGCTGGTAAATCTCATTACGGATCTGGAAAATTAGTGTAATACTCACCGGCCATCCAGAGGTCCGGATAAGGTGCTTGGAAACAAACACGGCATTTACAAAGCTGGGCCCGTAATGATAACCGTCTTTGCTGGTGCCATTGATATCCATTCGATTAAATACAAAATAACGCATTCCTGTGAACGAATTTTGCTTCATTAGGTAAGACTGGACAGCTACCCCAAAAGCCCCGGTAGAAGCCTGTAAATCAAAAGGTAATCTAACATCATCAATAGACTGCATCTCCCGGCTAAAGGGAATTTTTAAGCCCGCCGATGCTGACCAGCCAAAACTCCTTTCAATATTGTTAAAGATCTGGATTTTGGATGATATTAGAGCATTTGCCAGGCCAAATCCTCGTAAACCATATCCCGCTGGTATCTTATAATTTTTGGTTTTATTAAGGAAATACCCCGCTTCCATCTCAAGAGTAACTCCCTGTATGAGGCCATATGCCAGCAAGGTTCCTGTATAATTGTAGTTAGCATTCTTCAGGATATCAACCGAAGATTCCTGGCTTCCCTTAAAATACCTGTCAGAAAAACTACTTCGATAAAATCCTATGCAGCTTAATACCCCTTTGTCGAGGGTTCCCATGTTTTGACTGCCTCCCACCGGATTACCTGAGGAGGAAAAACACTGAGCCCCCAGAGGCATAGGTTTTAACAAGATCAGGCAAAAAAAGCAGACTGCTCCAAACTTACAAAACTGTGACCACAACATGCTTTGTTTCCTCTCTCCCATTACTGCTTTTTACTGTGCAAAAAATCTGGTTATCGCCAACGGTACAAGGAGTTGCTACGAAGGTTATTTCTTCTCCGGAGCCAAGCAGATCTCCTTTATCAACCGACCAAAAATAGGATAGTTCAAATCCACTGGCAACAGCCGTAATACGGGTCGTATCCTCTGTGAAAATAACATTCCTTCCGGCAACAAGAGAAATAAATTCCAGGGGATCATTACCATGATTTTCCGGGGGTTCCTCTTTTTTACATGCGAAAAATAGCAAGGGAACCAACAGGCTTAAGAGAAATAATTTTGATTTCATAGATGGAACAATTTATTTTCATTGATCAGAGGGAATTCAATGCATTTATTCTTATTTAATTGTCAAGAATGAGCGTTAACAGCTCATTTTATACTCTATTGGTTCATGATACATCTGACTGACATTCCGTAATTCTTTGGAAAGGTATTGTATCTTCCCACCTTGGGATCATCGATACTGAGGCAGCGTCTCCAGGCAGCGCTGCCTGCCTCCGAAGAAGTCCAAACATATTCATAAGCATCTATGGCTGTGAACAATCCTCCGGTCACCCTCCTTCCCCCATAAAGAGCTTCGTAGCCTGATCCACCGCCAAGAGCCATCTGCGACCCCTGATCTGTTCCCCTCCATACATTTGAAAGAGCAGCTGTTGCCGGATCCATACCTAGTGCTATTTCCAACTGCTGTACCTCAAGGTCAGATGGTACATGCCAACCATCAGGGCAGATACCCTGTGATCCCATGATATTGGAATAAACCATCATTTCATCCCACTGGTATAAGGCCCCGTAAGTATCGCATGAGGCAGACGAATTTTGATAACAATATTTCTCGATTACCTCATTGTCCGTCTGGTCGACACTCCCCTCAATCATATCACCAATATTCAAATTCTCTGCCATCCAACATTGATTTCCAATCTGTATAGTGTTATAGGCTTGTTCGTCCCTGTGATCTATTAATATATTGCCACAGCTGAAAGATCCGGATATTTTCTCTCCTACCAATTCATACCAGCCATCGTCCTGGTACACATTGACCTTATTTGTGGTGGTATTCAGTATCATGAGTCCGGGAGCCGGATTTCCCAGAGCAAGGCGCTGTGAATCAGTCATAATTTGCAATACTGGAGGAGCAGAACCTGCCTCAGAGGCATAAAATGAATAAGGGACACTTATTAACTCCATCCCCCCCATCAATTCGAAGGCCGTCCCTCCGTCACTATCCAATTCTATCCTTATCCAAATACCATTATTATTACCCCAATTGATTACTGTGAAATCCTGATCGCTGTCTCCGGTTCCTAAAACCAAATTAACTAAACCAAATTCATTGGTAGTGACATGATGAATTTCAGTATATATTGATTGACCATCTATTCCGCCACCCCTAAATGAAATTTTCATACTTATCAGCGCATCCTTGATTATATTCCCGTCGGAATGACGGACTACCGCCTGATAATTAATTTTTTGAGGCGACTGGGCCAAAAGACCCAAAGTCAAAAGAAATGGTAACACCAAAGTAATAACTAATAGTCTCATTACGGAAAGTTTTGGTATGGTCTTAAATTTAGCAAAAAAAAATAGTGTTAAACATGATTTTAAGCAATTTATAATGTGAATTGTTTTGTTTTTACAATTGAAATACCGCTTAAGGTGCTGAGATTTCAATGACATTAAATCCGCAAAACTGCCATCTTGTCAATCACTTACCCGTTCCGGATTAGTACTGGTTGACTTTTGGGCACCCTGGTGTGGACCTTGTAAGATGGTGGCCCCGATATTAAACGATGTAGCTGAAGAAATGGACGGGCAGGTTACAATCGGGAAACTCAATGTTGACCACAACCAGCAGATCGCTGGCAAGTTAAAAGTAAGGAATATCCCAACCCTGGTACTTTTTAAAAATGGAGAAGAGATAAAACGATTCGTAGGCGTAAAAACCAAAAAATTCCTGGTTAAAGAAATCCGCGAACTTGCATAATATGGTCAATCCAATCCCCAATCCCCAATCCCCAATCCCCAATCCCTGTTAACTGTTCCCTGTTAACTGTTCCCCATTTTATATAACTTCGGCTCATGTTTGATAAAATAATAGAGCCCACCCTCGTAATCGACAAAAGGAAATGCCTTCTGAATATTTCCAGGATGTCAGGAAAGGCAAATTCACATAATCTTCTTTTCTGTCCGCATTTTAAAACACATCAATCTCTTTTAGTGGGTGAATGGTTCCATGATCTTGGAATCACAGCCATAACGGTATCTTCAGTATCCATGGCCCAATATTTCGGCGAAGCGGGCTGGCACGATATCACTATTGCCTTTCCTCTTAATCCAAGGGAAATCAATAGGATAAATGAAATTAATCCGAATGTTAGCCTTAACCTCACGGTAGAGAATCCAGAAGCCCTCGGATTGGCAGGGCAAAGGTTAACCCGTCAGGTTGGCGTTTTTATCAAAATTGATACAGGATACAATAGAACCGGAATCAGACATTCTGAATTTGAGAAAATAAATGTACTTCTCAACAATATTAGCCGATATAACCTGACAAAATTCAAAGGATTCCTTATTCATGCTGGGCACACTTACCAATGCTCATCAGAAAATGAAGTACTTGATATTCACATTGATTCCCTCAAGAAAATAAAAGAACTGAAAGAGTATTACCAGAAAGCTTATCCTGATTTAGTCATTTCTTACGGAGACACTCCCTCCTGCAGTATTGCCGGGGATTTCACAGGAATTGATGAAATTCGTCCTGGAAATTTTGCTTATTACGACCTGATGCAGGTAAATATTGGCTCCTGCTCTTTGAACGACATTGCAGTGGTTGTAGCATGCCCTGTAGTAGCAAAACATCCTGAAAGGAAACATATAGTTCTTTATGGCGGTGCAGTTCATTTTTCAAAGGAATATTACCTGGAAAACGGAAGGAAAGTTTTTGGAAAGAGCATAAAGCTGGATGGATCTGGGTTGAATCATTACCCAATTGAAGGTACTTTGATAAATTTATCCCAGGAGCACGGAATCCTGGAGCTTACTGATCCTATACAATTTAACCAGATCCAAATCGGAGAGCTGGTGTACATATTACCAGTTCATAGCTGCCTAACAGCCAACCTTTTGAGATCCTCATTTGTTCAATACGACACAAACATCAATCCTATTATTTAAAAAAAGGCTTCCTCATCGAGAAAGCCTCATTATTCAATAGTAATGTGCTCAGCTTACAGAACAATCACTTTTTGTACTTTAACTTCTTTGCCATTATTAATAGACAGGAAGTAAACACCTTTGGTAAGATCTTTGCTAATAACCTCTGTATGACTCATGACTCTGGAAATCTGGTTCCTATAAACTACATGTCCCTGGATATCCATTACTGTAATTAGCATGTCACTTATTTCAGAGTTGATAATTTGAACGGTAAAATCACCCGTGGTTGGATTTGGGTAAACATTCATGCTTTCTATCAGAGACAGACTTTCAACTCCTGTTGTTTCACCACCGTTATAAACGTTATTAATATTATTCCAGTAACGAATAGTGTAGGTGCGATTTGGTCCGCCATCAGCAAATTCTGATGTATCCCAATTGGCATTTATCCGGTATTTGTATTCAATCTTACTGGCTACTACAAAAGGATCCAGAGTAATTGAATAAATACCATCCCCATCCTCATCAGTTAAAGGATCAGAACCACTCCATCCATTAAATGAACCGGCAACATCGACAAAATCTGATCCAGGGTTGAATTCACCACTGGCAATATGGGCATTCATATCCACATTAAAAGTAACCGATGACTCGGTTGGACCACCTTTTTCGTTGAAAACCATTCCAATCAGGTTCATTTTGTTTGTATGGAACGTTGATTCATCAGGAAAACGGTAATTCCAGGTATAAGCTCCTTCACGGTTATCCATATCCCAGCCGATACTCATCCCGTTTGATCCATTTTCATCCCCGTCATCTCCCCAGAAACGAACTGCAGCAATGTATTTGCCGGGCTCCAGAAATTCAGTTTCACCATCTTTTTCCATATCCAGTGTCACCCAGGTGTGCTCCATGGTTGAATCGGCTGGAAAAATTTCGGAGAGTATCCATTCTACCAATCCATCTTCATCCCCCATGTCTCTCAGAAGAACATATTGAAATTCCGGAAACTGGCTGTCTGTAACTCCGCCTATTCTGGCTGTTATGGAGTTGATTTCACTTGTTTCATAAATATCATAAAAAACACCAACCATGTCTCCGGCATTGCTTCCGCCAACCCAACCCTCGGTATTGGAGGAGGCTTCAGCAGTAAAATCGGCCCGATGGTAAAGTGAATCTGTTACTGTGAACATAATATCTTTTGTGTTATTCTCAGGTACCTCTTCCTCGTTTTCTGAGATGGCTGCGAAAGTCATACTGTAATCTCCGTAATCATCAGCCAGGAAAACAGAATTGACGGTCAGGGTATCTCGATCCAGTGTCCAGAGTTGCAGTGGATCAGATACATCCTGATAAACCTGCTCTCCATTTCTTAAAATTGTCATCTGCAGCTGGAGGTTATACTGGTCGGCCATTCCATTATTTAGCACGGCACCAGAAAATTCATAATCTCCAATATTGCCGCCCAAGGTGCTTGTGGACTCCATACCCATCTGGGTTTTTGGCCAGTAATTAATATGCCCTACCCTTTCATCGAAACCACCATTAACCTCTGCCCAGAAGTCTTCCAAAACGACTTCATTTGTATAAGCTTCTGTCAACCTCAGGTCATCGATCATCCAATAGTAATGAGAGTTGCCTGTTTGATAAAATCTGACTTTGACATTTGACATACCAGCCGCAACATCAGTAATGTTAAACTCAACATTACGATAACGTAAATCACATACCCGGTTATTTGGGAGACCAAATAAACAACTATATTCAGCCCAGTGCACTCCATCATCATTGGTTACCATCATACTAAGGGTGTTGGATCCGCAGCAAAGGCGGAAAAGCTGGCTGAATTTGACTACAACAGATGATTTATCAGAACAATCGATACCTGGAGTCTCGAAATAGGAATCCATGGCATTAGAGGTACCTATATTATCTCTTCTGTTGTATTCATCAGCTGGAAGGGTGATGAAACCATCCATTGGTGTTATAAAGTTAGGTGAGGGTCCTTGATGGGTACAGCAACCTCCCAGTGTGTCATAAGGAGACCTCCACATCCATGGATTACCAAAGTCGGTGTTATCAACGATAGTCCATCCCTCAGGTAAATCCCAGGATGTTGTATCCTCGCCTGTACCCCAATCGAATGTGGTAGACCAAAACACATCACCACCAGCTTTCTCCGGGGTAATATGCTGGGCATTCTGGACCGGACCTTCTTTCACTGGTGTCGGTATACCTTCTACCTGAACCTGTGCATAGCTAAGCCCTGCCATTGCCAAAAACAAAAATAAGAGTGTAAATTTTCTCATAGTGCTAGATTATTAATTATTAATTATTGTTATGCAAGGAACTTTTCACGCGTTTAAATGCTAAAAGTATTAAACTATTTAACAATTACTCAAGGTAAAACAAAGTTAATGAATTAATGTAAACAACAAAACATATTAGCCAGCTGTTAACAATCGAATTATTAAGAGCCGGGCCAGCCTTACTTATGATTGCATCTGAAAGTCTGAATCAAAGCTCATTTTTCTGGTTCGGGAGATGAACAAAAACAACATGAAAAATATTAGCACTATTCGAAAAGATAGACTCTTTTTACTCTTTGAGGAATACGGGTTAGAATTTCGTAAGGGATGGTATCAAGCTTGCCTGCAATTTCTTCTATTGGGATATCCGGTCCGATCAGAGTCACTTCATCTCCTTCACTGGCTTGAATCCCGGTAATGTTAAGCATGCACATATCCATGCAAATTCTCCCTATTGTTGGTGCAAATTGCTTGTTGATTTGAACCCGTCCTTTTCCGTTACTGAGTCGGCGGTCGAGTCCATCAGCATACCCAACAGGTATAACCGCAATCTGTCCGTCAGAATTAATATTCTCAGAGTTACCATAACCTATCGGCTCTCCCTTTTTTAGCCAGTGGATTTGTGAAATATGTGATTTCAAACTTATTACAGGGCGAAGCACCTCTAGTCCGGTGGGATCGATTCCATAAAGGCCAATTCCCAGTCGAACCATATCAAAATGGTATTCCGGAAACCTCTGAATTCCTGCCGTATTGACCAGATGAGTTAAGAATGGGGCAGGTATTTCATCCTTGATTTTATTTACGAGAGATATAAAGGATTTAGCCTGCTGGTGAGTGTATTCATCCTTTTCCGGAATATCGGCTGAGGTTAGATGGCTGAACACACTTCTAATCTCCAGGAAATTATGTTTTCCCAGTATATGAACAAGTTCATTAATCTCATTAGGCTGCAGACCCAAACGATGCATCCCTGTGTCTATTTTTATATGGATAGGATAATTTGTTATACCAGCCTTTCGCGCTTTTTCCTGAAAAGCTTTTAGAACACTAATACTATATATTTCAGGTTCCAGATAATGATCGATCAGAATGTCAAGGTTATCCATGTCGGGATTCATAACCATAATAGGAACATCTACCCCAGCTTGTCGTAGATTTACCCCTTCATCAGCAAATGCAACACCCAGATAATCGATTCGCTGATGAGCGAGGAACTTAGCTATCTCATGAGTCCCACTACCATATGAAAATGCTTTAACCATTGCCATTATCTTGACATCGGTTTTCATTTTCATCCGGAAGTGATTCAAATTATCCAGAAGATTATTCATCCGAATCTCAACAATAGTATTATGGACACGTTTCTCCAGACGCTTGCTGATTTTTTCGAAAGTGAATTTTCGGGCTCCTTTCAGCAAAATTGCTTCATCATTAAGCTTGTCAAGAAAAAAATCAGCCAGGAAGTTATCTGTATCGGGGTACGAATCCACGGGGATACAAAAACTTGATCGATTTGAATGGAACATGGGCCCTATTCCGATAAATCTGAATAGCTTTTTATCATCAAGCAATCGGTTGATCCTTTCAATGAGCTGTTTGTCTCCAAGACCGGTCTGCAGTATATCGGAAAGGATCAGTGTTTTTTTCTGCTGGGGTAACTGATTCATCAGGAGATCGAGAGCAATTGACAATGAATGCAGATCGGCATTGTAATAATCGTTGATCAGGGTACATCCTCGCAGGCCTTCTTTTTGCTCAAGGCGCATAGCTATAGGTTCCAGGTCCATAATTTTTTCCTGCAACAGATCAAGAGGGAATTTATGGTACAGCCAAAATAGCCATATATGACAGATATTCTCGATTGAGGCCGAATCTGTAAAAGGAATTACCAATTGATGGCCCTGCTTTTTATAAAGTCCGGAAAGCATGGTAGTACCATCCGGCCGAATTTGCCGGTTGACATGCAGATCAGTATTAGCGCCAAAAGACCAGGATACCAGATTCTTCCCGCTTTGTCCAAATAGCTGATCTACTCCCTCGCTTATTATTGGATTTTCTTTGCAATAAAATAGGATTTGAGCCCCCCCGAACAGAAGTAATTTTTCATAAAGCTTTGCCTTATAATCCGCAAAATTCTCTTGGTGGGCGTCTCCAATATTAGTAAGGATACCTTCATTCGGCCGGATAATTTCTTCTAATTTCTTCATCTCTCCCGGCAGTGAAATACCGGCTTCCAGTATATGGTAATGGGGGCCTGGTTCCATCTGGAGTAAAGAAATTGGCACTCCAATTTGAGAATTATAGGATTTTGGGTTTTTTGCTACAAGGAAGAGCCTGGCAAGTAGTTGGGCTAACCATTCTTTAACCACCGTTTTCCCATTACTGCCAGAAATGGCCAGAACCTTACCTGTGAAGCTTTTCCTATGATGGGCCGCCAAGCGTTGAAAAGCATCAAGAGTATTTGGTACTGTGATAAAACCCGCACCAACGCCATTGTCTGGCCTGAGAAATGTATCATCCACCAGGAAACATTTTACTCCTTTTTTAATTAATTCCGGGATGTACTGATGGCCATCATGGTTTGGACCGCGAAGTGCAATAAAAAGAGCGTGATCGGGTTGATAAACACTTCGGCTGTCTGTTATAACATTGGTAATGTAATCATCTTGCGGCTGGGCGATTTCCCCATCAACAATATCAGCGATCTTTTCAAAAAGATACTCCATCAAATGTACCTGCGCTTAATAAAACTTAAAAATAATACCAAGGTTGGATCCTCTGAATCCCAGTCAAAATGTTCATTCAGATAAGCAAGTGCAGTATCCCAGTTTTCTCTTTGATTCAGATCTTTTATTGTTTCATTAAACAAATCGTTATCGTTATTAAATAGTTCCCGGGTAAACAGAAATCGGTCATTCAGTCCGATTGCGACCATAATGTCATTAACTGCCTGCATTTTAACCCCTGTCAGTAAATTCCCGTTGGGATTTTTTGGAAAGGGAGAATGATGCGTATCTGATGATGGTTTATATTTGTCCCCGATAGTAGGTTTGGTTGATTGAGGTACAAAGGGTTCAGAAGGTTTTATGGATTCTGAGGGCGTAGCCGAATCAGGAGTTATTATAGGTTCAGAATAAATATTTGTTTCAGGAGGCTCTGGGAGAAGTGGTTGATTAACCTTAATGTTTTCCGATTCTTCTGCATGCGAATCTAAATGGGTTAAAAGCTTAACCTCCTCATACAAAATCCGAATCTTTGAAAGGAGTATATCATTTTCAATATCGTGAATTATAGCGGATTTATCGAAAGAGTTAAGTAAAATTTCAATTTCCTTCACCCTTTGATTTAATAATCTAAGAAGATCTTTTTTGTCCATGATAATGAATAATTATTAACAATCGAAAATAAAGTATATTGCTTGCTTATCCTCTATATGAGATTCTTTTACATTTGTAAAATTAACGATACAATTCTAATTCTGGTATTTTAAGCAAAATGTTCCTCGAGAAAAGTAAAGATAATAGATCTCCACGGGGATGGATAGAGGTCATTTCAGGTTCAATGTTCTCAGGAAAAACAGAGGAATTGATACGTCGTCTTAAACGTGCAAAAATTGCCAGACAAAAAGTAGAGATTTTTAAACCTCAGATAGATGTCAGATATTCTGTAGAAGAGGTGGTGTCCCATGATTCCAATTCTATTCGATCCACCCCTGTTTCTTCATCCAGGAATATCCCCCTGATGGTAAGCGATGTAGATGTGGTTGGTATTGATGAGGCACAGTTTTTCGATCTTGGGCTGGTAGAGGTTTGCAATCAGTTAGCCAGCCAGGGCATTCGTGTGATTGTTGCAGGCCTGGATATGGATTTCAGGGGTAAGCCTTTTGGCCCGATACCGGCCTTATTAGCTTGTGCGGAGTATGTTACCAAGGTGCATGCCATTTGTATGAAGTGTGGGAACCTGGCTCAATATTCCCATCGTATTTCGGATTCTGAAAAGTTGGTGGTTCTGGGTGAAAAAGACAGTTATGAACCGCTGTGCCGGGAGTGTTATAATGAAATTTTCAAAAAATAATATGGGAGGCAGATTATACCTTGTTCCCACACCTATTGGGAACCTGGAAGATATTACCCAGCGGGCCGTTAAGATATTGAGTGAGGTGGATTTCGTACTCACCGAAGACACCCGTACAAGCAACAAACTCCTAAAACACCTTGGAATTTCGAAACCGAGTTATTCTTACCACGTTTTCAATGAGCATCACACTGTTGAAGGCCTTGTTAGCCAGCTCCAAGCCGGAGCCATGGTTGCTCTCATCTCGGATGCAGGT
Organism: uncultured Porphyromonadaceae bacterium; assembly: GCA_964465145.1. GTDB lineage: Bacteria > Bacteroidota > Bacteroidia > Bacteroidales > UBA12481 > JAUVKA01. The sequence goes on along the minus strand of CAYXJR010000047.1, from coordinate 23,785 downwards.
ACCCCTGGTATTTCCGATCCAGGGTTTTTACTTGTTAGGGCAAGCATCGATGCAGGAATTGAGGTCGATTGCTTACCAGGTCCAACTGCTCTCATTCCTGCCCTGGTGAACTCTGGTTTTCCTTCTGACAGATTTGTTTTTGAAGGTTTTCTCCCACATAAAAAAGGGAGGCAGACCCGGCTAAAGGAACTTCTTGAGGAATCCAGAACTATGGTTTTTTACGAATCGCCTCACCGCCTGGTTAAAACCCTGATTCAAATATCGGAACTTTTTGGTGGAGAAAGGGAGGCCAGTGTGAGCAGGGAGCTGACTAAAATCCACGAAGAAACAATACGAGCACCCCTCAAGGATCTGGTGGAACACTTCACAACAAATCCACCAAAGGGTGAAATAGTTCTGGTGGTAAGGGGCGAATCAAAAAGGAAGAAAAATCAGGATTCATAATCCCTTAATGATTCAGGTAATTTTTTCCTGGTCTTTAGTCCTAGTAACTTCATCTTCTCGATACGATTTATAAGATTTCCAGTGCCGGTTATTGCTTTTTTCATAACCTGATTGTGGAGATCTTTGGCATTATCCAGCCGATCGCCCAGTTTAACAAAGTCCTCAACCAATCCGATGACTTTATCGTATAACCTGGCACCTTCATCAGCAATTTCCAATGCATTTTTAGTCTGGTTGTCCTGTTTCCAGATTGAAGCAATAGTCATTAAGGTTGCAAGGAGAGTTGTTGGACTTACAATTACGATACGGTACGCCCAGGCTTCATTAAATATCTCATGGTCGGCCTGGACAGCAATGGAAAAGGAAGCTTCTACAGGCACAAACATCAAGACAAAATCCGGTGTATGCATGCCGGCAGCACCTGTATAATTCTTTTCACTGAGCTCTTTTACATGTTTCCGCATGGAAATAATATGTTCCTTGAGATGCTGCTGTTTTGAATCTTCGTTCTCGGAATTGACCAGTAGTTCATATGCAACCAGGGAAACTTTGGAATCAATAATGATCTGTTTGTTATCGGGCAGATTTATGATAACATCAGGTTGAATTCTTTTTCCATCTTCAGTGTTTAGGGAAACCTGAGTATCATATTCAATACCCTTTCGCAGGCCTGATCGTTCCAATATTTTTTCCAGGATCATTTCTCCCCAGTTGCCCTGTTTTTTTACATCACCTTTCAAGGCTCTCGTTAAATTATTTGCTTCCTGGCTAATCTTAACATTCAGATCCTGAAGTTTTTTAAGTTCAACCTGAAGATCTGTCTGGTCTTTAAGACTTTTCTGATAGGTATCTTCTACCTTTCGCTCGAACCCATGTATCTTCTCATTGAAAGGTTTCAATATCTCATCCAGGCGTGAAGAATTCTGTTCAGTAAATTTCCTGGTTTTCTCCTCCAGGATTTCGTTGGCAAGATTTTTAAATTCAATTTTCAAATTACTTCTCTGTTCCTCATATTCCTTGTCTTTGCTTTTTAACATTTCCTGATAATGAAGAACATCCTGTTTCCTTGCAGCAAGTTCTGAATTCAATAGCAGAAGATCTTTCCGTAAATCTTCTAACTGTTTTTCAAGATTGCTTTTTTCTTTCAATATTGATTCCTTTTCTCCTAACAGCCCAGATTTCTCATAGTGTAATCTTTGTAAATCATCCTCCATTTCTTTGTGATGGAGATTTAGTTCTTTTTGTTTTTTCCTAAAAATGTAGATGATTATAATAACTGCAAGGACACTGCCGAACATCAATCCTATCAAACCTGAAAGAAGATCCATAAATATATTATTTCAGATAAAATTAGTAATTCTTTACCAGTTTGTTTAAAATAGGACAAACAGTATGCTTTGGAGCCACTATGTAAGGGAAAAGAGAGTCAGGTCTTAAGTTTTTTCTTTTTTGCAGCCGGGAAAAGGACATTATTAAGGATCAGTCTATAACCGGGGGAATTGGGATATAGTTCCAGATCTGTAGGTTTATCCCCGACCTGGTGTTTATAATCCTCTGGATCATGTCCACCATAGAATGTCCAGGTGCCTTTACCAAATTCACCATGAATATACCTTGCTTCGTTCAGATTGTTATTTTCCCCCATTACCAGCACGGAGGGTTTAAGATATGTTTTAATAAAAGCTGTGGTTTGTCCCATAAATCCTTTTATTATTTGTGTATGATTTTGACAGAGCATAGTAGGTACAGGATCCCATTTTGCTGAAAACTCAAAAAGGGTGAAATAATCCTGGTTTTGCAAAACCCTGCTATCCTCGGGACGATCAATAGTTGAATATTCATATTCAAAAGGATCTTCAATAATGCTAAAATTCTGGAAAGCAAGGGTTTGGGAAAAATCAAGTTTTGAAGCCAAATCCGGATCAATGGCATCTCCATCATACATATTAGCACAGATGTCGGTATTTTGGGCAGCCAGTGCTATGTCGAAAGAATCTGCACCGGAGCACATTGAGAAGAGAAATCCCCCGGTCGCCACAAAGTTTTTAATGCTGATTGCCACACTCAGTTTCATTTGAGAAACCTTGCTGAAGCCATATTTTCTGGCCATATTTTCATTGTCCTGGACCTGCCTCTGATACCAGGCCATTTGATGAAAAGCGCGATAAAATTTCCCATACTGACCGGTAAAATCTTCATGGTGAAGGTGCAGCCAGTCAAAATCCACCAGCTTACCTTCAATGATCTCACCATCATAGATCTGTTCATAAGGTATTTCCGCGTATTTCAGAGCAAGCATTACGGCATCGTCCCATGGCTGTTTACCTTCAGGAGCATACACGGCAATTTTTGGCGCCTTCACTAATTTTATTACTTCCATGTTAATCTCTGGTTGAGCGATCTCATCCAGGATCTGGAGCCGCTTAGCATCTGTTATTATATCTGAACTGATCCCCCGGAGTTTACATTCCTTCTGAACATGGTCGAAAAATGGGATAAGAAAACTACCTCCCCTATAATTAAGTAACCACTCTACCTCGATTCCTTGCTCAATTGACCAATAAGCAATTCCATATGATTTGAGGTGATTATTTTGTGTTTCGTCCATTGGGAGGAGTAAATAAGCTGCCTGGCATGATATAGTCAGCAGACTAATAATAAGTATGCTCAGTATGTGTTTTACTTTTTTTCTCATATATATTCCTGATGCATTCCTGTTAAAAGGCACCGTCCAGATTATCGCCCGATTCAAATCTTCTCCCTGTCGGCATGGCATCTTCCTGCTGATTCATTTTAGATGCAAACTTGACATTGTTGGGATCTTCATCATCGAATTCACCAAGGAAATCATCATCTATGTCGGTAAATTTCGCCAATTCAGTCCTGAACTTAAGGCTGACTTCCCCAATCTGTCCGTTCCGATGTTTGGCAATAATGATTTCAGCCATACCTTTTGTTGAATTTCCATCGGCATCCTGCATCAGTCCAAAACGCTCCGGGCGGTGAACAAAAATTACCAGGTCAGCATCCTGCTCAATGGCGCCAGACTCACGAAGGTCAGATAATTGGGGCCGTTTGTCACCTGATCGCAGCTCTACCGAGCGGTTCAACTGCGAAAGTGCAATAATGGGAATATCCAGTTCTTTAGCAATAGCCTTCAAAGACCTTGAGATAGAACTAACCTCTTGTTCACGGTTCCCCTGTGCATCAGGCGGCCCTGTCATCAGCTGAAGGTAGTCGACAACGAGCAACTGAATATCATATTGAATCTTTAGCCGCCTGGCCTTAGATCTTAGCTCAAATACAGAGATGGCTGGAGTATCATCTATAAAAATGGGAGCATCCACCAGGTTTTTCAGTTGAATCTCCAGTTGCTCCCATTCGTACTTCTTCAAGTTGCCATTACGGATCTTCTCAGCAGGCAGGCCTGTTTCACTTACGATCATTCTGTTGACCAATTGTATGCTTGACATTTCCAGAGAAAAGAATGCAATTGCCTTGTTGTGATCAATAGCCATATTTCTAGCCATAGTTAATGCCAGGGCAGTTTTCCCCATAGAGGGCCGGGAAGCAATAACAATTAGGTCAGAAGGTTGCCATCCTGAGGTGATGCGATCAAGCTTGGTAAAACCTGACGGAACTCCGCTGAGCCCTTCTGCGCGTCCCGATATCTCCTCTATTCTCTTGATAGCTTGGTCGATTACGGCATCTATCCTTTGGGTTTCTTTCTTGATGTTACCAAAGGCCACCTCAAAAAGCTGGCTCTCCGAGAAGTCCAACAGGTCATCCACATCAATAGAACTATCAAAAGCCTTTTCCTGAATTTGTGTTGAGACCCGAATGAGCTCTCGCTGGATGAATTTCTGGCTGATGATCCTGGCATGAAATTCAATATGGGCAGCCGAGGCTACACGACTTGTCAACTGGGTAAGGAAATATGTACCACCCACCATCTCCAGTTGTTCTTTCTTTTTCAATTCCTCGGTAACCGTAAGAAGATCGATCGGTTCAATCCTTTTCGATAATGCAAGAACAGCCTCGAAAATGTAACGATGAGTATCTTTGTAAAAAGACTCTGGTCGTAAGATATCAATAACAGATATTATTGCATCTTTTTCCAGCATGATAGCACCAAGGACAGCCTCCTCCAGTTCTAATGCCTGTGGAGGAACTTTGCCCAGCTCCTGAATGAGTTCGTTTATTTTTTTTGCCGGGTCGAACGCCTTTTTTTGTGCCATTCCAAAAATGTTTGGGCTGCAAAGATGCTTAGAAAATTACTAAAAAAAATGCTTAATTTGGGATTTGTTGAAAACTACCAAGAATGGAAAATGATTTTATATCCAGCAGCTAAAATTAATATTGGCCTTTATGTGACCAATAAAAGGACAGATGGATATCATGATATTTGCTCCTTGTTTTTTCCTTTGAAATTATCTGATATCCTGGAGTTTATCCCTGACCAAGGAGGGATGCTTAATTCAGATCATCTGGACATTTCGGGTTTTGATATTCCAGGTGATCGATCTGAAAATTTAATCATCAAGGCGTGCAATGAACTGAGAAAAACAAGTGACCTTCCCTTTTTCAAAATTCATCTGCACAAGATCATTCCCCTGGGGGCCGGTTTGGGGGGAGGATCCTCAGATGGAGCAGGCATACTAAATGGAATTCAACATTTTGCCAGACCTTTACCCTCCTTCAATACTGTCAGGGAGATAGCTTTATCCCTGGGGAGTGATTGCCCGTTTTTTCTTCATCCGGTAAGTAGCCTGGCATATGGACGGGGAGAGAATTTAAAACAAATGGAACTCAATCTCAAGGGTTATTGGATTAGTATTTTTTACCCGGGAATACATGTTTCAACTTCCGAAGCCTACAAGAAAGTTAAAATAGCCCAACCCTCACTTCCTCTTGAACATTCTCTACGAATGCCAGTTGAAAACTGGAGAGAAATTATTCACAATACCTTTGAGCCTCTGGTGTTTAATTTGCATCCTGAAATTGCCGATATCAAAAAGGGCCTGTATAATGCTGGTGCTGTCTTTGCTTCCATGTCGGGCAGCGGATCATCTGTGTTTGGCATTTTCAAGGAAAAAAAGAATTGGACCGGATCACTGGGAAAGGCACACGTCTGGACCGAGCAGGTATAAAAAGACCGGTTGGAAACCGGTCTTAAATCAAACTGTATTATTATTTGGTTGCGTATTTTTAGATCGTTGAAAATTTTTGGTAATCTTCTTAGGTTCAAGGTTTTTGAGTTCCATGATCAGTTCATTTTTAGCAACCTTTTTCCCTTCTATCCCATGAATTATTTTTACTTCCCCCGATTTAGTTGCAAGAATTCTATTTTTCATTTTCATAGCCTCTAGAACATACAGGCAACGACCTTTATTAACTTTCTGACCAATTTTCACCATTATTTTAACAATCGTTCCTGGGATAACAGCTAGTATAATGTTAGGATTGTCAGGCTTCCATGGTGTTCGATCAGCAAACTTGGTCGTCAACTGTGTCCAGTAGTGTGCACCTTCAAAAGGAAAATCGACAAGTTTTTTTTCTTTATTATCTTCCATAATATTGGGTACTATTGATTAAAGGGGGATAGATCCGTGTTTGCGATCTGGAAGTGGAACATTTTTTGTCTCTGAAACTTCAAGGGCATGCAGAAGGAAATGCCTGGTTTCACCTGGTTCTATTACGGCATCCACATACCCCCTGGAAGCAGCCACATATGGGTTAGCAAATTTGGCCTTATATTCTTTTATTTTTTGCCGCCTCATTTTTTCAGGATCGTCTGATTCTGATATCTCCTTCCTGAAAATGATGTTAGCAGCACCTTCAGGTCCCATAACGGCTATTTCAGCCATAGGCCAGGCAAAAACAAAGTCGGCATTCAGGTGGCGACTATTCATGGCAATATATCCTCCACCGTAAGCTTTTCTTAAAATAACAGTGATTTTTGGTACAGTAGCCTCACTATAGGCATACAACACTTTAGCCCCATGCCGTATAACTCCTGCATGTTCCTGATCAACCCCCGGAAGATAACCCGGTAAATCAACCAGAGTAATAATTGGGATATTAAAGGCATCACAGAAGCGGATAAACCGGGCTGCTTTATCGGATGAATCAACATCAAGCACTCCGGCAAGAACCAGTGGTTGATTGGCTATAAAACCAACAGTTTGTCCGTTCATTCGTCCATAGCCAATAACTATATTTGGTGCAAATAATTCCTGGACTTCAAAAAAGTCACTACCATCAACCAGAGCCCTGATTACATGTCGTACATCGTAAGGTTGCTTGGGATCTGAGGGAACGATATTATCTATTTTGAATGCATTTTTAGGATTACGTGGCCGTAGAACTCTGGCTTTTTGCTTATTGTTCCACGGAATAAAGGAGATCAGGGTTTTAATCTGTTCGAAACATTCTTTTTCACTTTCGGCGTAGAAGTGAGCGTTACCGGTTTTTTCACAGTGAACTCTGGCACCGCCAAGTTCCTCCATAGAAATTTCTTCGCCCAGGACGGTTTTAATTACTTCGGGCCCCGTGATGAACATTTTGGAAATCTTATCTACAACAAAAACAAAATCGGTCAGTGCTGGCGAATAAACAGCTCCTCCGGCACAAGGGCCTAGAATTACAGAAAGCTGAGGAATTATTCCGGATGCCAAAGTATTTCTATAGAAAATTTCTCCGTAGCCCGCCAGTGAGTTGACTCCTTCCTGAACACGGGCTCCCCCAGAATCATTTATACCAATAAGAGGCACCTTCATTTTAAGTGCATGATCCATAATCTTAGTGATCTTGCGAGCATGCATGGAACCCAAAGATCCCCCTGCAACGGTAAAATCCTGGGCAAAGATACAGATGGGAGAACCATAGATCTTTCCGGTGCCGGTAATAACCCCATCTCCAGGCAAGTTTTTCTTATCCATGTCGAAATCCCGACCCTCGTGACGGGCAAACAGATCGTATTCCTGGAAAGAATCCTCATCCAGAAGGGCGATGATTCTTTCACGGGCAGTCATTTTTCCAAGAGCCTGTTGCTTTAGGATGGCTTTTTCTCCGCCACCCCGCAATATTTGCTCCCTTCGCTCAACCAGTTCGCGGGTTTTTCTTTTTAAAGACATAAGAGCTTGGTTAAATTATTTCTATTATTCCCAAAGGAAAATGGCCTTTTGATGCGCCAAGGTATTCTTTCACCAATCACAACGTTACAAAAAAATCAGCAGTTGAAAAAATTAAAACCCAGACAAAGTAATGTTACAAAGTTCTAAAGTATAATCACAATCGATAAAAGAGAGAAAATAAAAGGCTCCTTTTTCATAAAAAAGGAGCCTGGAACTGATTTGTGTTATTTCATAATTTCAATTAGTTCAATCTCAAAAATCAGGACCATGTTTGGACCAATAGGGCTGCCTTGAGGAGGGTTTGACGCGTAGGCAAGTTCACCTGGAATGAAAAATTTATATTTTGATCCCTCAGCCATCAGCTGAACGCCTTCTGTCCAGCCCGGAATTACTCGATAAAGAGGAAATGTTACAGGTTCACCCCTATCAACTGAACTATCGAAAACTGTTCCATCGATAAGAGTGCCATGGTAATGCACCTTTACCTGGTCTTCAGCTTTAGGTTTTGGTCCCTGAGTATCTTTCATAATAGAATACTGGAGACCGCTCTCAGTAGTTATTACACCCGATTTACCTTTGTTTTTATCAAGGAAGGCTAACCCATCCAAAAGGTTTTTTTCACCAACTTTTTCCACTCCTTTAGTGAAAAAAGCCTGTAAAACTCCCTGGGATTCAACTTCGCCGATCAGGAGTTCTTCGCCGCTATAGACGTCTCTGGCAGCTTTGCTGAATGCATCAAAATTCATTTCTGCAAGACCCTGACCTTTAACCTGAGTTGCCACATTAACACCAAGCGCATAGCTGGCCGAATCTGATTCGTTAATCAATTTAACTTTTCCGGATTTTGTTTGGGAATTTGAAGTTCCATTACAGGCAGTAAATAGCAATATTGCCCCGAATAATGGCATTAAGGATGATATTCTCTTCATTTTTTTTTTATTTTTTTTATTGGCCAAAGGTAGCTCTTTAATCGGAAATTAAAAAAACGGGGCCCTGAGGAGCCCCGTCTGTGTATGTATTACCATTTCAGTGGTTTAAATGGTTTATCCGTGAATGGAGTTAGTGCTGAAGTACTAATGTAAGATTTGTAATCTGGCCAGGTTTCACCAAAGAATTTGTTTATTCGTTCCAGGCTGCTTTTCAGCTTCTTTTCAGCCAGGGCAACCTGGGTTTTTTGATTGCCGGTAACCGGGCCAAAACCTCTCGAGACCGATCTGAGGGCTGAAGATACTTCTGATTGCACGCCAGGTTTACCCCTGACAATTCCCTGAGCATTCTCATCCCTCTCAGGGCTTAACTCGTTCATGATGGAGCTAAGGCTATCCTCAACTGCCTTGGTTTTTTCCCTAAGTTCACGAATTTCATCAGTCCTGCCCCTAGGAATTTGTTGATTAATGATCTCCAGTGAGGCTTTGGCTGCTTTCAAACTTTCATTTCCTTCGGTAAGCAAGTCAACCTTAGCCTGGAAAACTTTGACAAATTCCTTTCTGGCAACCAAATCACTCATCTCGTATTCTTCCCGTGGATCAATATCGACACTTATCATTACTGAGTCAGATTCTCCTCCATAACTGAATACTGCCTTATAGGTTCCTGGCAATACCGGCGTGCCTCCTCTTTGCATACCTCCACCACCGCGACCACCAGGGGCACCAGAACCACCTTCTTGTTCTTGATCCTGTGTTCCGGGCTTTGGTTCAGCAACTTCGTCCATTCTCCAGCTTGTACGGTTGATACCTGCCGAAGGATAATCTGTTAGTGTCCGTATCTTCTTACCAGATTCATCATAAATATTGATATTTACCGGCTCAACATCTCTCCGTGCACCACCCCTCATATTGCCGAATCTGCCGCTCCCACCACCCATTCGCCCTCTCATTGCCGTTGCCCGTGGATTTGCCTGGCCCTGGCCAGTCATTCCTTGTCCCCCTTCTCGCTGACGAGCTTTAATAGGCTCATTAACTGAATAGGTCAAGATTGCACCAGTAGACTTGGATTGGCCGCTGAAGTAACCATTTCCTGCCCCGTAAACACCGGCCTGACTGGTGGAGCTCATATGATAAGCCATGGGAACCGGAAAAGCTTTGATTTTCTTATCAAGAAGGGAAGGTCCTTCTCCTGCCAGTTGGCGTAATGGGCGTATATCATCAATGATATAGGCCGACCGGCCAAAAGTACCAATGATTAAATCATGATCCCTGGGATGGATTTTTATATCCATGGTTGAAACAGATGGAAAATCTTGGGTCCACTTTGTCCAGGTGGCTCCTTTATCAATACTAAAATACATCCCATTCTCTGTACCCATAAATAGCAGGCCTGGTTCAACCAGATCCTGGATAATGCAAAGGGTGTAGCCCGAAATAACTTTCTCGCTTACCAAATTTCTCCAGCTTTTACCATAGTCGGTTGTGTGGAACAGGTAAGGTTTGAAATCATTCTGCCGATAATTATTTATCACCACGAAGGCTTCTCCTTCATTGTGATCGGATGCATGTATCTGTGGAATCCAGGCCTTAGCGGGTACCCCTTTAATATTTGGTGTCAGATTTGTCCAGGATTGCCCACCGTCTTGTGTAAGTTGAATATTGCCGTCATCCGTCCCAACCCAGATCAATCCTTTTTTAATGGGACTTGGAGTAATAGCTATTATAGTACAGTGGTTCTCAGCTCCAGTGACATCAAAGGTCAGGCCACCGCTTTCATTTTGTTTTTGCTTCTCAGGATCATTGGTTGTCAGATCGGGGGAAATGATTTCCCAGCTATCACCCCGATCAGTGGATTTATGCAGGAACTGACTTCCATAATAAATGGTGGTTTTATCAAAAGGGTCATGGGCAATGGCCGCATTCCAATTGAAGCGAAGTTCTTGTCCTTCAGGATGTATGGGCCTGATAGTTTCCGTGTTGCCGGTTAGTTTATCATACCTGCCGAGGCTGCCTCCCTGTGACATTGCATAACCGTACCGGCTATTGGAACTATCGGGTAAAACATCAAAACCATCTCCTCCCATAACTGTTTGCCATTGGTAATACTGTATGCCGCTTCTTGAAAATACTGATGAGGGTCCGTACCAGGATCCGTTATCCTGCATTCCGCCATAAATATTGTATGGGAATTCAAAATCATAGTTAATATGATAAAATTGCGCAATGGGAAGGTTAGTAACAAAACGCCAGCTACCTCCCCGGTCATGGGTAATAGCCAATCCTCCATCGTTGCCATCGATCATGAAATTGGGATTCTGGGGATTGATATACCAGGCATGGTGGTCGGGGTGAATGCTGGAACGCATAAATCCCTCGAAAGTCATACCTCCATCCTCGCTTTTATTAACCCTGGAATAAAGACTGTATATACGATCTGGGTCGATTGGATCGACGAAAATATCATAATAATAAAAAGGACGATCACCGATATTCTCTTCGGCGGTTTTTCTCCAGGTAAATCCCCCGTCATCAGACCGGTAAAATGCATTTTTAGTTGATTCAATAATAGCATAGACTCTTTTTGAGTTGCTGGGGGCAATTGCCAGGCCCATTCTTCCTAACTCCCCGGCAGGTAAACCATCTTTATCCGTCATTTTTCTCCAGGTCTTTCCGCCATCCCAGGTTATATGCATGCCGGAACCTTCTCCACCTGATTTGAAGAACCAGGGCCATCTTTGGTGTTCCCACATTGCAGCAATCAGTTTGTTAGGATTAGCTGGATCCATAACCAGATCAGCACAACCAGTTAAATCATTGGCAAAAAGAACCTTGTCCCATGAATCACCTCCATCAGTAGTTTTAAACACCCCCCTTTCCGGGTGTGGGCCCCACGGAGAGCCTATGGCTGCAACGTATACAATATCTGGATTTGTAGGATTTATAATGACCCGGTGGATATTCCGGGTATTCTCCAATCCTTTCAATTGCCATGTTTTTCCTCCATCAAGGCTTTTATATATACCGTATCCCGAGTTAAGGCTATTACGCGGGTTTCCCTCGCCTGTTCCTACCCAAATAACATCAGGATTAGCCTGATAGATACAGATGCTCCCTATAGAAGCAACACTCTGGTCGTCGAAAATGGGCGTCCAGTCCAATCCGCCGGTCTCGGTTTTCCATAAACCACCGGAGGCAGATCCCACATATATGACATTAGGATTTGTTGCAATCGCATCTATTGCAGTGATTCTTCCAGACATTCCTGAAGGACCGATGCTACGGGTGTTGAGGCCAGATAGTTTTTTAATATCAACCTGTTGGGCGATGAGGCCAAGGGGGATGAGGATTGCAAGAAGGGTGAGTTTTAGCTTGTGCGTTTTCATGTTTCTTTTTATTAGACCTGACAGATAATAATCTATAAGTAAATTGTCAATATATCAGCGATTTACGATCCATAAAGCAATCACAAATCGCTTTCTTTAGAACCAAATGTAAACCTTAATATCCTTGCAGTCAATACATAGGAAAGTATTTTTAGTTAAAAAACCTTAATATAACTGACAGGTATAAAAACCTAAGTCTATAGCAGCCCCAAAGCAACTTGCCTCACAAGCTTCCAGGCCGCCTCAACATGAACCAACTGAACATAAGTTTGGCCAATTACCATTCGAAGAATATATCTGCCACCAACCTTCGTATGAGTGAGAAATATTTTTCCGGAATCATTCAGGGCTTTCTCTAATCGCTCATTCAGCTTATCAAGTTCTCCATCATCCTTTACACCAACCGGCCTGAACCTGAAACAAACCAAATTGAACAGACGCTTGGACATGATCTCAAAATCCGCATCATCCTTGATCCAGGATTCCAGATTGCCAGCCATTGAAATATGACCTCTAAGCTTTTCTTGTATGCCAGCAACACCAAAATTTCTTATGACGAACCATAACTTTAAAGCCCTGAACCTTCTTCCCATAGGAATCCCCCAGTCCCTGTAATCCTTTACCCTGCCTCTGGAAAATGTTTTGAGGTATTCAGGAAGTATCTCAAAAGTTCTGACCAAAGCCTGCGAATCTTTTACGAAATATGCAGTGCAGTCGAAATGAGTAAACATCCATTTATGCGGATTGAAAACAAAACTATCGGCATGTTCAATACCTGTTATCATCCACCTGAATTCAGGAAGGATTAGGGCCGTCCCGGCATAAGCCGCATCAACATGAAACCAAACACTGTGTCTTGAACAAATCTCACCTATTTCAGAAATAGGGTCAACGGCTGTTGTACCTGTTGTGCCAATGGCAGCAACAACGGCCAAAGGAGTAAAACCTGCCCTGATATCATCGAGTATGGCCTTCTCCAAGGCTTCCGGTATCATGGCAAGGTCAACATCTACAGGTATATTGATTACATTATTCTTGCCAAATCCTGCTATTTTAGCAGCCTTCTCTATGGATGAATGGGCCTCAGTGGAACAATAAACCCTGAAAATAGTCCCGGGCAAATAACCATTCTCATTGATTTTGAAATTTGTTTTGAGCTCTCTTGCAGTTAAAAGGGAGGTGAGAGTAGCGGTGGAGGCTCCATCCTGTATTACCCCCGCCCAGTCAGCTGGCAATCCAGTCATCTCTATCAGCCACTTCATCATTTGTTCCTCCAATTCCGCCGCTGATGGAGACGTATCCCAGATCATACATTGAGCAGCAAGTGTGGCTGTTAACATCTCGGCAAGAAGACTTGGGTAAGAAGCATTTGCCGGGAAATAAGCAAAAAAATTGGGGCTTTGCCAATGCGTCATTCCAGGTAATACCTTGGCCTCAAAATCTTGCATAATTAGAGGTATGGATTCTCCTTCAATTGGTGGATGCTCCTGGAGTCGAGCAATGATTTCACCTGGCTGAACATCTGGCTTCACAGGGAAATTTTCAACATTCTTATAGTAGTCAGCCATCCAATCGGCCATTTCATGTGCCAGTTTCCGGAATTCATCATTATCTATCATACGTCTTAATATTTGGAACCCAATTTATGCATTACTTACTGTATGTACGCATCTGAAAGTTAGAAAATATAAGCCATTATGATAAATTTCCTATTTAGCCTGATTTGGATATTGGCATAATTCTTGAAAATTCTGTTTCGCTTCGCAAACATTAGCTTGATGGAACTCTTTGATTAATAGAATTTTTTTAATTCCTTTATCTAACTAAAAATTAAATGTGACGAAAATGAAAAAAAGCCTTAAAACTGTTATTTTGCTGACTGTGTTAGCATTACTTGGAACCAGCGTTTTTTCTCAAAGTGTCACCGGTCAATGGAGGACCATTGATGATGAAACCAACAAACAAAAATCGGTAGTTGATGTTTACATTAAAGGGGGTAAATTATTTGGTAAAGTGTTAAAGACCTGGGATGACGATGGAGTAACTCCTACTAATAAGACTTGCGATGATTGCAAGGGAGAACTAAAAGATAAACTCATCATCGGGATGAATATCATTAATGGCCTTGAGCGTGATGGAAAAATCTGGCAGGGGAAAAAAGGCATTCTTGACCCGGGGAATGGTAAGGTATATAATGTTAAGATATGGCTTGAAGATGCCGAAACACTTACGGTTAGAGGATCCATTGGTCCTATAGGTCGGAAGCAAACATGGTATCGTGTCGAATAAATTTTAAGGATATTAAGGAAATTAGAAGGGCCGATTGATCAATCGGCCCTTCTAATATGTATTGAGCCAGTTAAGAAACCAACTGAGATATTTTCCTATCTAAACCTGAAGCGGCCTTGGCCACCATTAACCAGGTTCCCATCCAATGCCCACATACCCCGGCCATGTGTGGCTATAACGATGATGTTGTCTCTTGGGTGAATAATCAGATCATGCACATAAGTTGATGGCAGATCCCCCAGAACAGTCCAGGTTTCTCCTCCATCCTTGGTAACAAAGACTCCATTATCTGTACCAACATATAAAATATTTGGCCTGTTTGGATCTTCCCTGATCACATTGACGGTTCCTGCGGGTATGTTACTGGAAATGTCCTTCCATGTTTTACCATAGTCTTCAGATTTCCAAACATAAGCAGCGAAATCATCATTCCTTTTCCCATTTTGAGAAACATAAACCGTTCCCAAATGAAATTTAGAAGCTACAGCCCTACTGATCCATCTGTCAGGAATTAGTCCCGAGGTAATTTCCGACCAATTTTTTCCTCCATCCTTTGTAATGTGTAGCCGGCCATCATCAGTTCCGGCATAGATTAATCCGTATTTCAATGGGGACTCTGAAATAGTGAATAATGTTTGGTATGGAATATCTCCCAGTTTTTTAGGATCATTATAAGTCAAATCTTTACTTATCTTCTCCCAGGTATTTCCCCTGTCCAATGATCTGAACACATATTGCATACCATGGTAGAGTATGTCAGGATTATGCGGAGATAAAATAAATGGAGCCACCCATTGCCCCCTTAGTAGAGGATCTGACTCGAATTCTACAGGAAGTATATTTTTCCTTTCTCCGGTAGCCAGGTTTGTTCTGCTTATTGAACCATAAAAACCGGCAGAATAAACAACATTGGGATCTCTGGGATCTATAGCATGACTGCTTCCTTCACCTCCAGGAGCTCCCTCCCAGTCAGTTGCAGGAATTTTATCCCTGCCCCTCGAAATATCAACCACTCCCCGCCGGCTGCCATGATCCTGAATCGATCCATAAACCCTGAAGGGAGTGTCCATATCGTACGATAGGTTAAAGAACTGTACTGCTGGTAAATTATTAGTATTCTGTTTCCAGGTTTCACCTCCATCATAAGATATCACAACACCTCCATCATTACAATTTACAAGGTACTCTGAATTGTTAGGATCTATCCACAGTCCATGATGATCTCCATGCATACCTCCTAATCTCCGGAATGTTTTTCCTCCGTCATTTGAAACATTAAGACCTAATCCCATGGTGTAAATGGTGTTTTCATCATTAGGATCTACTCTCATCTGTGCAAAAACCCATCCATAAGTAGCTGAATGACGTTCCATATAGGATTTCATTTCTTCAGTTTGGCCGCTGGTTTGTCGCCATGTATTCCCTTTATCATCAGAACGATAAATCGTTGCACCTTTAATAACACCACCTTTGGGACGACCGTAAGAGTCGGTTTCTGCTTCATCATAATTCCTTGCGATCTCATAATTGTCGACAAATGCATAAAGAACCTTTGGATTTGAACGGGCGATATCAATTCCAATCCTACCCCGGAATTTAGCTTCGGGTAATCCTTGATTAATCTTTTCCCAGGATTTTCCTCCATTGGTTGTTTTCCAAATCCCCGAATTGGTATAGTCCGTCTCAGCCCTGGGATCGTTCCATTTATTACGTATTCTTTGCCAGGTGGAGGCATAAAGGGTATTCGGATCTTTGGGATCCATCACCAGGTCGTTGGCTGCAGTCATCTCATCAACGTGCAAAACTTTTTCCCATGATTTACCTCCATTGGTCGTTTTATAAACCCCTCTGTCAGGATTGGCAGTCCACTCATTTCCACCAGCCGCCACGTAAATAATATCGGTGTTTTTGGGATTGATCACTATACGGGCAATGGTATTGGTGTTTTCCAGGCCCATATTTTTCCATGTCTTGCCAGCATCGGTTGATTTATAAATCCCGCAGCCTGCATGTGAACTCCTGAAAATATTGGCTTCACCAGTACCCACCCATATGATGTCCTGGTTTTTTGGATCAAGTTCGATATCCCCTATTGAGGTGGTCACTTCATTTTCAAAAATTGGTTCCCAGCTTAATCCCTCATTTGTAGTTTTCCAAACTCCACCGGAAGCTGTTGCCACATACAAGGTATAGTTTTTACCTTTGGGCTGTACTACAGCCACATCAGTTGCGCGTCCGCTTGTATTTTGCGGACCTAAAAATTGCCAATGCAGATCTTTGAATTCTGAGCTGGCTTTTATAGCCTGATGTTTCTTGAACTGCTCCAGCCGTTGTTTCCCGTCCATAATAGGCGATTTTTGAGCCATCGTTGATTGCCCGAGACCGATTGATAAAATAACCGCAGCTATTAACAGGTCAATCATTTTGCTAACAAAATTTTTCATGTTCTTTATATTAAGTTTTCAATGTTGATTTTGGATATTACTTATCTTCTTCCAGATCTCATATTCTGGCCACTGATTGGATCAAGATCCAGGGCAAACATTCCTCTACCGTGTGTGGCAATTACCATAATATTGTCACGGGGGTGTATAATCAGGTCATGGACATATGATGATGGGAGATCACCAAGAACTTCCCAGCTTTGCCCCCTGTCTTTGGAAATGTATACTCCAATATCTGTTCCAACATAAAGAATGTTGGGATTCCTCAAATCCTCGCATATAACATTCACAGGACCTAAAGGGATATTCCCTGAGATATCTGTCCAGGTCTCTCCATAGTCTTCTGATGTCCAGATATATACTTGAAAATCATCATCACGTTTCCCATTCTGGGTCATGTATACACGGCCCAACTCATATTTAGAAGCTACTACTCTGGATATCCATTTGTTTTTTGGCAGCCCGTTAAGGATTTCCATCCAATCCTTACCGCCATTTTTTGTCACATGCAATCTGCCATCGTCAGTGCCGGCATATAAGAGCCCGAATTTGAGGGGCGATTCGGATAATGAAAAAATGGTCTGGTATGAAATATCTCCAATCTTATTAATATCATTATAAGTTAAATCAGGCGAAATTTGTTCCCAGGTATTTCCCATATCCTTCGAGCGGAAAACGTACTGCATAGCATGGTATATTACATCAGGGTTATGTGGTGAAAGAATAAAAGGGGCCACCCATTGCCCGCGCAGCGGCAATTCCCCTTCGTCCATCACTGGCAGGATGTTTTTACTATTACGACGTCCCTTCCCGATATCTGTTCGGCTGAGGCTTCCATAGAAACCGCAGGAATAAACAATATTTGGATCCCTGGGATCAACTGCATGTGTAGATCCTTCACCTCCTGGTGCATTGTTCCAAGAAACGGGCTGGATCCGGTCCCTGCCGGATGTGATATTCACTTCTCCACTAAATGAAAAGTGATCCTGTACTGAGCCATATACCTTGAAAGGATTTCCCATATCATAACCTACATTATAAAATTGGATTACAGGGATCTCAACAAAGTGCCTCCAGTTCTCCCCTGCGTCATAGCTTACATAAACCCCGCCATCGTTACCACTTAGAAGATATTCAGGATTATCTGGATCGATCCATAAAGCGTGGTGGTCCATATGTATGCTGGATTCCCTTTCGAAAGTTTTTCCACCATCTGTTGAGCTGTTTAGGAATAAACCCAAAGTGTATATCTTTTTCTCATCTTGTGGGTCAACCCTGATCTGGCCGAAAACCCAGCCATAAGTACCTGAGTGCCCTTCCATGTATCTTTTCATTTGTTGAGTCTTGCCGCTAACCAATTCCCATGATTCTCCTTTATTATTGGATTTGTAAACTGCGGCCCCCTTAATAACATCCGATTTTGGCCGTCCATAGGCATCGGTCTCACCTTCTTTCGCCTCATAGGCTACTTCATAATTATCCAAAAATATATATAATATATTGGGATTTGAATGGGAGATATCAATACCTATCCTTCCCCTTTGATTAGGAATCGGCAAGCCCTGGTTGATCTGTTTCCAGTTTTTTCCGCCATCTGTGGTTTTCCAAATACCGGTTCCAGAGTAATCTTCGTAAGTTCTCGGATCATTCCACTTATTACGGATCCTTTGCCAGGTACAAGCATACAGGGTATTAGGATCAGAAGGATCCATAACCAGGTCGTTGGCACCAGTCATCTCATCTACATAAAGAATCTTTTCCCAGGAAGCACCACCATCTGTGGTTTTATAAACTCCACGCTCAGGATTGGTAGTCCATTCATTTCCAGATGCCACAACATAAACGATATTGGTATTTTCTGGATTAATTACCACCCTGCCAATAGTATTGGTGTTCTCGAGGCCCATATTCTTCCACGTTTCTCCACCATCGGTGGTTCTATAAATACCACAACCGGCCATGGAACTTCTGAAAATATTGGCCTCGCCTGTCCCCACCCAAACAATATCAGGATCTTTTGGATCAATAGCCAGGTCGCCTATATCGGTTGTAACCTGATCATCAAATGTGGATTGCCAGGTCACTCCCTCATTATTAGTTTTCCAGACCCCTCCTGAGGCGGTGGCTACCCAGATAGTATAGTTTTGGCCTTTGGGTTTAACGGCTTCTACATCGGTAGCACGGCCACTGATATTTGTGGGACCCAGAAACTGCCAGTGAAGATCGGAATGTTCCGACTTATCTATCAGCGCAAGATGTTTGTCAAATAGCTTAAGTCGTTCTTTGCCGTCTATGATAGGCGACTTTTGAGCCAGGCCAATGGCTGTAATGGCCAGGAAAAGAATAAGGATGATCGTTTTTTTCATTTGACAAGGGTATTAAGGATTTACAATTTACATCAAATACAACATTACCTACTCAAATTTAGCCAGTAATAAACCAGAATGAAATCAAAGTCTTTGATTTAAGGAATTTTAACACTTATTTTTTTATCCGACAAGGAAAATCTCAACCTGCCCGAATTAACAAAATCATGGTGTGTAATGAAATATTTTGATCTTTCCTTTTTCTTGCCTTCCTGCTTTCCTGCATTCTTGCTTCTCGGCCCGGCAGGTTCATTCTGCTTTTTCCTGCTCGTAAGGGGATCCGTAATTCCGGTAGTCGACTTCCAACTTACCGGTTATAGGCATCAAAAGGATACTTCCCAAATCGGGGCAGCCAACACTGCTGAAATTGACATGGGAAAAGCCTGTCAGAATCTTATTTTCAAAAACGTAGGGCGTTGAACACCATCCATCATCAGTATTAATAATATTTCCTGGTCCTTTGTGATTAGATGTAGCAGAAAAACGAAAATAAAGGAACTTTTCTTAACAAATCAATCTGTTGGTTGTAAATTGCTCAATATTGATAAAATAAAAGTAGTGTATGGAAAAAAGTAAGAGATTGTTTGGCAAGACTTTGGAGGAATTGCAAATAATATGTAAAGATCTTGGATTTCCTGGATTCACTGCAAAACAGATTGCCAATTGGTTGTACAAGAAGGGTGTCTCATCAGTTGCCGAGATGACGAATTTGTCAATAAAGAGCAGGGACATACTAATGGCTCAATATGAAATTGGTTTACAATCGCCCGACACTGTTCAGGAGTCCGTGGATGGTACCAAAAAATACCTCTTCCAGACTGCTCCTTACCAATTCATTGAGGCTGCATATATCCCTGAATATGACAGGGCTACCTTATGCGTGTCTTCACAGGTAGGATGTAAGATGGCCTGTGTGTTTTGTATGACCGGAAAGCAGGGATTTCAAGCCAACTTGTCGGCAGGTGAAATCCTGAACCAGGTACAAAGTATTCCGGAGAAAGATGCTCTTACTAACCTGGTTTATATGGGCATGGGTGAACCTCTTGACAACTTAGAGGAGGTAATAAAAAGCATAGATATTCTAACCAGTGACTGGGGATATGCATGGAGTCCAAGACGAATTACCGTTTCAACTATAGGATTAATGCCAGCGATGAAAGAATTCCTCGATCGTACAGAAGTTCACCTGGCTGTCAGTATGCACTCTCCCTTTGAGGAAGAAAGAAAAAAATTAATGCCCATTGAAAAGATCCACCCTGTTCCTGAAATCTTAAAGATCTTAAGAGATTTTGAGTGGGGAAGGCAAAGAAGGATCTCCTTCGAGTACATCATGTTTAAAGGTATAAACGATAGTCCTGCGCACATAAAAAAATTAGCAAGTCAACTTTACGGGTTTCATTGCCGGCTTAACCTTATCCGATTTCATCCAATACCTGATACCTCCCTGGAGAGTTCTGATGATGCCACTATTGAATGGTTCAGAGATGAGCTTACAAAGAAAGGAATTTTTACCACCACCAGGGCCAGCAGGGGTCAGGATATACTGGCAGCCTGTGGGTTACTGTCGACAAAAGAACTAGTAAGCCGGTATCTGTCTGTACGCAAGGAAATACCATTTCTGAAATATCCAAATGCCCGATTATCGAAATAAGTATTTGGGGTCTTCCAAAGAGGAACCAGGCTCTTTCCATCAGTTTTATGAGGCATATCAATCCCGCATAATTCCATCAGTGTTGGGTATATATCTATGGTGCTAACCGTTTTATCCACATATCCTCCATTAATCCTTTTGGCTCCCGGCACTTTGATAATTAGGGCACTTTGTAAAGCATAATCAAAAAGTGTGTGCTTTCCCCAAACCCTGTGATCACCCAGATGCCAGCCATGATCTCCCCATACTATAACAATGGTATTATTACTAAGCCCCAGCGACTCCAGTTCTGCCAGTAGTTTTCCAATCTGAGCATCTGAATAACTTATAGCTGCAAAATAAGCATGACGAACTTTCCGGGCATACTCATCAGATACTGAAGCTTCTAATGATGCTTTTTCCTCACCCAGAGCTTGATAATGGCTAGGTTGGCAGTAAGGCCATCAGGGTATCCCTCATCAGGTACATTGGCTTTTTCGTACGGTTTTACCTGGTTTTTTCGACTTTGCCTATTTGAACCATCGGCATAGGCAAAGAAGGCATTCCATCCGGTTCCCCATTGCCCAGCATTAAAAACCAGCTCATCCCAACTATGGGGTAACTCTCTTCTGAAGCCAATTTATCCAGATTTGGTGAAATAATATGTTCACTACCATAGCAACCCAATTCAGGTCGCAGATCATCTACTGCAATGAACAATACATTAGGATGTTCAGGCTTTTGCTGTTCACAGGCACAAAAGATAATTACTAATATCAACCAAATTGGAAACCCTAAATGGTGACTTTTATTACTGCTTTTCATAGCATAAAGGTTTGATTCAGCTTATCGGACTAAATTAATCAAAAGTATCCTGGAGCCGTAATTGCTGACTTAAATCATTCAGTTCATATTTAGCAATGTTGCTGTAAACTATGTGGTATAAATTGTATTTTTATCAAAACTTCCCGAATGAAATCAAAAAAAGTTGTTTTTTGGTCCGCATCCATTGCACTGGGCGGCTTCCTTTTTGGATTTGATACTGCAGTTATTTCCGGAGCAGAACAATCTATTCAGAAATTGTGGCAGCTTAACGATTTTCAGCACGGACTGGCTGTTGCTATTGCCCTGTATGGCACTGTGATCGGTGCCTTGGTAGGAGGGCTCCCGGCCGATGCTTTTGGTAGAAAACCAACCCTTATTTTTATAGCACTTTTTTACATGGTTAGTGCCATTGGATCTGCCCTTGCCCCTGAAGTATATTCTTTTATGATATTTCGATTTTTAGGCGGTATAGGTGTTGGAGCTTCTTCGGTAGTGGCCCCAATATACATATCAGAATTATCACCACCATCAAAAAGAGGTCGACTTGTTGCACTTTTTCAGCTCAATATTGTGCTGGGAATTTTCCTGGCATATTTATCAAATTATTGGATTGGAGGAGGAGGAGAGCAGACCTGGAGATGGATGCTTGGAGTAGAAACAATACCGGCTTTTCTTTTCTTTGTTTTTATCCTCGGCGTTCCGGAAAGTCCAAGGTGGCTTATCATTAAAAATAATGCACTTGAAAAAGCCAAAAAAATTCTGGACATTCTGGATCCTGATAATACAGAGGAAACCATTGCTTCTATACTTTCTCTAGCACCCATTGTTAAAAAAGGAAAGTTTTCCTTTATCCTTTTTTCCGGGAAGTATTCATTCATAATAATGCTGGCAGTATTATTTGCCTTTTTCAATCAGTTATCTGGCATAAATGCAGTGGTGTACTATGCTCCCAGGATTTTCGAACTAACAGGTGTCAGCCTGGATTCAGCTTTATTATCCACAGCAGGTATAGGGTTTATTAATTTGATATTTACCCTGGTAGGGATGGCTATTATTGATCGGTTTGGACGGAAAATATTGATGTATTTTGGTTCTTTTGGCCTGATCATAACTCTGGGCTTGATATCCAGGGCTTTTACCCTCGAGATTTTTAATGCAGTGCCCTTTCTTCTATTTGGTTACGTAGCCTTTTTCTCCTTATCCCAGGGAGCTGTAATCTGGGTCTTTATATCGGAAATATTTCCAACCCGAGTCAGGGCTGCCGGGCAATCCCTTGGTAGTTTTACTCACTGGTTGTTAGCAGCTATTATGACGAATGCCTTTCCGTATTTTGTTAATAAGGTCAATGGAGGTCCAATTTTTCTGGTTTTCTTTTTTATCATGATCCTCCAGCTTCTGTTTGTCTGGAAACTCATGCCAGAAACCCGAAATGTTTCCCTTGAGGAGTTGGCCAGGAAACTAGAATCTTCGAGCAAGTGATTTATTCGGATTCGTCACTTGTCATTTGTCATTGGTCATTCGTCACTTTTTTAGCTGTGAGGCTGGGGTGTTTACTAACGATCGCATTTGTTTGGGATCTAATATAGTGCTCTGTATTAATATTTAGGTCGATTGATAAAACAATTTTTCAATTCATGGTAAATAAAAAGGGGCGCAAATGCGCCCCTTTTTATATTTCCAGTACGATTCTTATTGAATCACAACTTTTTCGATCTTAACTTGCTTGCCATCATTAACCTTCAGGTAGTAAACACCTTTAGCGAATGCACTGGCGTCAATGTCTTCGTTATAGCTATAAACCGACTTAACCTGGTTCCTGTAGACAACCTGTCCTGAGATATTAACCAGTTCAAGAGTAAGGTCACTGGCTTCAGCGCTGCTGATGCTGACAGTAAACAAACCTTGTGTTGGGTTAGGATAAACCTTCAGGCTGTTCATGAGACCAGCATCATCAACACCTGTTGACAATTCTTCGAAGCTCATGTTCAGTAAGTAATCCACAGTTTGAGGTGGAGCCCAGGTAGATACTATTACATAATAGAAACCAGGCTGGATTCTCTTAGTCTGCTCACCACCGTTAGGTCCGCTGGCAAAAAGCAGACAGTTACGCTTCTCAAGTTCAACAACAGGACACTCATCCAACACGTGAATTGATCCGTAAGCACCCAGAATATTACCTGTCAGGTAACCTTCTACGTCAAGGGTGATGCTGTAAACCTTGTCATTACCATCCATGTAGTTTGAATATGGGCTACAAGGCGACATGTCGTAGTCATCTTCGAAACCAACTGTGGTTCCAAAATGGTTAACTACTGGCAATGTCAATGGAATGGCTGTTT
>CAYXJR010000046.1:0-36884 GCA_964465145.1 uncultured Porphyromonadaceae bacterium | reverse complement strand
ATTTTTGGTACATCCTTATTTGCCAATTTTAGTACATTGTAACTTCCCGCTTACAAGCATCAACCTCATTTCTGGGAGTGACAGATTTAAGGGTTAGTTTAAAATATTTTTTTTGAGGTATGAGTCTGATTTGTGCTTCTGATCCATTTGAATATTTCAAGCTTATGGTATTTGAACTCTTCTGATATGAGGCCTTGTACGGTTCGTAATAAACTTCTTCCCTGCTATCATAAAGGCATAACAATGGCGAAGGCTTATCAGGCTGACTCCACTCCCGGTTGGGTTCTACCGTGATGTTTTTCATACTCGTTATATATCCTTTATTGTCAATCCGGATTTTAAAATAATCGCTTGAAAAATCCCATGAGGAATCAGAGCTGCAGCTAATAACAAGCAGCGCAATTGAAGTGACTGCGATAAGTTGAAAATTTCTTACTAAACCAAAAAATGTTAGTTTATTCATTTATCCATTTTTCTAAATCTGAGCCACCAGGCCGCCATTTCCGCTGGCCCGCTGCAATACCAGTGCATTTATTTATCGGAGGTAATTACTGCTTCCCAAATGCATAAGAAATCCCAACTGACAACTTAATGAGAGGAATCCCGAGCCTGGAATACGTATTTACCATAAAATATGAATGAGAATTTATCGCAGGAATAGTCAGGCCCAATTGTAAAGTACCTTTCAGCTTTTCTCCTCCTGCTTTTATTGTCATGGTTGGTTCAAGGTTTATAAAATACAGTGATGTGTCGGAATAGAATTGAAAATCTGTATTCCACCATTCAAATTTGTCGTAAAGGAAGGCATGTATATTGTACAGGTGTACGTAATTTACCCTCAAATCAAAAGCTATCTGAGAGTTCCGGTTGATAAGAGCTAATCCCGGCTGAATAAACGTATTGAAATACCTGGCACTAAATTCCGGGTCAGGTTGACTGACATTGTCAATTTTATCTGTGGTAATGCCGTAGCCGCCCCCCCCGTATAATTGAAATAATTCATTTTTTTTATCACCGAATGTGGTGAAATAACCTGCACCGGCTTCCGCAAAAAACATATTGAGTTTATCCACCGAGGAATCGGCACTGCTTATATGTCTTTGATGATACATCCCGTCTATCATGATACCTGTGTGATTCGATATTGCATAAGCAGACTGCAGGTTATATAATCCACAACCTGATAATCCAATCGAAGCAGATGTGTTGAGTTCCCCTTTTTCTTTAAGCAATGGTGAATGAACGGCATTGGGCTTGTAGAGTGTTACACAAGCTGTAAAAATGAAAAACATTCCGAAGCGCAATATTTGTACAACAGGTTTCATCTAAATTTCTATGTGTTCGCCAGACTCGTTTTGAATCGTTAAGTCGTGCAAGCCGTATTAATCAAAGTTGATGTTAAACCTTTCATTCTTAAAAGGTAACGAAGAAAATCAAGACCGCCAAATTCTCTTTATGGATAATCCATGGGAGCTAGTAGAGCCAGATGGTCATCTGGCTCTACATAATCTGGCACTACAACTGAAACCATTTCTTCTTGAGTCCGGCTTCGAGGGCTTTGCGTTCCTTATCAGATAATTTACCATCGAATATCATCATCTCGGCCAAATCGCCTTCCCAGTAACCCTGGGTATATTTAATTTCCTTAAGCACTTTCTCCGATAATTCTACTGTCAAAATAAAATAATCCTTTGGGATGCTGCTTGTCATTGGATCAACCTGAGCCCCATTAATAAATACTTTTCCATTTTTAGTCAAATCAGATACAGTACTGGTAAATAATTGTTTATGGCCATGTTCTGACCTCCCAATATAGGGATCCAGATCCCTGAAAGGGCTTGTGCCGGCAAAAGACATATCGCTCTCTTTATAGACCATAACTATGGTTTGGAATTCCTTTATTGGTTTTTCCAGCCAGGATAACCAAACTATATCAAACCCAGCCACTCCATTTCCATTTACAGCCTCTGGTTTGAACACTACATCCGGCCCTTTTTTGCCACTGACTTTTTCGATCCATCCTTGATATGGCGTTTTTTCTGTAAGCTTTATCTCACTTGCATCCAACCACATAAGCATATTTGCCGATTTTATTTTTTGCGGGTTTAAGGCTTTATTTTTTGATTTATTATCAGGGCTGTTTAAAACAACCGCCTCAGGTTCAGGCATTGACTCCACCCCGGCATTTGATTCATTATTTGCCTTACCAGGAACCCATAGATAGTCGAAGTTAATTTTGAACTCTTCGTTGCTCATCAATCTAATAGAATTAAGACCTTGTTTTAATTCAAGGTTTATTCTTCGTCCGGTCCATCCTGTAAACAATGGGACAGTTTCAGAAAAATCAATATTCTCCATATACAATTCTCCATTCAGACTTAATCCACAGCTGGCAGATCCCCTTGAACGACTGGAATAAGCCCAAATCAATGAATAGATTCCAGTTTCAGGAACTTTTACTTTCCATTCCACTCCCTTTTCCGGTTTGTTTAATTGTAGATAAACCTGTTCACTCGCACCTCCAAAATCAATTACTTCTGCCTCTTCAGATGTGAAACTTGCTTTTTCTGCCTTATAACGATGTCCTTCAAGGCCAGTATGATTACTATTCTCCCAAACAAAGGTATAAGGCTCTGTTTCTAATGTTATCCCGGGATTTATTCTCCATCGCCGCTCACGGTAAGGGAATTGTCCGTAGGGAGGGTCCTCCCTTATCATTGATGTTGTATCCCTGAGAGTATAAACGAGTTCATAAGCTTGACCCGGCTCAAGAGAAACATCCAACTGATCCACACCATCAGCAATCACTTTTCCATTAAGTATCCACCTGATTTCCTGGGTATCCGGCTCAGGCTTAACTCGTGAAACAGAGAAATGAATTTTTTGTTTTTGCTCAATCTTCAATTCATTTTCATTTGGAATTGTATTCTCAATTGGATTAACCATTTCGTACGCCCTCATGGATAATCGTTGTTCACAAACGGAACACATCTCCTCGGTATTATCAAACACCCCTGCCCCCATTATACAGCCCTGGGCAGTTGGACGATAATAGTTAAGCAGATGATACTGGGCACCTTCAAAAGCTCCAATTTTATCAATATATTCCCTTTCATAAGGCGTGGGTAAAGGAGTTCCTTCATCAATCCAGGCTCTCCATTTAATTGTTTCGGGATTAACATTCTTGGTTACGGTATAAGCAGGATGTGTAATTGTATCGGTAGCGAATCCTGCATATTCATCCCCTATGGAAGTACATGTATGCGAGATCTCATGCAGCATTTTTCCAATACCATTACCAACAATAACTGCATTACCTGTCCGGGTTTCCATATTCCGGGCAGCACCGCCGCCGCCACCATCACGGTTCGGCATATCAAGAAAGGTAACCCATCCTGTATGTTCATCCTTCCAAGGAAGGAATAATCGATCACGAATTGCCTCAAGAAGATCTGTTTCAACTCCATCTCTCCATTCAGGAGTTCCCGGCCACCAAAGAGCATAAAGATTAAAGAACTGCTGATAATTAGCATAAGCAGTTTGTGCTGCAGGATCACCCGGAGTGAATGCTGCTAATAATGATCGGTTTACATCATCAATAAACTCCTCGCGCATACCCGGATTGTTATAAGGTTTTGCGTCGCGTTTTTCCCATCGGTTAACAATTACAATGTTGATCCTGTTATTCTTATCACCATTAACACGTACCGGAACGAGCTCCATTTTACCGATCAGACTATCGATATATTTATCATCATAGGAAACCCTATGTTCATCCCAGGAGCCCACCAGTCTGGCATTTGCCCAATTTCCTGTAGCCTCCTCCTTACTATCGAATTTCAGAAACAGACAATCCAAGCCTTTAACATCTATATCGATTTGCTTTGCAGCAGAGTCTTTAGTAATCAAACCACTATCGAATAAAACCCTGGCTCCAAAGGCGTCCTCATTCAGCACTTTAAATCTACCTGTTCCATTCCCTGAATATTCATCCTCAAGCCCGACCATAGCTCTGAACCTGCTTGAGTTTCCTGAGAGTTTATATATCAGAATACTACCATTAACAGTAGAGATCCCTTTATCATATCCCACACCGTCCAATTTGATTGGTTTTCCGGATGTACTCTTATCATTAACCGGAGCTTCACCATATTTCATGATGTAATACAAGTCACTCAAGTAGCTAAACCCATCCTTTGTTGCAGTATATTTTTCTTCAGGCACTGGCATTGGCCCGGCTACCAAATCAGATCCTGATTTACCCACTTTCAATAGATATTGTCCATGCTCAGGAAGTTGATAGGCCGTAAATCCATCTTTAAATTTTCCCAGGTTTTTTCTTGCCCATATATCTCTTACGGCCTGCTTGCCTGATAAACCAACCTGTTGCCAGCTGACGCTTACATTTGCCGGAACGGAATCTTTATTAAAAAGTAGAATAGCGGTTGTTCCGTCGCTCAGAGGTTTATTATAAACTTGCTGTTTCCCATTATCAAACACCTTGTAGCCCTGATGTCCACGTGGATCCTGATTAACTGCAATAACTTCCGGAGCAATCAGCACCTGAGTTACTGTATCCGACATCTTCCTTAGGTCATTTCCTGCCATTAATGGAGAAGCCAGCATACACCATAGGCTCATATGGATTTTATCTTCTAATTCTGATTTGAGATTCCCAATCTCGAGCATATCAGGATCGTTCCAATAACCCGGGCCGGCAAACTGCCAAAGACCATTGAATGCTGGATGAATCCGCAGGTCGCCTCCGGATGTTTCGGCATGATGATAAACATTCTCAATCCACGGGTAAATATCGTAGGAGGTACGCCATAGCTGACCATAATTCTTTCCTCCCCATACCCAGGCACCATTTCCAAAATCAGAAATACTTAAAATCATTGGCCTGCCCGTCTTTTCAATAGCATCCTTATAAATCTGAAGATCTTCGGTCGTCAGTCGGCCATTTCTTTCTGCATAACAAGCATCGAGTTTGATATAATCTACACCCCATTCAGCAAAAGTGGCCATATCGATATCTTCATGTTCGAAACTCCCCGGTAATCTCTGGCAAGTAAGGTAACCCCGGCATTCGTATATACCGTATTTCAGACCCTTGCTGTGGATGTAATCACCAACAGCTTTCATCCCATTGGGGAATTTCACCGGATCCGCCTGCAGTCTGCTTTCGGCATCCCTTTCCGCAGCCATCCAGCCATCATCAAGTACGAGGTAAACATATCCTGCATCCCTCATTCCGGAACTAACCATAGCATCAGCAATTTCCTTTATCTGTTGTTCACTAATTTTTCCCTGAAAACAATTCCAGCTGTTCCAGCCCATGGGCGGGGTTGGCGCAAGGATCTGCGCATAGCATGTAGCAATATTGAGGAGGATGGAAATCGCTATTATTAATTTTTTGGCGGTTATGTACATTGGTGGATTTGTAGATTGGTGGATTGGTGGATTGGTGGAATGTTTATTGACGAATTGGCTAATTGACGAATTTTATTTTCCATTCAATCGATTCATTTTCAGGCCTTTCAATTATAATCTTAATTAATTCATTTTCTGATTTTGAAAATGTGATCCTGGCATCCTTATCATTTGCTGTTGCATTTTCCATGGTAAAACCATTAGCAGCCAAAGTAATAACATAAGGATCTTCTCCGACTACCTTGCTGGTGCCGGATAATGTCATCTTTTTTTCATTCCATTCAGTGCTTTCAATATCAAGATAGCCCTGCATGATGTGGCGGTTTGTTGATATTACCTGGGGGCGGTCAAGTACTTCATGCACCGACATCATTCGTGCCTCACCCGGTCGAAGAACCTGTTCCAGGCGGCTTGAGCCTTTAAATTTTCCTACATAATTATCATTCCAAAAATCATAAATATGATACGATTCATCTGTGTTGAGGCCCAAAGCTCCGTTTACAGGCTGGCCGGCCAGATCGATGCCAATAGTCTTATTATTCTCAAAATCACCATTATAAAAGGTAAGCTGATGCCATTGGGGATTCACATCGAAATCATAGACCATCGGATATTCACTTACAAATGCATCAACAGGCCTGGCTGATTTGTTTTCCGTATGATATGGGAAAGTGCGTGTAACATCCCAATAGGTCTCATCTGAAAACTGGGCAAAACTGTTTGCCAGCAATAAGCGGCCTGTAGTCACATAGGCCATGGTCAGGACAGCCCTTACCTTATCCCTGCTTCCTTCCAGGCGTACTATATTTTTCGAGTCGGTGTCTTGGTTATATAGAACTCTGTTTTTGTACCACCTCAGTCCGCAGCGGGTAACCGTAGTGGCATCCATCTCGTCTGTATCATTCTCGGTACGCATTGAAGCCACATATCCGATTGACACATCGCTGCCTTTTTGCATATTTCTTTCATGCACATAAGATCCCGGCCCCAATCCATCATGTGGAAGTCGGAAGATTGTACGATAAGCTGCTGCAGTAGTTGAATATTCGTCTTCCATACCTCCTCCGGAAGACCAACCTGAAAAGGGATAATCAAACATCAGTCCCTTTACTCCACCTGCACCTAAATCTCTGTATACCTGCTTCATATGAGCGAGGAAGTCGGGGTCGGTATAATCATAGCCCCAAACCCTGCCATTGCGTGCCCAGGTCTGGTTCCAGGAGGTAAATAATTCGCTTGCAGTATCCTGGGGCTCTCCTCTCCAGGCATAGGTTTTATTGAAAAGCATATGTTCCGGGTAAGCTTTTGCATAGTCCTCAGACCTGAATCCGGTCTGGAAATAAGTCAGTGGGATCCCTCCCAGCTCTGTAACTGCCCTGCCCCATTTTTCGGAGGTCTCGTAAGGTTCGACATAGCGTCCGTTTTTGCTTCCATTATGAACTTCAACCTCCCTCTGCCAGTGGGCATCATCCCACCAGCCCTGCTGATTGTCGGGCATATAGGAATCCGGCACCAATCTTACAGCAGCCCTGCTGTATTTGAGAAATCCCCTCTCAGCTATTTTTTTCATCTCATTCACGGCCCCTAAAGTGTTGTTTTCGGCTTCCCCGCCGCCATATCCGCTGTTTTCGGCATACCAGAGGCAAACTGTCGGGAAATCATACATGCTCAAATCAACCTTTTGAGCTTTGCTAACGTCCTGCCCGTATTTTTCCAGTGCCACGAAAGGATCCGGCTGCGTGACCTGGATATAAAATTTATCCATGGGGATATAAACTTCTCCCGGGTCAACCCTTTTACCAACAGGGTCGGAGGCAAATAATTGGGCTGTTAATTCTCTTAATGGCCTTTTGCAATCATTGATCTGAGTGAACTGGTCAGGCAGCAGAGGCTTGGACTTGCCATCGCGGAGCCATATTTCACTCAGGTATGCATTTGGGTCGTTGGCACTGTTTTCGTAATTATCCGGGGTCTTTTCAATAATAATATTCAGTTTCCCGGCGGCTATTGCTTTTTCAGGAAGGGGGATCTCAAGCTGCTCAACATCTTCCTTATTGCGCCCGTCAAAACGTGGCAGAAGTTTGTCCGTAACAAGTGGCACCTCCACCCTATTATTTCCATCCAGGTATTCAACAATAATCGATTGCCTGTGGTCCTTGCGGTCGCCATGCCATAACCCTCTCCACCATGATAATCCCAGGTAATATGGATTTCCAGGCTTCAGGCCTCTGGCCTCAATAATGATTTTGTCCTTTCCCATTACCGAGGTTGCAGTCTCGGTACACCGGAACTCATGATTCTGCCATGTCTTTTTCTCATCCCCCAACATCAGTGACAGGCTTTCACCTGAATTGGAATTATCCAGCTTTTCATCGGGCAGGTTCAGGTAGCACAGCAGGCTGCCCGCATCATCAAGGCCCTTTTCCAGTTCAATCCGGCGTGACTGTTCGATATAGGCATATTTTTCATAATCACTGTAGGTAAGCCCTCCCAAAACCAATGTATTGCGTAATTCATCATTTCCGAATGTCAGGAGGATATTGTTTCTCGATTTCAGGGACCTTTCCCTTGTCAGGGGGAAGTACATCCTCCTGCCATATTCGAGCGGTTCTCCCCCGCTAAACCCGTCGATCATGGCAAAGTTCTGAGTAACATCAACACCATCAAACACTTTACCATCAGCTATTACATATATTTCTTTAACCTGTACGCTCTTTTCCCCTGTATTTTTAATCCCGGCTGAAACGTTAAAAAACCCGGAGCCCTCATAAAGTGTAAAGCTGAATACCATGCCGGGTTGATCATTCGACTCAATCAGGAGGTCGAGGGCCAGCCCATTGCCCATTTCATCCGACACCCGGTGCTTTTCCCAGGTAATCCGGCCATCCTTAATGTTGGACGGCCAATCATTTATCCTAAGGGCCACTCCACTGATTGGAATGGTGCCGTTTTTCAGATTCCTGATGTTGTAGCAGCCATTATGAAGGTCGAAACGCAGGCTGACCAGTTCATTTTCAAGACTTACAGTATCTCCGGTTTGACTAACCTTTAAATCTTTAGTGCATGAAAATGAAATAATTAAAGAAATCAATGCGAGTATGCGGAATATGGCAGTTAAAATTGACTTTTTCATGACTGTGCGGACAAGGTTTAAAAATGCAATCTAAATTAAAGTATTATTAATTCACTACTCTATTTTTCCCAACAAAGGTAGGATTTAGGCAGGTTACTTGTTGCAGGTTGCAGCTTGATTTTAAAAGATGAAAGGAATGAACATCTTACTGCATTTCATATATTCCCGATACTCATCCCCAAAGTATTCAATACATTCTTTCTCATCAAAAAGCATTGTGAGGTAGAAAAAAATTGATGCCAGCAGTGCAACAAACAAAAGGATAATTGTTGGATTCTTCAGGAAAATACCCCAGGTCAGATATATTAGTGAAGCATATAAAGGATGTCTGATATATCGGAATACCCCGCTGTCGATCAGTCGAGATGTTTTCTCAAATTGATATAGATTTTTGCTTTCCCTGGTATTAGCAGGCTTGCCAACCTCCTTCATGAGAAGGATTCCGGCAATAAGGAGGTATAAAGAAAAAAGAAGTAATGTCCATGACATCAACTGATTAATACTTAGCGGATTACTAAACCAGAACTTAAAATTATTGACCAAAAGCCAGAGCAATAACTCCCAGCCGAAGAAACGGTAAAAACCATGACTCCTGATATTTAATAATGTTCGCCATGATATGAAAATTATGCCCACACTTAATATCCCAAAAATGATCCAGTTTTCCATAGTGTATAAATTTGGAATTTAATTAATCAACGAATACTTAGTCCTGCTTCATTATCATAAACAGCATTAATCCAAATTATTGTCTTCCAGTAACTTAACTCCTTTACGGTCCCAAATTGAAAATCTTTCCCAGGTGTAAGAGATTTGCCGTTTACTTCGATGATTGGATTATCTAATCGGACATTGTTTAGAATGAAAGCAGGATTAACGGCTGGATGATCTGGGTTTGCTATTAGTCTTCCTTCGAAAACAGCCTTCCCTAAATTATTAATCATGTAAGCTTTCTCAGCGGGTTCATATACTGCCTCACCTTCTGTCAATTGCAATTCAGGAGGTTCCAGCCAACTCTTGGCAAGAGGAACTAAATCTTCTGGTTTGTCCTGAGTCATCCCGTGCAGCATGATCCTGGTCTTTACCCTTTCATCCATATAATAATCCTTCCACTGGGTAAAGGTGGTGAGATTGAAATGTGAAGCCCTGTCATTATTTACCACCCACCGGCCGTCACCGGGAACTGGAGTTACTGGCCAGTGGTTCCACCAGCCGTAAATGCTTGGAACAGAATCAGGCCTCCAGTTGATCCCTTGGGCCGCAGAATATGTGCGGAAAAAGGGTGATTCATATTTTCCTTCAACCGACTCGAAAGAATCTGGTGAAATAATGTAAAAGGGTTTGTACTGGCTTCTCAGGTTCACTACATGGATGTTAGCTCCTTCTGGCTCAGTCATTTCAATGGGCAAATTATTCCGCCAGGAATAATCATATTTTTCTCCTCTCATATTCACAAGGGTGATCTCAGGATCCTGCATAACATCATCAGGATGCTGTCCTGGCGATAATAAAACAATGGACTCTTCCCAATCGTGTTTTCTCAGCGGATTGGAATAGTGCAGATCAATTCTTCTGATCCCCACCCCATCGGGATAAATAATGTAATATTCATCCGCCCACTCTCCTCTGCCGTCAATATCCTTAGCAACAAAGGTATATTCAGTATCCACCAGGCCATATCTCCAGTGTACTATAGTTCTGGCTGGTGTATTTTCAATAATCCTAACGTGGCTAAACCTGCAATCTCTGTCCATCAGGGGCTCCGCACAACTTGTAACATCCCCACCCCAGGTTTCGCACCACTCATTGGTATACCAGATACCATTTTCTGTCACCCAGCAAGGCACAAAGCTGGTTCCCCTCCAGAAAACCAAACGACAGTTGTTATCTGCAAATCTAACGAGCACATCAGGGTAATCTCCAACCCTCCAAAGCCTGTCCCATTGTTTTGTATAATCCAAACGGGTATAAGAGGCACCAAACTCATCGTGTTCAACCGGGCCAGAAGGTAAAACCCTCGGTTCAGATCTAACTATAGGTAAGGGAAGAAAATCATTATATAGATTTTTAATTTCCTCAGGTGTCAGAGCACCATCAAAAACAAGTACTTCGTCAATTTTCCCATCCATGTATGAGAATTTATCAGTAACGGAATATTGATAATCCCACCATTCCTCCAAAATGGCATTTCTCCCAATTGTTAACTTGCTACTATTTGTCCCTCTGAGAATTGGGCTATCCTGAACAAAACCAACTCTTTTTCCATTGAGATACAATATTGCTGGTCCTCCCTGATCAATTACCAGGCTCAGCATAATCCATTCTTTCAGTGGTAATTGCGGGCCGGTTATTTCCACCCATGTTGTTGGCTTTCCCATGCCCATTGTAATCTTCCCATCCCTATTTACGGCCAAAAGAACTCCCTCCTTTTCTCCAGCCCTTAAATCAAATACCGGACAGCGAAACCATGGATACGACTCTAATGAAAGCCAAGCGTTTATGGTAAACTGTTCAGGAAGGTTTAGTCCGAATTTTTCTCTTGAAAGGAAACTAGTAAATCCATCGAACTGAATAGCGCCATTATTAACTCCAGTCACGGGATCAAAGAACCCGGTAATTTTATCGTTCTTATCTGTACTTTCTTCTAATACGGTGGATTCAATGATTTGATCAAAGGACCATCTGGCAAGCATTTCCTGGGCATTAGAAAGCTGGCATAATGCTGCTGTAATAATCAGAGCGAATAACTTTTTCATAGGACCTGAAGATAATCTTTTTGAAATTGAAAATATAGGCTCTCTTTTATCCTGTGTTCTCATCATTTTCGCTCAGCAATAAATTTAATGATCAAATTCCCTATTTTTAAAATATTAAATAAACCAGACACCTGATCATGACCAGTTATGAAAGAGTAGCCGTCTCCCTAAACCACCATGAACCCGACAGGATACCATTCGATATAGGGGGAACGATGGTCTCCGGCATCAATATCAAAGCACTCAGGGATCTGAAAGCTTATTTAGGACTAATTGAGCCGGCAGAGGTAAAAGATACTATCACACAAATGGCCCATACCGGTCAGGATGTGTTTGATTATCTGAAAGTAGATGTAAAAAATGTGGGACCAAAAGTGCCAAAGGAAAACCAGATAATAGACCTCGGGGTAAAAACCGGATACCATTACCTTAAGGATGAATGGGGAATGCAATGGAGAATGCCGCTGGAGAACGGGCATTTTTACGATTTGTATCAAAGTCCCCTGGCACATGTAGAGACTATCCAGGATGTGGAGAATTATCCCTGGCCGGATGCTTTGAATCCTGTACGTTATGAGAATCTTAAAAAAGATGCTGATCAGATCGTTTTTGAGGAAGAGAAAGCATATGTACTCGGACGAATGAGTGCAGGGATGTGGGAGCATGCCATGTGGATGACCGGATATGAGAAATTCATGATGGATATGTATGTAAATCCCGGAGTGGTAAAGGCCATCATGGAGAAAATTCTGGAAATCAAGATGCAATACTGGGAAAGGGCTCTTGACGCCGTTGGTGAAAATGTTATGGTGGCCTCGACAGCTGATGACCTGGGTACCCAAACCAGCCTATTGGTTAGTCTGGATATGTATAAAGAACAAATCTGGCCTTTTCATAAAAGACTGATAGATTTCATCAAGAAAAAGGCTAAATCTGATATCAAAGTCTTTTTCCATAACGATGGAGCCATCATGGAAACTATCCCATTGTTAATCGAAGCCGGAGTTGATATCCTCAACCCCTTTCAGGTAAACTGTGCCGGAATGGACACTAAGGAATTTAAAAAACAATGGGGTAAAGACCTTACGATCTGGGGAGGTAGTTGCGACACACAACATGTTCTGCCTTATGGAACAGTTCAGGAAGTAAAAGACGAAACTAAAAGAAGGATCGATGATCTTGCCCCGGGAGGAGGTTTTATCTTTGCCCCTATACATAATATTCAGAACGGCGTCCCCCCTGGAAATATCATGGCATGGTGGGAGACGCTGCAGGAATACTAAGGCAGAGGGCAAAAGGCAAAAGTAGGTACAAAGTCAAAAGTAAAAAGGTAGAAGTAAGGACAGGGCTTGTCCCTGTCCCTCACGGCACAGATAAAATCATGAAAAAAGCACTTACCATCGCACTAGTTATCATAATCACCACAATACCTGCCATCGCGCAGCTCCGGGTCATGACCTACAACATCCTTACCGGATTCGACTGGAACCAGGACAGTACACGAGGAACGAAACTGATTGAATGGCTGAACATACAAAAACCGGATGTTCTTGCCCTTG
Source organism: uncultured Porphyromonadaceae bacterium (assembly GCA_964465145.1). GTDB lineage: Bacteria > Bacteroidota > Bacteroidia > Bacteroidales > UBA12481 > JAUVKA01. The sequence continues at coordinate 24,003 of CAYXJR010000046.1, read as the reverse complement.
AGGAAATGAATGGTTTCACACCAGAAAGGCTTGCAGAATTTGCAAAAAAATGGGGGCATGATTATTCGGCGATTGCAAAAACTGACGGTTATCCGGTGGCCATAACATCCAACAAACCCATTATAGTCAAGGAACGATTACTTGAAGGCATGTGGCACGGTATGCTTCACTGCGAAACCCATGGAATTGATTTTTTTGTTGTGCACCTGAGTCCCGCCGACTGGCAGTTCAGGAAATGTGAAGCACAGGCAATCTGCGAAAAAATTGAACAAACAGCCAGTGAAACGGATGAATATATTGTTTTGGGTGATTTTAATGCCCATTCCCCCTTTGATGCAGAATTTAACCGTAAATATCCGTATCAACTTGAACGATACCGAAAAAGAGACACTACAAGTACAAAATACAAAAACCTGCACAATGGTGAATACGACTATAGTGTATTATCCACCTTCCTGGCCCTGTCTCTTATTGATGTCTGCGACCGCTATGTTCCAATGGATGGCCGAACTACCTGCCCCACCCCGCTCAATGTACCGCAATGGCTTACTACAGAAGAAATGGAAAAGACAAAACACCGCATAGATTTCATACTCGTAAGCCCTGAACTTGCACAAAAATGCACCGGGGCCTGGATCTTTAATGGCCCTGAAAACTACTATCTTTCAGACCATTATCCGGTCATGGCCGAATTTGAGCATAACAATTATTAACGAGTAACTGAATAACCGAATAACCGAGTTACTGGGTAACTGAGTCATTTGGTAATTATTATTCTCACCATCGCACAGCCCCTTTTCAGGGGAGCTTTGATCTCCAGGCCACCATCTTTATAAGATGATTTCAGAGCTGCAGGTTGATCTGTTCCCGGATATAACGCCTGGCATTTTACACTATCCAGCCCGGGGATATTGCGTATTTTAAGTGTTACCGTGGATTCGTCGGCACCAAAGACAACCGGCACTATATATCCTCCGGGCACCTCGAACAGGTTGGCTTTTGCAGCCCCATCCCCAACCTCCAGGCAATGCGGCTCGAGCACCCATTTTTTGCCCCTCATTGATGCCATCAGTGGCCCATAATCAAGGTATTGCCGGTCAGTCCACTCATCGGGAAGGATACTGTGGTCGTTGCCCGGGAACGGCGCCATTGGATAAACCCCCATATAGAGGTATTTCTGGAAAAAGGCATCCGGACCCTCCTGGCGAATATTCGAACTGTCTGAAGTCCAGCCAAGGGCTGGCTTATTGATGCACATGAAAGCCGTGGTGTTCAGGGGAGCGCCTGCATAGGTGAATTCATCGAAGATTCCATCTATATTCTTAAGTAAATCAATCCGTTTAACATGGTTATTGACGAAAATACTCTTCCCTGCATCGTGCATAATAGGGGCCAGTTCCTTCATCAGAACCTTCCATGATGTAATAAGTGATCGTGACGGCCGGTCGATAAACCAGGTTATTCCATCGTCGCGTGTTTCATTGTACATACGGAGCCAGTCCATCCTGTCGATAGCAATACCGGAAGCATCAGGCAAATATTTCACATGTTTGCGGGCCTGGTCGAGAAGGAACTCCCGGTAAACCGGTTCGCCAGGATCGGTCACTATACCTGCTTCCCATGTAAGATGTGTACCTCCCGGGAGCGTTTCCCTGTGCCACCAAACCGAATCCTTGACAACCCGGTCGGGGACAGGCAGCCAAGACCCGGGTAATTTGTAGTAGAAGAAATCATTGGGATCTTTCCAGATCTCTTTGTCATCATTGTTTTTCCGGGGAGGTACAGGTCGTTCCATCTTTGTACCGAACTCGGTGACATTGAAATAGTTAAGCACAAAAAAACCCATCTCTTTCATACTCCTGGCATATTCCTGCATCGCTGCTATGGATGTTGTATCACCGCCAAAGCGGACCCATTTCTCATTTTCAGCCACAGGCGGAATGAACATTCCCATATAAGGAAAATCGAAACTCGCCTGCCAGTTTGTGGTAAAAGCCATCTTTTTCATTTTTTCCGCATCAAAATTCGTGTCGAAATTTGAATAGGCGCTTGTTCCTGCCATATCATGGGCTCCTTCAATAACCGGATCAAAAAATTCGGGATACTGCCGGCTCATCCAGCGGAGACCTCCCCGCCAATCCGCCTCATGCTCCACCAGGTTCATTGTAAAGCGGAGCGGGTGAGCAGCCGAGATCCGGTTATATATCCTGTTAAAGCCGAGTAACCCATCAGCGGAGGAGGTCAGAATGAGGTCAAGTATTTCATCATCCGGATTCAGCACCAGGCTGAGGCCCCTATCTGCCTCCGGCTGGATGGCAGTTACCATCGGGATGCAAATCAGGTCGCGCTGAAAGGGTATATAAAGCGTATGAGGCTCTTCATACCGAAAATAGGGTGCCCCGTACCAGAGTGTGTCGTTAACAAACCTGTGGGGAATCAGCGGGTCGCCCCAGTTGAAATCGAGTGCCGGAGTGGAAAGTTGTTGCTGAACCGGCGTCCCTGCAGGTGAGCTTTCTTTTCTCCCTAACCGGGGGTCGCTCCATGGCGCCCAGAAACGCGAGTCTTCGTTAACAGGCCAGCGGATCTCCGACCTTATCTGTGTTGTCCATGGCTCCCCTGCCCCTTTTATTTCAACCTCCCATGAGATTGATCCCCCGGCCGGCAGGAAACGTTCAATAAGCGTACATTTATTCCCGGTTTCCTCCTGAACAAGGGTGCGCTCGGTTTCAACCCCTCCGCCTGCTATTGTGCGAACCAATGCCTGGCCTGACGCAGTGCATCCGTCCAGCTTTGTGGAGGCCTTGGCCGCATATTTATTTTTTCCAATGATGATCGACTGGATTCCCTGCTGGGTTATAGTGACAGATAGATTATCACTATGCACAATGAATTCAGAGTCCTGGGCCATAACAGGATTTATGGCAAACAATACCAGTCATATAAATACAAGCCGAAATAAAGAAAATTTATTGTTCATTTTGTGTGCTGTTTTCAAGTTAATAAGTCCGACAGGCTAATTTTTTCTCCTGCTTTGGTTTTATAAGTTTTTGTCAGGTCATGATATTTTACCTTGCAGTCCCCTCCGTTTTTCGACAGTATCTCAGCTTTTACAAGCTTTCCCTCTTTCCATTCCATTGAAACCTCAAAACCGCCGCGGGCAACCAGCCCTTTCACCTTTCCGTCAGGCCAGGAAGATGGAAGAGCAGGGAGGAGAACGATCTCGCCGGTATGGCTCTGGACCAACATCTCGGCAATACCGGCCGTAGCACCAAAATTGCCATCGATCTGAAATGGAGGATGGAGGTCGAAGAAGTTTGGGCTGATGCATTTTGTTAGCAGCACATCGATGGCCTTTATGGCATTGTCTCCATCACCTAGCCGGGCCCATAGGTTAACCAGCCATGCAGCGCTCCAGCCTGTATGCCCTCCCCCGTGCTCAAGCCTGTATTCCAAAGATCTACGCGCAGCTTCCTGCATTTGAGGAGTTTCCGAGGTGATCTGCCGGCCAGGGTGCAGGGCGAACAGATGCGACATATGCCGGTGGCCCGGCTCTGGTTCCGCAAATTCAACAGGCCACTCCATCAGGCGCCCGTCGGAACCAATCCCCGGCATCAGCAGTTTATCCCTGGCAGAATAAACTCTGCCGGTAAAATCATCCTTAATGCCGAGAATATCTGAAGCTTCAATAATATTGGTGAACAAATCCCATATTACCTCCTGGTCATGCGACGGCCCCATTGTCAGATACCCCCGGCTTCCGTCAGGGGCAATGAATGAATTCTCAGGCGAGCTCGCCGGGCCGGATACTAACTTTCCCGAAACAGGATCCTCCACCAGCCAATCGAGATAGAACTCCGCCGAGCCCTTCATCACTGGGTACACCTGCTTAAGGTACTCCAGATCCCCTGTAAATGCATAATGTTCCCAAAGGTGCTGAACCATCCAGGCCCCGGCACCCAGATGAAGCCCCCAGCTTGGCGATTCACCGGGAGCCGTGAACCCGAAAACATTGGTGATAGGATGAACGCACCATCCTTTGGCATGATAATGTATCTGCGCCGTGCGTGTTCCTGGCTCAACGAGGGATTCAATGAGTTCTGTCAGCGGTTGCTGGCATCCAGAAAGATTGGTTACGTCCACCGGCCAGTAGTTCATCTGTATATTAATATCGGTGTGATAATCACAATTCCACGGTGTCTGGATCTTGTTCGCCCAGATCCCCTGCAGGTTTGCTGGCAGGCTTCCCGGCCGGGATGACGATACCAGAAGATATCTGCCGTATTGGAAATAGAGTTCCACCAGCCTGTTATCTTTCCGAGACTCCTTGAAAGCCAGGATACGCTCATCAGTTGGAATACCTTCAGCGGAAGAATCATCAGTATTTGTTAGTGGGGTAATATCGAAATCAACCCTGTCCATCAGGCCTTGAAAGTCCTGGGTGTGCCTTTTGATCAGGGTCTTGTAGGATTTCTCAGAGGCCCAGCCAATATTGGCCGCTGTGGTTTTTTCATAATTATTCCCCTTATAGGCCGGCGGCTTCAAAAGATAATCGGTTGCAGCAGAGAACAATAAAGTAACAGCATCTGCTTTACTCACGATCATCCGGTTATCTTGGAATTCGACAGTCCCTCCCTGGTTAACTGCCTTCAAACGGGCCATCCAGTTCATGCCGTCGCCGCCCGTCCCGTTTTTCATCGTGCCGGTCATCATCAGCTCCCCGTCAGCGGCAATAGTTATAAACCTTTCCGGCCGGTCCATAGAGGCAGTGAAAGCTATACTGCCCTTCTTGTCGGCTGTCAGCCTTATAACCAGGACCTGGTCGGGGTAGCTCGCAAAGATTTCGCGGGTATAAGTCACTCCGCCCATTTTGTAATGAACCCGAGCAATGCCCTCATTCATATCCAGTTCGCGCCTGTAATCCTCATACGCTTCCGGCGGTCCGAAATCGAGCCACAGGTCGCCCAGGGTTTGAAAACATCCGAACGGCACATTTGCCCCGTTTCCATGGCCCGATCCTGAACCCTGGCAAATCTGAGTTTTTTCAGCAAGTTGGTGTGCCTCCTTGTATTTCCCGGCATAAAGAAGGTTCCTGATTGAATCGATGCGGCCATACGAATCCGGATTGTCATTATCAGCAGGTGAACCCGACCATAAAGATTTCTCATTCAGTTGTATGCGCTCTTTTCCAACATCTCCGTAAACCATAGCCCCGATACTTCCGTTACCAACCGGCAATGCCTTAAGCCACTCAGGATCGTTCCTCCATCCATTCTTATCATCGGGGATTGACGCATCTGCAGGTTGTGAATACCAGAGTATTAAGGGCTGAACTTTTAAATCCGGACTGCACCCGGAAACAATTATGGTGATTAGAGTGGTGATAAATAACAGTTTAGCTTTCATGGGTAAATTTTTATTTAGCAAGCTAATATTACAGATTTTGAGGGAGAAAAGCAAAGGGGGTCTTTCTGCTCGCCTGACGGCTCGCGTTAATTCCGCGCACTATGTGCGCTGTGTATTCTGCTCGGCTACGCCTCGCGTATATTGGGGATAACTCCATTTCCCCAACTCCTAAATTTCCCAATTCCCCTGACCAATCTACCAATCTACCAATCTACCGATCTTCCAATCAACCAATCTACCAATTATTCATTTCATGGTGGTGACAACAAGCTTCCTGAAATATCCTTCCGATCCATTGCCAACCCAGAAACCGATCCAGCCCTTTTTCCTGTCGCTCAACTGGTCTACGGCCAGGGAAGGCTCCTCAGAATCGTCAACAAAGACTTTAACTGAGGGGTATTCGACGAGAATGCTTACGTGAAACCAATCATCAGGATCTGGTACCGGTATTACAGGATTTTCATATTTCTCCGGGAAATCAGCCCTCAATTTGTACCATGTATTAGCTGGATGCGATATATACTGCACCGAATGGCCATTCCTCTCAGGATTTTCAAAATTAAAAGGACGGAAATAAACAGCATCGAAAGTACTGTCGTTCAGGCCATGAAAAGCCAATCCAACAAAGCTTTTCCCCGGATCATTCTTCCCTTTTAAATCCAGTTCAATTCTGCCATTCGAGAATTGATATTCATTAAGCCACAATAAACCATCAAATTCCCTGACATCCAGATGTACTACCCTATCTGAAACACTTGCCGCCCTGTTATGCAGGGTCCACAAGGAAGTATCTCCAATATTAGACAAATCAGGAAAATAATTTTCAGGAAGTGAACATGAAAATTGTATTAAAAGGAGCAATAACCCGATAAACCAAAAGGGTTTGATTGATTTCATATGATTGAATTTTAATGCAATATTAATCCATAAAAGGTGGATAGTAAGTTGAATATCTTTTATCTTATATCTTATATCCCCTACACCGTATTATCTCTGATAAAGTCTTCAATAATTTGTTTTGCGATATCCAAACTGGATTCCTGGATGTACAAATCTAATGCAGACGGGGATTCATCGCAAAAGCCTGCAGATATTGCAGATTGGAATTCATTTCTAATCATCCCCATTACCCCAGCTTTTTCGAGTTCCTCTAAAAGAGCCAGACAAGTATCTTCAGTGCCGACAAATACCCTGATAAGCTTATTCCGTTGTGCCATATATTTAAGAAATTATTATTCTGAAGTAATTTAATCAATTATTTTAATAATCATATTGATCCTAAGATCCTTGTATTTTGAACTTAACAATAAAAACAGGAGCTCACTATTATTCAGGCAAGTATGATTGAATATTAGGAATCCCTTATTAAAGAATTTGAAGCCTTTGGGAAAGAGGTGACGAGTGACGAGTGACGAGTGAGTAACTCGATGACCGTGATTCAGTTATTCAGTGACCCGTTGTAACCTGTTGTAACCTTTCGTAACCTTTCGTAACCTTTTTCTTGTCCCGCACCTTTGCAGGGCATTGCTGTTTTGGCAAATTTTTCCAAAATATCTGTTTTTTTAAAGAGTTTTACACCTTAACTTGGTGAATTATATAAATTATCTCTAATCAAATAAAACTCAACCCTTGAATAACGGATACGTAATCAAAATCGGACTGCTTGGAATAATTGTATTTTTTGCCTGCGATGCTTTGGGCATTGAAGACACATTGCGAACCATGAAGTATTCCAGCCGTTCCCCGGAAGCTGCCATTCAATGGCAGGAAGAAGTGCGGTCAAAGCTATTCGGCCTCCTGAAACTGGATGACCTGATAGCCAGCAAAACTGACAACCCGTTGAACTCTAAAGAAATACACACAGAAGACAAGGGGGCATATTTTTTAAAAGAGATAGAGATCAACTCCACTCCCGGGCGTCGGATCAGGGTTTTTGTCACCATCCCAAATAAATCCAGCGCACCCTGGCCGGCTGTTGTTTGTATTCATGGTCATGGTGGACAGAGCCTTACTGTGTATGATAAAGACTCCCCTTATTATGGATTTGCTGATGAATTGGCCTCCGACAATTATGTTACTATCGCTGGATTTGTTAGCCAGCATGAGGTTTATGAAGAAGGGATGATACTGATGGGTGAAAGGCTCTGGGACCTGATGCGCTGTGTCGACTACCTGGAATCTCTTAAAGAGGTCGATAATAACCGCATAGGTTGTGCCGGCCTTTCTCTTGGAGGAGAAATGGCAATGTGGCTGGGGGGTATGGATACGAGAATTAAGGCAACGGTCAGTGCCGGCTTCCTGACAAACATGGATCATATGGAGCAGGACCATTGCATGTGCTGGAAATTTCCCGGTCTTAGAACTTTGGTCGATTATGCTGATATCTATGCCTTGACGGCCCCTCGTCCCCTGATTTGTCAGAATGGTTTGAAAGAACCTCCAAGCCAGTTTTATGTTCCCCTGGCCAGGGAAGCATTGAAGGAGATAGAACCCATATACAAGGATATGGGCCAGCCTGGGAATGTTCAGCTTCTTGTCCATGAAGAGGGCCATGTTGTTGATATCCCCAGCCTGATGAAGTTCTTTAAAAAACAACTTAAACCAATTGAAACAATATGAAGAAGCTGATCATTTTAACAATCGCCATATCCATGGCCTTCCTGAATAATTCCTGTCAGGATAAAAACTCCGATGTAGTAGGAGGGGCCATGCTATCCGACCTCATCAAACCCATTGACGGGAGGAGTATCCGCGCAACCTCGACAAAAACAGATGAGAATGGCAAACCTATTCCCCATAATGCCGACAATTCCCGCGTAATGCCCGGGGAAACCAAAGTAGTACTGGAGGCTGAGGGACCAGGTGTGGTCACCCATATGTGGTTTACCTTCCTGGGGCCGGGCCGCCATCCATGGGCTACCAACGGATCTGCCACACACCAGGAAATGCTGATTAGAATCTTATACGACGGAAGAGAACAACCCGGGGTAGAAGTACCCTTTGGTGATTTCTTTGCCAACTGTTTTGGTAAAAGGAGCGAAGTGATCAGTATACCAGTGGTGGTGGAAGATGCCGACTCATATAACTCATTTTGGCCCATCCCTTTCCAAAAATCCATCCGCATCGAAGTGGTCAACCAGAGTAAGGAAAAGAATATCAATCTTTTATATTATAATATCGACTGGATAAAGAAAAATAAACTGCCAGAGGAAACTCCTTATTTTTATGCCCGGTACAATCAGGAATACCCTACCAAACCCGGAGATGATTACCTGATACTTGAAACAGAAGGCAAAGGCCATTATGTCGGTACCGTCCTGGCAGTCCGCACCCGCAGCCCATCCTGGTTCGGTGAGGGCGATGAAAAGATATATATCGATGGTGAAGAAGAACCATCTATCTGGGGGACAGGAACTGAGGATTATTTCCTTTCGGCCTGGGGATTACAATCGGGGGTAAATACTCCATATTTTGGAACCGTATATTTCGACCAGTGGGGTATTGTAGGCGGACACACTTCAGCTTTTCGTTGGCACATAGCCGATCCTATAGTATTCGATAAGAAAATAAAGGTAACAATTGAGCATTATGGATGGATATCGCCCGATGAGAACAAAGAGCGCCGTGCTCACAGCTGGAATGAAAGGGAGGATGATTTTGCCTCAGTAGCTTACTGGTACCAAACGGGTATACCAACCTTTTACCAGCCAATCCCAACTGCTGATGAAAGGATTTTGCCTTCACTTGACCAAGTGTTTATGGCCACTGGAACAGTTGCTGCACAATCATACAGCTATGGCAATGCTGAGGTCCAGGAAAACCTCGATCATTATATGAACGGCCAGCTCACTTTTACTCCCACCAGCGATCTCGCTAAGATCAGTTTTCCTTTTATAGTCGTAGAAAAGAAGCCCACCAGGCTCCTATTGGCGGTAACCAAAGCCCCGGACTACGGTATCTGGCAGGCCTATCTGAACGGGATAAAGGTTGGACGCCCCATGAACCTCTACAATGAAAAAGTCCAGGAATGGGAACACCACCTGCTGGATTTCTGGCCCGACCCGGGTAATTATACTCTCGAACTGCGACTGGTAGGTAAGGATCATTTCTCAATAGGAAAAATGCTGGGGATCGAATCAGTTCGACTGCGGGAAAGAAGGCCCAGGGTAACAGGCTTTGCGTTTGATCAGGAAAATGACTGGAAAACAAATCCTAAACTTTATGAATAGAAGAAATACACGAAATCAACTTAATATTGGTTTGGATATAATCCTTTTCACTCGGGTTTCACAAGGAAAAGATAAGCCCTTAGAGCGCCTTTGTGAAATCCTTTGTGTTTCCTTCGTGGTGAAAAATTGCTTCAAGCCAGGTTTTGCAATATTTCCTACCTTTAGAAAAACAATAAAATGAGAAAACTAAAAGGCCCCCTTCTTCTTAGCGTAATGCTGATCATTTTTGCTTGCAATCGTACTCCGGAACTGAGAATATATGTTTCTCCGGATGGAAATAATGAACAAACAGGTTCTCGAACAAAACCATTGTTAACCCCGGACGCAGCTAAGGAAAAAGCTGCAGAACTTATTATAGAAAATCCAGAAAAGAATATTCGCATATTATTTAGGGAAGGAACATATAAACTTTCAGAAACCCTGGAATTCAATTCTCAGGATGGAGGCTATGACTCACAACAGATTATCTATGAAGCATATAAAGATGATGAAGTTATTTTTTCAGGCGGATCAGTCATATCAAATTGGACTATCCGGGATGATGGTCTCTGGGAAGCGAAGGTGAATGGAGATTACCCTATTGAGCAATTGTATATCGATGGGAACAGAGCTGTCAGGGCAAGAATACCAAACGAAAATGATCCTGTCTCAAGATGGTATCTCGATAGTGTTGATAGTGATTATGATCAGCAAAATGAAGTTATTAATCATCTGGGGATAAAATTAAAAGATGATGGACGCCTGAAGAAAATGCAATTAAAAGAAGATTTTGAGATTATAATCTTCAAAGATTGGGCAACCCTGAGGAAACAGGTCGATCGGGTTGATACAGTTTCAGGTGTTCTGAATCTCAAACCCCCACTCGTTTTTTTTGACGGCAATTATAATGGACTACTAGCACCCTATGCCAACCGTTTTACCTGTTATCTGGAGGGAAACACTGCATTTATTGACCAGCCCGGTGAGTGGGCATATAATCCTTCCTCCAATTCAATCTTGTATTCGCCTAGTAAGCTGCAGGATATTAATTCATTCCAGGCCGTGATCCCGCAACATAAAACTTTGATTCATTTAAAAGGCAGCAGGGAACACAGGATTCAAAACCTACATTTTAAAGGGATAAAATTCCATTATGCTGCATATGTATTGCCCGATTTCGGCCATGATGGAAGGCAGGCATGTTTTTACTATTCCAAAGGGACCGGAATACCAGTTGAAAAAGCCCTCATCGAAGAAGCTATAAAAACGGAGTGGGCTGATAATTGCTCATTTTCATCCTGCGAAATAGCACACACTGGTGCAAACGGAATTTACTTTACCGGAGGCTCACATAATATCCTTCTGAAGGACAGTAAGTTATTTGATATCGGAGGTAATGGTATAATGATTGGAACGGCCTTTGATCCAAAGGAGGATACGGCCGTTTTGGTTACCAAAGTGCTGGTTTTAGATTGTGAACTCTACGAGGCGGGGCAGCACTACCAGTCGGCCGTGGGGATATGGCAGGGATTTGCCGCCATGTGCGAGATTTCAGGGAATGAAGTTTATAATCTGCCATATACTGGCATATCCATCGGCTGGCAATGGAATCCTATTCCAAGCTCTTCGAGGGAAAATAAAATTGTTGGCAATCATATTTATGATGTGATGAAAATGCTAGGCGACGGCGGGGGAATTTACACCCTCGGATATCAGCCGGGATCCCTGATCCGGGATAATGAAATTCATGACATAATGCGCTCTGAGCTTAACCATGCTTCGCCCAATAACGGCATGTTCATTGATGAAGGTTCGAAAGGCTATCTGGTTGAGGGTAATTATATTTACAGAGTGTCGCATACCTGTATCAGGGGGCACCGGGCAGCAGGAGTTGATCTTCGAAACAATAAGTTTGAACCCGGGGAATTGCCGGCCATCAGTCATACACCACCCTATGGAGCAATGATTTTCGCCAACAAAGACAGCACGATTGTTTGGCCCAATCCGGGATGGCCAAAAGAATGGGGGTATCCTGATACTATCATTGCTTTTACGATGATCAATAATGAATTTATTGATTCAAAGCACTAAAGTATCAGTTGCAGGTTGCAGGTTGCAGGTTTCAAAAATTACACTCACACTCACACAGACACTCAAACCCATTTCGGGCTTTAGCCCAAATTGAGAGCAATATGGTATAGATGTTTGTAACTTCAATATAGTATAGTTCGTCATACACATATGCCAATCTACAAATCTACTAATCTACCGATCCTCAGATCTACTGATCTACAAATCTACATCTTCATGAAAAGACTCACCGTTCTAACAATAATTATTCTTGTCGGTTTTGGCGCATTCAGCCAGGATATTACCAAAAGGCTTGACTCGGCCATAACTGCTTTAATTAGCGATGATGGTCCGGGAGTGACAGTTTTAATCAGGCACAACGGAGAAATAATCTATCATAAAGGATTCGGGATGGCCAATGTGGAACAAAATGTCAAAATGGATCCGGGGCATGTTTTCAGGATAGGTTCGATAACCAAACAATTCACTGCCTGCGCCATCCTGAAGCTGGAAGAAGAAGGTAAACTGAGTATTAAGGATGACATGCACAAATATCTGCCGGATTTTCCTACACAGGGGCAGAAAATTACAATTGAACATCTGTTAACCCATACTTCCGGGATCAAGAGTTATACCGGAATGGAAAACTGGACCCCGGAAGTTAGAAGGAAAGATTTTACACCAATAGAATTAATCGAATATTTTAAAAAAGATTCACTGGATTTTATGCCCGGTGAAAAGTTCCTTTATAACAATACTGCATTCTTCATACTTGGTTATATCGTTGAAAAGGTTTCGGGTATTAGCTATGAGGAATATATAGAAACAAATTTTTTCGGGCCCCTCGGCATGAAAAACTCTTATTATGACCATCCTGAAGAGATTATTCCTATGAGGGTATCCGGATATGAAAAGGAAGAAGGCAAATTGATCAACGCCCCTTATCTCAGTATGACTCAACCCTATTCGGCAGGATCATTAATGTCAACTGTTGAAGACCTGGATATTTGGTATAAGGCTGTTTTTGATTATCGGGTTGTTAGCAAGGAAAGCTTAGCTAAGGCCCATACTTCATACGTACTCAATAATGGGAAAGAAACTGGATATGGCTATGGATGGTTTATTGGCAATCGCTTCGACAAGCCCACAATTGAACATGGCGGCGGGATAAACGGTTCATTGACAAAAGACCTGTATTTTCCTGAGGATGACTTGTTTGTTGCAGTTTTCTCCAATTGCACATGTTTTCCTCCTGACCCCCTGGCTGCAAGCCTGGCTGCATTGGTTCTGAATGTTGACACTGCAAAAAAAGAAATCACTTTAAGCGAAAGTCAATTGGAGCAATTTGTTGGCGATTACGAGCTGATGCCAGGATTCGTCCTTTCAATCACACTTGAAGACGGCCAGCTTATGGCCCAGGCTACAGGACAATCAAAAAACCCAATATTCCCGGAATCAGAGAATAAGTTCTTCTTAAAGGTAGTCGAAGCCCAGCTTGAGTTCATTAAAGAAGGAGATAAAGTTGTCAGCGTAATCCTTTATCAGGGGCCTGCAAAACTGGAAGGGAAAAAGGTGAAGTAGGGATTATACTTTTTAACCCGGGGTCTAAGGCTCCGGGTCTTTTCATCTATTCAGCAAATACCTCCGCTAAAACCGCCTCCCTGAACTCCTCATCTATCAACCGCTGAACCGGGCCGCTTAGGATATTCCCCGCATTGATCTGATAAATAATATAAGTATCCTGATCAGGAAAATACCATGCCTCAGTTGTGTATCCGGGTAGGCTCCCCGGGTGGCCGATTGCCATACCATATTTTTCATGGTCACGATAAACCAGCCCAAGTCCATATTTGTATGTTTGGAATCCCTCTTTCTCCTTTATGTATTCTTTCATTAATTCCAGACTTTCCTGACATATCAAATCCGCTTCAAGGATGGATTTGAGCAATTTATGCAAATCCACCACATTAGTAACCACCCCACCTGAACCGGTTTGACCGCTGGCAATTGTAAGTGACATATCAGTAGCATTCTCCAGTCTGCCATCACTATGTCGATCAAAATACCCGTTTGCCATACCATAATCGTATAAACTGAAATAGTCAGTTTCATCTTTGTAAAAAGTTTTATTCAATCCCAGCCTACTGAACAACCTGAAGGAATAGTAAGCTACATGCCCCTTTGGATATACCTGGTCCATAATAATGGTTAGGATCTCATAATTACTGTTTGAATAAGAGTATTCCTGTCCTGGTGAAAACTTTGGAGATTTTCCATAAACATAATCCTCAAGAATGGTCTCCCTGCTGAAATCCATGTTTTTGTTGTTTAATATGTCAAGCATAACACTGAACCTGTCGGCATAATCCGGAATCCCCGATGTATGGCTGAGTAGATGAGCAATAGTGGCGGTTTGAGCATTTGGGATCTGTTCTTTTAAGTCCTTTGGCAGGTAATTGTCAATAGTGCTTTCAAGATCTAACAGACCGTCTTCAACCATCAGCATGGCTGCCGCACCACAAAACAATTTTCCTACACTTCCTGCCGGCATTATGTTGCATGGCTCCAGGGCCAGTGGCTGTTCAATCCGGGACACACCGGATGAGCTGATCCATATATCTTCACCGGCTTTATCGATAAGAAGGGAAATACCAGGAATCCCTTCGAGTACAGCCTGATCGATTACCTCCTGATATTCCAGGTTATGGGGATGATTTGAGCTGATATCCCTCCAAAAGCAATCCTTTGTAGGGAAATTAATACTCTCAGTCTCACAGGCGATAAGTGCAAAAAGCGATAATATCAAAGGGAAATTATATTTCATACCTGACTCCAAGTGTAAGAAATGTTCTGGGAAGCATGTTGATATCATCATCATAACCAAATTGAATGCCTGTCTGGTATGAACCAAAAAAACCCATTCTGTTCAATTGATATCCGAGCTTCAGATTCAATAATACCTCAGGATAAAAATTACCACGATCCTTTGACAAAACAGATTCTCCATTCTCCAAAACAAAACTCTCCTTTGGCCGGAAAAGATGCAACAAACCTATCCCAGCAGAAGGGCTGAAATAAAAAGCTTTTATTATATCGATTTTGGTCCCGCAAGATGTATGAAGCAAATAACCCGAGCCGGCTGATGAATTCGTAAAAACGGCGACCTCCAGACATTGAAATGCTTTTTTTTCGCTTAAATCTGACCACCTTCGTTCGATCCCCAGATGATAACTGCTATGAATTGGGAAATCAATAACTTTTCTGAATGGCAGGCCCACCTTTTCTATCCCCAGGCCAATATTTAGGGTATATCGTGATGTCTGCTCCTTTTGACTGTAGCCAGCCAGGGGGACAATCATTATAAGTAAAAATAGCAAGGATATTTTTACCAATCGATTCATGAAACTAAATTACTAATAGCCTGAACAAAAGTCATCGCTTTCACAAAATGAAAACCAGCAGTTAAAAAATGTTAAGCGGGTTGCAGGTTGCAGGTTGCAGGTTACAGGTTACAGGTTGCAGGTTGCAATAATTTATAATTATTTAAGCCCTACCTTACTCAAATCCAAGCTATACGCCCATGCCTCTTCCGGATCCTTAGCTACAAACCCCTTAAACACCTTCCACTTGAAACCGCCATCATCACTGACGCTTATGGAGTAGGTCCCTTCTTTTTCCACCATTGGCTTAAATTCATATCCCTTGATTCTTAGAGTGTAAACTATGCTCTCATCCGACTCATCAACAATTTGAATTACAGCATTTTTAACATCAGGAACTTTTACCACAGGTAAAGCATAGTTCGACCTAGCAAGGTAATTATCAAGCTGATTTATCCTAATTGGCCAGTCGGGATATTGCTGATTTTCACCATCTTCTGTCACTCTCTTCCAGCATTCCATAACTATATCCCGGGTATCTCGTTCAAACCTGGCTATACCAAAGCCCGTAGCCCTGTCGTATAGATGTGGAGGGATCATACCGGTAAAAACCGGGTTTGAAATAGCATGAACTGTCATAAGATTACCAAACCCATCCTTAAAATCATCGGTGTATTTAGGTTTCCCTGTAATAGGGTTGGCTCCTCCCACCTGTGGGAACCATCGCCTTGGCCATACATTAGATATCGCGGGTACACAGAAGGCAAAACCGGCATCATGAAAATCATTTACACCATATTCAATTACACTCCCAAGATGCTGGTCACCTGCAATATGAAATGCATAGCCTTTTCGCATCTTCTTCAATGCTTTGTTCCTCGGCGTTTGGGGCCATCCGTTGGAGTCGTGATCCTGGACAGGAATATCGTTTGGAGCATATTCACCGGCCTCCATTATTCGTAACCGGGGGACGTTAGCATCGGTCCTGGCTTCTTCTTCTGGCAGGGTGGCCACATTCGCAAAAATTGTCTGGGATAAAACAACTTTCATCCATACGGAATCCGACCAGTCGGATGCCCATTCTTCAAGGAAATTAAGCTGCCGGTCTCCCAAAAGTACAGCACCTTCAACATCCCCTGTTTCCGATGCATCCCAATCCGGATTTTTCGACCATCCATTTACAATCTGAGCATCGGGCATTAATGGTGCGGGGGCCGATTTAAACTTTCTGTCTTCTATAACGGCAAAACTCACTCCTGCATAATTGATAGCGGTGTAGTACACCCCGATGTTCTGGGCCACAGGGTCCGGATCAAAAGGTGCCGGCAAGTGCGATGTCTGCGTCCTTTGCACGGCATTCACCCATTCAGGATACATCTTATATCCCCCCATATCCTGTGCAGCAGCACCAGTTAGCCCTTCAGGGGTGGCAATACCACCTGCCCCCCAGATATTCCCATGATACATATCGTGATCATCTGGAATTGCTACAGAGGGGCGATCTTTCAGGATTTCACCGTAGGCCCAACCATATAAATACCATTTCCTCAGATAATCCAGGCAAGCCGTTTCAAGAGGTTTTGTTTGTGTTCCATACCCCCCTACTCCTTCGTAAATCTGATCTCCTGAGAAAAAAAGAAAATCAGGATTCTGCTTCTCAACACTCTTAAAAATATCATTATTGGGAAATCCCAGATCATTATTCCCCGTAAAACCAGCCACGACCAATTCATCTTTTCCCCAGGGCTCTTTCCTGATTATCCCTTCAAAAACATACTCGCTCTTAAGGGTGCCAGATGTGTAACAAGAATATATTACCCGATAAGGAACATCCTGATCGGCCGACCAATTCTTTAACTCAAACGTGGCTGTCCTGGATAATGGATCAATCTCTGTAATTCCACCTTCAACCCACTTATCTTCCTTTTTTAGATCGATATAAACCACCTGGTCATCCTCGATCCCAACCGGAGCCATTTGAGCAGTTAGCCTGACAATTTGTGATGAGAGAGTATATTGACTGAATAAAATCGGCCCAAATTTTCTTTCAGGATATTCCTTAACCTGATCACCTGATAAATACCAATCGGAAAACCAGGCGCGTACATCTCCTTTTCTCTGAGTTCCAACCTTGAACCCCCAATTACCATACATCAGCTCGGGACGCTCTTCAGGTGTTTCAGGGACAGGCCCTGCACTGCATGCCAGAGCGATTCCCCCCGTAAACCAGTCGGATTGAATACTCTTTTGATACTGACCAAGTTCTGTTCCTGAGAGATCTTTTGCCACAAGGGTAGCCAGCATACTTTCCCCACCCGGCTCAACAGTCAAATCCAATTGAAAACCATCCCAGTCCACAGACAGGCTTTCAACTTCAGCATCAAGTTTTCCAATAAACAACTGGCCTTTAGTTGTAATTCCTACAGGCAAACCATCACCTCTGACAGCATTATCCCTATAATCCTGATAATCTCCCCGGATGCCGACTTTAAAGCCGATCCACCCCTCCTCTTCAGCAATTTTATTCGACAATGAACCCACATTAACCTTCGTAGAAAACCCCAAACTATTAGACTCTAGTTGATGCGTGAGTAGAAATAAATTCCTGTCGCCTCCACTTACAAAACACTCAATGCGGCCATCATTAATTTGCCAGTCCTGGAGTGGATTAGCCCAATATTCCGGACCTATCCACGGCCTTGAACAATTGTAATTGAACTCAGTCATTAAATCAGACTTCTTCTCATTACAGGATGTAAGGAGAAGTAGAGAAAGTAAAATAATACTGGTTGAAAAATTTTTAATGTGATGATTTGCTGGCTTCATGCTGATAAAAAATTTGAATGTTGTTTTAATAAATTGCTATTGACTGAACAATAAATCTCAGATTAAGCCATAGTAAAATTAACCTAATTTCTGTAAAATGGAAGGTGATAATTGGAATTGGATATGGCAGCTGCTGGTTTATTCGAAATGATAGAGAAAAGTGATAAAGGCTTCGAAAGCTGGTTTTTTCTGATTCTTTATTTCCATTTTAACCTTAAGATAAGCCTTGGCTATCCCTCGTAAGTTAACAAGGGTTTCCAGGAAAACATGTACCCTAACCTCATCGTTGACCCTGACAGCCTGTCCAAACTTGAGCTTATCTATGCCGTAATTGACCTGAAGTTTTACATTACTTACCTCGACCAAGGTGTTCCAGTGATAAGCTAGTAGTGAAACCGTAAGATAGCCATGTGCAATAGTAGTTCCGAATGGAGACTCCTTTTTGGCCCTTTCTTCATCCACATGAATCCATTGATGATCGTGTGTGGCATCGGCAAACAAATTAATCTGATCCTGTGTTATAATCGTGAATTCTGAGGTACCGATCTTTTTGCCAAGATAGGCTTCAAATTCTTCGTAACTGGTAATATATGCTTTACTCATAAAATAATCAGATTTGGGCTAAAAGTAATAAAATCAAATAGATTTGCTCCCTTCAATAATACGATCTACTATACCAGGATCCAGCAAGGTTGAAGTGTCCCCAAAATCACTGGTATCTCCTTCAGCAATCTTTCTGAGAATCCTTCGCATAATTTTTCCGGATCTGGTTTTGGGTAATCCGTTAACCAACTGGATTTTATCCGGCCTTGCAAATGGTCCGATTATCTTTGCTACACCTTTTACGATACTTTCTTTGATTCCGTCTACACCACCTTTCGACAATTCTCCGCATACCACATACGCATATATACCTTGTCCTTTGATAGGATGAGGGAAACCAACAACGGCTGATTCATTCACCAGTGGATGCTCATTAATAGCATTCTCAACTTCTGCAGTACCCATGCGGTGCCCCGACACATTAATTACATCATCCACTCTGCCAAGGATTCTATAATAACCATCTTCATCCCGTTTCACTCCATCTCCAGTGAAATAGAGATTTTCGTATGTAGAAAAATAAGTGAGCTTGAAACGTTCATGGTCTTTGTAAATGGTTCGCAACATACCTGGCCATGGGAATCTTACGCACAGATTTCCCTGAACCGATTTCCCAGGCAATTCCTTACCATTTTCATCAACTATAACAGGCTGAATACCCGGCAATGGAAGCGTTGCAAAGGAGGGCTTTGTGGGGATAATACCAGCCAACGGGCTTATAGCAATTCCTCCTGTTTCAGTCTGCCACCAGGTATCCACAATAGGGCATTTATTCTGACCAACATGGTCGTGATACCAATGCCAGGCTTCTTCATTGATAGGTTCACCAACTGTTCCGAGAACCTTCAGCGAGTCCATTTTTTTACCTTCAATATATTTCTGTCCCAGAGCCATAAGAGACCTTAAAGCAGTAGGTGCAGTATAAAATTGCTGAATCTTATATTTATTAACTATATCCCAGTATCTCCCGGCATCAGGATAGGTTGGTATTCCTTCAAACATCAAGCTGATTGCCCCATTCAAAAGCGGGCCATAAACAATGTATGAGTGGCCCGTGATCCAGCCTATATCTGCCGAGC
Source organism: uncultured Porphyromonadaceae bacterium (assembly GCA_964465145.1). Classification (GTDB taxonomy): domain Bacteria; phylum Bacteroidota; class Bacteroidia; order Bacteroidales; family UBA12481; genus JAUVKA01. Next base: position 4,434 of record CAYXJR010000046.1, on the reverse strand, counting down.
AAAAAAAGATATCACCATCACTATACTGGAAAACATTTTTAAATGTATAGGCCGTATAAACCATGAAACCACCAATTGTGTGCACTATCCCCTTAGGCTTATCAGTGGAACCTGAAGTATAGAGAATAAAAAGCGTGTCCTCAGCATCCATAACTTCAGGAACATCTTCAAGCTGTGCCGTTTCCATCAATTCATGCCACCAGTGATCCCTGCCCTTCATAACCGGTACTTCCTGACCTGTTCGTTGAACCATCACTACACTTTCCACAGTTGTACATGATTCTAATGCCTCATCGACAATCTCCTTAATGGGAGTAACTTTTTTACCACGGTAACCCTGATCGGCCGTGAGTACTATTTTGGCTTCGGCATCATTGATCCTTTCCGCCAGGCTATTGGCAGAGAAACCTGCAAAAACTACAGAATGGATTGCACCGATCCTGGCGCATGCAAGCATGGAAATTGCAAGCTCCGGAATCATGGGCATATATATGGCCACACGGTCTCCCTTTTTGATACCCAATCCTTTGAGAACATTGGAAAATTTTCTGACTTCATCATACAATTCGCGGTATGTCAATACTCTGTTGTCATCATTCGGATCATTTGGTTCCCAGATAATCGCGGGCTGATTACCCCGTATGAATAAATTACGCTCAAAAATGTTCTCTGTTATATTGAGTTTACCATTAATAAACCATTTAATCGAAGGAGTCCTGAAATCCCATTCCAGAACTTTATCCCACTTTTTTCTCCAATAAAAAGATTCGGCAATCTGACTCCAGAATGCTTCTGGATTGGCCAGACTCTTCTGGTACTCATGGATATATCCGGCAAGAGTTGCAATTTTTGTTATCATAAGGCAGTAAAATATTTTTTGGTATCGGATACAATGATAACAGAATTTTTTTGGAAAAGTATAAAAGGGGACGAGGGAACGGTTAACAGGGAACGGGAAACGGAGAATCAGGGAATCAGGAGATCAGGAGAATCACCTTAAAATCAGACTGAGCGGTTTATGGGCCCCGAGCATCACGGTTATCTGATTTCCAGAAATATCAATCCTTTCTCCATTCTCCTCTCCACGTAGATTGCACATATAGGCTGATGTAAACCCATGCCCGGCCGGTAGAGTAATGATGATTTCGCCACCCTTTCCCGCCTGTTCCCATATCCTCAGTAATATTCCATCACCATCAGGATTATCACCAAAGGCTGTTAGTTGAACTCCTTTTCGGGATATAGAAATACCAGATTGCGAAACAGGAAGATCTCCTCCCGGGCCGCCAGCCGCTTTGGCCATCAATGGTGATTTAAACTGATTGACCGGATTTATCAGCGAATTCTCATTATCAAAATCATCAATAATCCAGAAATAAAATTTTGCGCTCCAAGATCCTTCGATCCATTCTGTAAAATTCGTACTCCATTGATTATTAAATAGATTGAAATAAATATTAGACACTCTAGGAGTATAATCCCTGGAATATTCCCAAAGTCCGGGCCTTCCCAAACTAACGGCCGGAACATTAGGAGAAAAGATCCCAACTCCAGAGTTATTTTTATCCAATACAGCCAGGCCGGAATTAGTAAATGTATAATCCTGGTTGGTTTTACCAATGAAGTCTTTAGTGGGATCAACAACACCCCCGATCCTGGCAAGTTTAAACTCTGGATCAGCAATATTCAAGGGAAAACTTATCCAACCACCCTCCGGCCAGGGTTCTGCTGGTTTACTATGGATTGCCCAATCCAACTCAAGATAAGGATATGCCTCATACAAAGTATACTTAACTGTATATCGATGAGGGTTATTTGCATCCGGAGTGAAACTCACATAAGCTGAAATTGAAATATCATCTTTTATAAATACAATCTTTGGATCTTTTCCTGTCGACTTCCGGTACGGACTATCATCGAGATTTGGCCTCCCAAGTTCATCAAGCGCCCAGTTCCATCCTGCCTTGATATAACTATTTGCATATTCTTCAGTCTGTTTCTTACTGAATCTTTCATATAAGTATGATCCCAATCCATTCTTATCAGCCTGATTACAAACCTCTTTGCCTGTATTCTTATTAATCATCGATTTGATTGAACCGGACCCGGGATCAATTTTAATTTTGATAAACTCATTCTCAAACGAATGATTTTCTTCATCAAGCTTTAATTTTGATTTTACCTCAATTTCCTCAACCGGGAGATATGTTTTATACCCGGATGCAGGGATATTTCTGGCCTGAAAACGCATAACATTATTAACATTTACCATCGGTATTACTTCTCCGGTTTCCACGTCCATAACTGCCTTATAAGAAAACCAGCCGGAATTCTGATGAATAGTAACCAGTCCATCTCTATTATATGCGAGTTGATTAAATACCACAATCCGACTACCACCTTGATCCACCATGCCAGCTAATTCATCCATTTTTCTGGAATAACTTGCATTTGTTTTTAATTCGGCATCATGCACTCGTAGGCCCTTTTCAAGCCACGACAATTCGATTTTATGAAAACTACCGTCAGTTTGCATATTGGTGAAGTCGGTATCATAAGTCCAGGTACCTGATGAACCATGCGACATAGCCAAACCAAAAGTATGCTCATCGAAAAGCAGGCTTTTCTCGTAACTATCAGAAATAATATCAGCAAGATCATTTTCAGGACCGCCCCACATTTCCAGCTGAGTGCTTAGAATTTCCATCCCTATTAAATCACTTTTAACTTTTTTGTTGATCTTAACTTCTTTGGGCATGCTCATAAATCCGTGCACCCAGGTGTCTGGCATATCTCCCTTAATCACAGGTAGTTCTGGATTCTCCTTCATCAATTCATCATAAAAATCCGACATCCGTCCTATTGTGATTTTCGCGTTTGGAGCTAGTTTCCTGGCCGTTTCAAGGTTTTTTGCCACTTCCGGATATGGGGGTGCTCCTACATTATCATTTGTGTGAATAATAGCTATCCAGGTTTTGAAAGGATAACCTTCAGGCGGGATAATATCTGTACCGTAATAAGGCTCCCAATACATGGTCATTACCCTTGAGCCGTCCGGACCCTCCCACCAGAAAAGTAAAGGTACGTCCGGTGAGGGTGATGCCGGATTGCAGCCTATGTGCAGAAAGTCGATCCCCGCGTGTTTCATTAGAGTTGGAATAAACCATGATTGGCTCGGGACATCCGTTAATTTAGCATCCCTGGGTAACTCAAGGCCGTGATTCCGAGCTATATCCGAAGAGAACCTAAGCCCCCTGACCAGGGATTCAGGATCACTGGCCTCCGTCTCGAAAGTAAAAGGGAAAGCATGCACCACGAAGCGGCCATCCTTAATCGCTTTGGATATTATTTCTTTCAACTCACCCGGCCTGCGATCCAGTATCTGCTTCATCGGCCAACCCGGAAGTGTCCAGGCAAACTGCATATCTTTTGGCTTGCCTTCCGAATCCTTAAGAGTCTCCAGAGTCTCATTGATCATTGATGTACTGTACTTCTGGACTATTCGCTCGGCCAGATCAGTGTAGCCAATATCAAAATGAGTTTTATACACAAAGATGATATGTTCAAGCTTTTCGTTTGGCTTCCTTTCATCCTGAGCAGAACCTGAATAGAACAAGTTCAGTGTTAAGAAAAAAATTAGTGCCTTTAATATTCTTAGTTCATTCATAGTTATTCGGTTATTCGGTATTCGTTTCTCGTTACTCGTTACTCTAATAATATCTAATCTACCAATCTACCAATCTACCCATTAATAATAATTAATTTACAATTTATAATTAACCATTTAAAATTTGCTTTTTTCCCATGGCATGTCCTTTTTCTTGCCAATTCTGTCTATCAAATGGACCAGGTACCTCGATTTCATCTGCTCACTTGCCATGATCTGTTTGATAGGGGGAAGTCTTAGAATTACACCAAAAAGTGCAGCAAGAGCACGATGATTCCATAGTATCTGGTTATCAAAAATCAGGTTTTGCAATTTCCCTCTTTCAATAGCCATCAAAACCACCCGGTGGGCTCCATTGACTGGTGTAATAATTCTCTTCTTCCTGGATTTCAGGGACAAACTATTACGTGTGCATACTCTCACGCAAACCCCGCATCCCAGACAAATATCTTCATTCACCTTTGCCAACTTTCTCTTTGCTTTATCAGGATCATTTGCCGAAATTAATGTCATTGCTTCAACCGGACAGACATCTACACATTTACTACATCCATTGTAGGAATCTTCATTCACCTGTGGTAGAAAATTGGTAGTATGAATAGGGTTCATGATGGCAAACTTCCTGGCTGCAATCATAGCCTCACAGCAGCAGCCGCAGCAATTACAAATAAAATTGACCTGCCTTTGAACATTTTCTCCAAATTGAACCAGGTTATTTTCATGTGTATATAATTTTGTAAACTATTGAAATTCAGTAAAATAAAAAA
>CAYXJR010000045.1:0-37210 GCA_964465145.1 uncultured Porphyromonadaceae bacterium | reverse complement strand
AATCAAAAAATTGAGATTAGTTTTCCTGACGGTATCAGGGTAATTCTCTCGGGTAGTGATTCTCTGTCAGCTGCCAGATCCATCGCTGGGAAGAGACCGGGTTCGTATTATTGCGAATGGAAAATAACTTTCCCCATATTTTCGCAAATAACTTTCCCCACTTTTCGGGGAGAAAAGCATTCTTCAGGTAGCTATATCAACAATTTTGCTTTCTAAATGTTTGTAAATATTGCCTAAAAACTCAATGTTTTAGGGCGTTACAGAGAATTATTATTCGTATTTTTAGGTGTGATTACAGTACCGGAAAATACTAATACGCTCACCATACCCAAGGATGAATTTCTCAGACATGTAAGGATGCCCCTTGTGGGCGTCCTTTGTACGTAAATTATAATTCCTTTATCCTGATATTCCGGAAGCTAACTACCGATCCATGCCCCAGAAAGCCGATATGGCCCTTGTCGCGCTTCAAACCGGGATGATCACGATGATCCATCGTTCCGTTATCCCTTGGTCCGGCGATATCGCCATCAACGATAACTTCACCGTTAAGAATCACCTTTACCCTCGTTCCCTGGACAATAACTTCCTCTTCGTTCCATTCACCAACAGGCTTAAGGAAACCGCGTTTAGCCGGGATTACCCCATAAACCGAACCATGATACTGGTAAGGCTGAAGTTCAGCATAAATAGGGCTGGTGTTATCAAGAATCTGTAATTCCATGCCAACGTAGGCTGCATCCCCCTCAGGCGGAGTTCGAATACCAAGACCATTATTGGCACCTGGAGTAAGTTGGAATTCAAAGCGATAATTAAAATCAGCATATTCTTTTTCTGTGTAAAGGTTTCCACCTCCCCCGCCTTTTGGTTTTATCACAATATTGCCTTCCTCCACCACGTAGTCAACTGTATTACCTATCCAGCCATCCAGGTTTTTCCCGTTAAAAAGAGCTTTGAATCCATCGCCCTTTTCAGTAACCGAAAGATTGTAATCCTCACTGGATATCTCCCTAACATACACATCACGGAAAGCAAGATCAGTGCCATGGGCCTGTAACTCAATCGCATCTGAGGCAAAAATGGGTATGGACCTATCCCAGTAATTCTCAAGAACAATATTATCAGTTACCAGCTGACCGTTCAAATAAACCGTCACCCTCTCCCCTATCATCTTAATATAAAATGTATTCCAGTCGGGTATTGGATTGTCTGCCACCATAAGCGGAATGCGCTCATTGTTGGTGTTATTGTACAAGCCGCCTGAACCCACCTGGGCCCCTGCATCCACACGTGAAGTATCCCAAATCTGAACCTGCGGGGTTCCACGCAGGTAGATCCCACTGTCGCCTTTTTTATTGATTCGCCAATCGACCAGCATTTCAAAATCATCATAGTCTTTAATTGAGCACAAGTTCTGGTACCCTGATCCAATAAATCGTATCTCCCCATTTTTTATAACCCAGTTTTCAGGTAGCAAGGCATCAGCAGCAGCCTGTTTTTTTGCCAGTTCGGCCGGTTTCATTGCGGCTCGTTTGATAGGATTCTCCACCAGACCTTTCCATCCGCTTAGATCTTTACCATTAAACATTGAAACATATCCGACACCTTCTGGCATGATACGCAGCCAGGTCCTAATATTCTCCTTGATATAATCGGCTTCTTCTCCTGATATAACCCCTATGGATTTATTAAGAATATTCTTTACAATGGTTCCATACTTTCCCTCCTGGCTTCCTGAAGGAGGCATAGCAATGTTGGCGCAAGCTCGACCTGCATCATTTTTCAGATCATTATCATCCAGGTATTGGCCTATAAAAACCAGGGTCAGGAAGGTTTTATTTCCGGCTAAAGCATTGATCACCATCTTTCTTTGAGATGAGTTCTCTGCCTGATTCATAATCTTCCGCAGAAGCAACAATTTCTGGTCGGCAGGAATACGAGCTTTTTTAACCTGGTTGACGTAGCCTGTAAAAGCTTTATCCTGGTACGCCTTATTGCCAGACTCACAAACATCGTACAGAGCTGAAGCCGCTGAATGGTCCTTCCAGTTGACCAGTGCATTAAAGGCTGCTTCTTCCATTTGTTTATCTCCTCCCTTAAATGCATCTGCAACGATAGCCTGTGCCTTTGGCCCTCCGAGCTGAGACAGAACACCATAGAAACGATCTTGATTTTTGGTGGCACCAGAATATGCATCAAGAATAGGTTGAGCCTGTTTCGTTTCATCTGGAATATTTTTAGCAGCAGCAACGAGAGCTGATTGCACCTCAGGTATATACTTGTCTTCTTCGGAAAAATATAAAAGTTTCAGCAGAGGTTTGATCCTGGAATCATCAGCCATAGTCTTCAATCCGGCAAAAGCCGCAGCCTTAACTTCGGCATTTTCGCTCTCAGTTAATTTATATACATCCATGAAATATTCACCTGCATATCGATCTGAAAGGACTTCAATAAGTGCCTTTTGTCCGGTTGGACTCATGTCTGGCAAAGCCGCAGCAATAACTTTAACCTGGTTGGGCCCGACGAGCCTGAGAATTACATTCTGTATCTCCTGTGCCTCATCACTATTTGCCTCCTTAAGCATACTTATTGCAGCAGGGAGAACATCTGGTCCGACAATATATCCAAGTGCATTCAGAGCAGTCAACTTAACCGCACTGTCATTACTCTTCAATTCCCGCTTCAGCAAAGGAACGACTGTAACGTCATCTCTATGGCGAAAGAAATTAATTAACTCCTGTTTCAGAACAGGATCCACCTCCCCGTACTTTTCCATCCATTTTCTGGTTGCGGCTATATCGGTAATTTGTGAGGCAAACCTTAGCATAGCCCCGCGATATTCCTTATCGGAATTGTCAAATCCATTTAATAGATCAGGAAGAACTGCATATCCAAGCTGATCAACCAGGATACTCATTGCAGCATAGGCATATGTAACCTGACCCGGTCCGGTAGCTTTCTTAATAAGGGCCCGGCATATCTTCTCAGATAGTTCTAAGTCACCATTTTCAGCCAGTCGCTCTGCATATCTAACATAAGAGGCAACTGCACGTGTATTCTCCTTCTTATACCCGGCATTTTTTGCCGCATCACCAAGTAATTTTAAGGAGGAAGGGTCAGCAATCTCTGCCAAAGCAAAAAGAACGGCCTGCTCCATGTCTTTATCCCCGCTGCCTGCAAGTGCAGTAATGTCGTTCAGGGCGCAAGCAGCCTGATATTCACCAAGGGCTATTACAGCACGCATTTGGTTTTTGCCTTTCAACCCAGGCACAGCTATTTTCAGGGCATGCATGCCGGCATGGTCTTTCATACTGACCAGCACATTGATTGCAGGCTCATATAACCTATCGTCACCGAGCAATGCAGAAACAGATTCAACACAATCTTCATCACTAAAAAACGACAGGTGATATAGGAAAAATGCTTTTACTTCTTTGTCTGTATTACTTATTAAGACATCATTGAACAAGCCTGTAAGCAGCTTACGGCCTTCGTCATGGCCAGACTGCCCCACATATAATGCCAGGCTTCCCAATGCAAAACGTGCCCTGGTATCGTCGCCAGTACCAGGAGGAACGATCATATTTGCAAACTGTTGCAGTCCCTCCATACCCAAACTGATCATTTCCTCCATAACACGATCCCGGTGATCAAGGTCGTAGGTTGGAACCTGTGTCAAAACATCAGCAACCTTCGTCTCCAGTGTACGCTGATCCTGACTGTATACCCCTGTAAACAAGAACAACCCCAGCAGGAGTAATAATATTGATTGATTTATCTTTTTCATTGATCTATATTTATTATTTCCTTAATTCTTTTCCCTTTTTTCTTTAAACCTACTTTTGCCTTCTGCCCTTTGCCTTCTGCCTTGAGGCTATAGCCTCCACGGTCCTCTCATCGGCTGCCAAATCATCCTGTTTGCCTCCTCATCATCAATAAACTCCTGTTGTACAGGATCATAATTCAGCGAACGACCCAGGCGCACTGCAATAATACCCAAATTGACAACAGTTGCTGAGCGGTGGCCATTCTCCTCGTTCAGGGCAAACTTTTGGCGGGTTCGTACCGATTCTGAGAATATTCCTATCTGTGGCTCCGGATCCGGCATAGCTTCTATCTTCCTGCGAAGATCGGGAATATCAGATCTGAATCCCTGGTATACTTTTCCTTTAGGCCCTTCTATATAGGCAGCATCTTTATCCTTGTTTTCACCGTCGAGGATGATCTTGCATCCATCAGTATAGGTATACTCAATCCGCCTCCAGGATCCAACGGCATCAGGGTGTTGCTGAGGCGCATCCACCTCAACGGAGATGGGGGAGGTTTTATCCTTACCAAGCATATACTGTACCGGGTCGAGGTAATGCTGACCCATGTCACCCAATCCACCTCCATCATAATCCCAATAACCACGGAAAACAGAATGAACACGTTCAGGATTGTATGGCTTATAGGGAGCTGGCCCCAACCACATATCATAATCCAGTTCTTCAGGAACAGGCATGGGTTTCAGGTTTTGCTTTCCGCTCCAGTAGAACTTCCAATTGTATCCTGTAACACCACTGACGGTAACCTTCAGAGGCCACCCAAGCATTCCGCTATCTATCAGCTTCTTCAGAGGCTTGACATCAGTACCAAGGCCATAAAAAGTATCTTTGAAACGAAACCATGTATTTAGGCGGAACATACGGCCATGTTTCTTCATGGTGTCCACTACTTTTATGCCTTCACCGATAGTCCGGGTCATTGGTTTTTCACACCATATATCTTTCCCGGCCTCAGCAGCTGCGATGGATATGAGTCCATGCCAGTGTGGGGGAGTAGCTATGTGAACAATATCAATATCGGGGCGTGCCAACAATTCCCGGAAATCCGAATATCCGTCAACACCCTTACCCACAAGTTCCATAGCTTGTTTGAGATGAAGTTTATCTACATCACAAACAGCTAATACTTTTGTTCCTTCATAACCTATATGTCCACGGCCCATGCCACCCACTCCAATGATACCCTTGGTAAGCTGATCACTAGGAGCGGTATAACCAGTGCCACCCAAAACATGACGTGGTATAATGGTGAATGCAGCTACGGCTGCCACGGAATTCCTGAGAAAATCCCGGCGCTTGAAAGTTTGTTTCTTTTCCATAGTGTTATAGTGTGAATTGTTTTTCGTCCCCAGTCCCCAGTCCCCATGTCCCCCCGTCACATTCGTTCTGTCAGCTTTCGTACAAATTTTATCTGTCCGAAAAACTCCTTGCCAATAACACGAAGAACAGTATAGCTGGGTATTGCAACTATCATACCTACAACCCCGCCAATAGTTGCAGCCATAAGTATTACGATAAATATCTCAAGAGGATGTGCCCTGACAGATTTGGAGAAAATTAGTGGTTGAAATACTACATTATCAATCACCTGTGTGAATTCCATAGCAATTGTAATGTATATCAGGAGTGGAACTAGTTGTGTATTGAAATCCATAGGTATACTTACAGCCGTACCAATTATCAGGCCCAGGAACAATCCGATAAGGGGACCAACGTATGGTACAACGTTGAAAATTCCCGAGAAAAGGGCTATTGTTACGGCATGATTGAACTCAAGCCCTACGATAGATAAACCTGCTGTATTTAGAAGTATAATCCCCGTTATCTGCAGGAAGATCCCAATAAAATATCGTTTCAGCAGCCGGCTGATAGTGCTGATGGCATTCCCAACATTAGTTTCTTTATCCTCAGGGAAAAAAGCAACCACAGCATTCTCAAATAGCTGGGCCTCTTTCATGAAAAAGAATGAAATAAAGGATATGGCCATAAAGGCGATGAAGATATTTCCAACGGTGCCAACCAGATTGGAAAACAGATCTGTGACTTTTTCTACCGATATGACCGAGGTAAAAGTTTCTGTGGCCCAACCTTCTATGGTTTGTGTTTCTTCTCCCAACAAGTTGTACCTAGCCACGAATTCTTCCAGTTGGGAAAAGGGTTCATCCAGGCTGGACATCACCGTTTGCACATCTACATTTGAGAAATACTGTAATTCATTTGCCAGCAAAGGGGCAAAAATGCGAAAGAAGACAAACATGAGCATCCATAAAAAGAAAAGCGTAAACAGGGAACTCAGCCAGCGGGGAAGGCGATATTTTCGTATATGAATCTTTTCCAAAAGGTTAACCAGGGGTGTACCTATCATCGAAATCACAAATGCGACAATAATGTAAACAAAGATGCTGGAAAATCGCCATATGACAAGGCCTGCCAGGATAAGGGTAAACGCGACAATTATGTACCGTGTTGTCTTATTCATGCTTTGGTTTCAGATTCCTTTTCAAATGTAATTATTTTATCCAGAAAGATTAGTGAACCCACTACCGATAAAAAGTTCCACACCGATATAGGTAATAATAATAATTATACTCCATATTAAGTGTTTCCTCCTGTGAATATACTGTTCAGGTTTAATTCCCAAACTGTTCTTAACCCATATAATCAGAAACATGCGTTCAAGAAAATATGCAATTATGGTTGCAAGAGCTACTCCCCGTATGCCCCAAACCTTAACCAGGATTAGACTTAGCCCAATATTTAGTATTAATTCCAGGCCAGATGCCATAACCAGAACCCGGGTCTTTTTCAAAGCTATAAGAATCGTTTGGGGAAAAAGAAGTCGGGAGATTACCAATAAGAGATACAGGTTGAAAACCCCTGCACTGTTAAAGAATCTTTCATCATAAAATACAGGAAAAAGAAAATAGCTCAGGAATAGAAGAACCAGGGTTATTGGAAACATGACGCGAATCAAAGGTAAACTCCGGTCCTTTAGCTTCTTGAGGGCTTCTTTTAAGCCTAAATCCTTGAACTCCGGTACCATAGCGCTGCTTAGGGCGTGCGCCAGAAGGGCCACCAGAGGAAGTTCCCTGGCACCGTTTCTAAAAACAGCAAAAACACTCTCATCAAAATATCCTGTTATTATGAACCCATCAATATAAGATGCCGATCCGCTTAGCAGAACACTGAGCATGATAGGTATCCCCAGATACAGGTGTTCCCTCATGAAGGAGCCTGAAAAGCTCGGTAATGCCACTCTTGAGAGTAATAACAATAACCAGACGAACCGGAGAAAAGCACTCCCAACAAGGCCTGTAAGCACCCACTTTAGCTCCAGTCCCATAATTGCAGGAATGGAAACAGCAAGGATCTGAAACCCAAAAGCTATAAGTCCATAGGCAACAACCTTCCTTCCCTGTTTACGAAGAGTATAAATGTATTCGGTGAGTGCCGACGGGCTTTGAAAAATGATGAAAGCTGCCAGATATCCAATCAACTCCGGATCAAATTCTTCTTTCACCAATCCCGGGGTAAAGATTCCTAAAAGTACTACCAGGAGGCCCCCCAGCATAGAAAAACATAAGAGCAGAATAAAGGCATTAAAAATTTCTGCTGAACGACTGTTGGTATCAGGATTATTTTGAAAGGTTTGGCTGTTCCTATACAAGGGCAGTAGTGACTGGATAAGTCCTGTCAGCCAGAAAAAGCTGATAGCGCCGGTAAAAAATACAAGAAGTTCATATCGTCCAAAGCTCTCCAGGTCCATCCCGGATTTTGCAAGGACAATACTAATAATCAGAAGAGAGCCATAGCGAATAAGCTGGAAGAGCTGCAGACCTGACAGCTCGTCAAATTTCTTATCATCTGTTAGCTTTTTTAGCAATCTAATCCAGCTTTAAAGGATCATCCACCTTTTGTTTGAGTAAGGCCACATCCAACACCTCTTTTATTGTACGAACAAAATGAAAACGTAAACCTTTCAAATAATCTGATTTTATCTGGTCAATTTCTTTTCGGTTTTCCTCAGACAGGATTAATTCTTTGATGGAGGCCCGCTTTGCAGCGAGAATCTTTTCCTTGATTCCGCCAACTGGTAACACCCGCCCCCGAAGGGTTATCTCGCCAGTCATAGCCAGGTTTTTCCTTACCTTACGCTGAGTAAAAACGGAGGCCAGGGAGGTAACCATGGTAACCCCTGCCGAGGGGCCATCTTTAGGGATAGCACCAGCAGGGACATGAACATGCACATTCCATTTTTCAAACATATCAACACTAAGATCCAGCTTCTCAGCATGGGACTTCAGGTATTCAAGTGCCAAAACGGCGGATTCTTTCATTACATCACCAAGATTTCCTGTAAGAGTAAGTGTTCCTTTGCCTTTACTTAGGCTGGATTCCACAAAAAGGATTTGCCCCCCTGTTTCGGTCCAGGCAAGTCCGGTCACCACCCCTGCAAAATCGTTCCCCTGGTAACTTTCTTTGAAAACCTCCGGGGCACCAAGCAGTTCCCGGATCAGATCCATGCTTAACTGTTTTGGCAGCTCTTCTCCAAAAGCTACTCTTTTTGTAAGCTGGCGCACTACTTTAGCTATCTTCTTTTCCAACTGGCGAACACCTGACTCGCGTGTATGGTTCTCAATTATGTATTCCAGTGCCTCTTTTGAGAAACTAAACCGCTTCATTTCCAGTCCATGCTCTCTCAATTGCTTTTTTATCAAATGTTTACGAGCGATTTCAATTTTCTCCTCCACCACATAGCCAGTAACCTCAATCAGCTCCATGCGGTCACGAAGAGCAGGATGAATCGAGGAGATCTGATTAGCTGTTGCAATAAAAAGAATTTTGGAGAGATCATATTCCATCTCCAAATAATTGTCGTAAAAAGAACTGTTCTGCTCTGGGTCCAGAACCTCCAACAGTGCCGAGGAAGGATCACCCCGGAAATCGGAGCCCACCTTATCGATCTCATCAAGTATAAATACCGGATTTGACGACTGGGCTCTCTTGATATACTGTATGATCCGTCCTGGCATGGCCCCGATATAGGTTTTTCTGTGCCCCCGTATTTCTGATTCATCCTTTAAGCCACCTAATGACATGCGGACATAATTCCTGTCGATCGCACGTGCAACCGACCGGCCCAGGGAAGTCTTGCCAACTCCGGGAGGACCATACAAACAAAGAATGGGAGCCTTCATATCACCCTTAAGCTTCAAAACCGCAAGATGCTCAAGGATTCTTTCTTTAACCTGATCCAGACCGGTATGGTCCTCATGAAGAATTTTTTCAGCACGCTTTAGATTAAAATTATCTTTTGTTGCATAATCCCAGGGCAGATCCAGCAATGTTTCCAGATAATTGACCTGAACCGAATATTCTGCAGATGAAGAATTAATCCGACCCAGCTTTTCCAGTTCCTTTTTGAAGGTTTTAGCTATCGCTTTTGACCACTGCTTTTTTAAAGCTTTCTCCTTCAACTCCTGCACCTCCTGGTCGACCGGGCTTCCCCCTAATTCGTTCTGGATGGTTTTCATTTGCTGGTTCAGTAAAAATTCCCGCTGCTGCTGATCCAGATCATGTTTGACCCTTTCCTGGATATCTCTCTTGAGTTTTTGTTTCTGATACTCCAAAGACAGGTATTCCAAAAGCCGGATACTTCTGGATTTCAAATCATCCATCTCAAGCAATTCCTGCTTTTCTTTAAGGCCTATATTAATATTGCTACCAATATAATTAATAAGAAATCCCGCTCCTTCGATATTTTTTAGGGCAAAACTTGCCTCCTGGGGTATATTTGAGGATGATTGTATAATCTTAAGTGCCAAGTCTTTAATAGAACCTACAATCGCCTCAAATTCTTCTGATTCCTGCAAAGGCTTTGCCTCGTTCAAGCCAGTCACCCTCCCCTGTAAATATGGTTCCTCGGATATAATTTCTTCCAGTTTGAATCTCCTCTTTCCCTGGATTATTACCGAGGTTGTATCATCAGGCATCTGCAGGATTTTGAGAATTTGAGCCATGGTACCTACGGTGAATAAATCTTTCGTACTAGGCTCATCAACATCATTATCCTTTTGAGCTAATACACCAATCATCCGTTTGCCCTTGTATATCTCCCGCACCAGCTTAATTGATTTTTCACGACTAACCGTAATCGGTATCACCACGCCCGGGAAGAGCACTGTATTCCTTAAAGGTAGAATAGGTAGATGCTCAGGAACTAATGAAAGGTCCATATCTTCTTCAATTGTTTCCGCTACAATGGGTACAAATTCAGCATCATCATCACCAAAATTTAAAAAATCTGAATTTCCTATCTTAAATCCCACAATTCAATCCTTTCTGTTTTTGTTGTCATTAAAAATACTAAATAAGTCTGAAGAAATATCTGGTTCGGTCAATCTGGCAGATAATTTCATTAGGCTTTATATGTGAGGATCATTGGCAAGCATTATGCCAAAACAACTATCCAGGCATCCCAACCCTCTTTCATAAACCAAGAAGTAGTCAAAAAAAAGCCATCCCCAATGTGGAGACGGCCTTATAATTTTATTATAAATATTGTATTCTACTTTTTTCCCTGTATTTCCTTTGTCTTTTCAAACCGCTTCTTGAATTTGTCTACCCGACCAGCGGTATCAACCAATTTCATCTTACCTGTATAGAAAGGATGAGAAGTATTGGAAATTTCAATTTTTATAAGAGGGTATTCTTTGCCATCCATCTCAATAGTTTCCTTGGTGCTAACCGTTGAGCGTGTCATGAATGTGTAATCATTGGACATATCCTTGAAGACCACATTTCTATAATTCTCTGGATGAATTCCTTTTTTCATGTCTGTTATTTTAATTTATGCACCCTAATATATTTATTTGGCATAAGGGAGTGCAAAATTAAATACAATTCCCTAAAATTCAAAAAAATAAACCACTATTTCTGGTTTTTAATTGCATACCTGCGCAACTTACTGTTTCCACTGGCATTGGTAAAGCGCTCAAAGGGCCTATTGGAGTCGAAAAGATACCGGTAAGTAATGTGTTTTTTCATTTGTACACCACCGATTTGCTCATAAATCTTCCTCATCCTTGGATTAAAGTCTCCCACCCAGGATAATTCCATCTCCTTATATTGAGGTTTCCTGTCCAGAGTTTTAAGTATCTGTAAAAAAAGAACAGCTATTGCACCGGAATTTTGATATTCAGGTATGATCCCAGCCAGTAAGACCCTAAGGCGTGATACCGTTTTCCTCTTTTTCAGATAAAGGAATTTAAAGACCTGAAAAATATTTAAACGGCCTTTAAAATGGATCAGTATCTGGTTAATATCAGGAAAGCATATTACAACTCCAATCGGTCGCCCGTCCTTATAGGCAAACCAAATAAATTCCTCTTCAATAACCGATTTTGCGGTATCAATAAGCTCATCTATCCCTCCTGATTCGATAGGTGAGAAATCTTCCATGTAATCCGACCATGTATCATTTACAATACTCACAAGGTCAGAAACATATTTTTCAGGGTTCTTTTTATTATAGTGCTCAAAGTGATAACCTGGACGGTCCTCCAGGTATCGTGCAAATTTCACTATCCTTTCCGGAAAAGGTTTACTTAAATCTTTATGGTATGAGTATTGTTGAAAATAATCGCGAAAACCGTAGTTTTCAAACATTTCTCCATAATAGGGTTTATTGTAAGGCATGCCATAGCCCTGCTGCATAAATCCTTCCACAAGAACCCCCCAATTCACCATATTCTCCCCAAAATTAATACTACCGTCCATACCTTGGGCTCCCTGCTCAAACAACCATTCTTTGGAAGCATCAAACAAAACATTAGCAGCATCCTGATCGTGCAAACATTCAAAAAACCCAACCCCTCCGGTGGGCAATTCAGCCTTATCGGCTTTGGAATGGTTAATAAATGCAGCAATTCTCCCAAGCAATTGACCTTTGTCACCGGCTAAAATCCAACGTATTGCCGATCCATTTTTAAAAGATCCATTTTTACCGGGATCGAAAGTGTTCTCGATCTCCATGTGTAATGGTGCAACCCAGTTTGGGTCACCCTCATAAATCGACCTTGCCACTTCATGAAACAGCTTGACCCCCTTCCGATCATTAACTTCGATCAATTGCATTGACAGGATTTTGATCCAAAATTAGGAATTCAAATGTATTATTTCAGAGAAATTGTCTAAATTTGTACCGCTTTTGCAAAATGGTGGTTGTAGTTCAGTTGGTTAGAACGCTGGATTGTGGTTCCAGAGGTCGGCGGTTCGAATCCGCTCATCCACCCAAAACAAATCAACTTGTACGGAGGATTAACCCTGGCAATGTGCTTCTGGGCCTTTTCCTTTATATGGTACAAACTTGCCTATCGCTACCTTGAGCCCATGGCTTTGATATTTTTCCGGCTTGTTGTAGCTTCGGTATTCGTAACCCTCATTTTAGTACTAAGCGGTAAATTTGAAAAAATACAGAAAAAAGATTATCGGGTTTTCTTACTTCTGGTTTTCCTGGTACAATTTTGCTGGAATATTCATAAGCTTCGCTGGCGTTTTATTGGTTCTGACCGGGAAAAATTTCAGGCTTATGGGTTAGTCAGCTAAAAATTGAATTACCCTCCTCAAGAGAGCACTAAACTTGGTCCCTTTCCGTTTGTCTTATGAATTTATCATTATATTGGCAGCTATGATGCGAATTAGGCTCATAAGGGTAACATTCCTGGTTTTACTGACAATTATGCCCATGATATCCCTTGCCCAGGTAGGGGGAAGTTATACGTATGGCTTTTTGGGATTGACCGCAGGCGCAAAGTCTGCCGCACTGAGCGGAAACATTGTTGCCGCTAATAAACCTGACCTTTCGCTGGTAAGAGAAAACCCGGCATACCTGTCTCCAGAGATGGGGAACCAGATCAGTTTAAGCTATGTCAATTATTTCTCCGACATACAATATGGACAGGTTGGTTATGCCAGGTCGGCCGGCAAATTAGGCACCTTCAGTGCCCAGATATTTTATATTTCCTATGGCGACTTCATCGAAGCCAATGAATACGGTGAAATAACCGGCAGCTTTCAGGCCGCAGAATACAACCTGGGTATTTCCTGGGGGTATCAGCTGGATTCCGTATTTAGTATTGGATTAAGCATTAAGCCCATTTATTCCGTTTTTGAACGATACCATTCCTGGGGGATAGCCGGGGACGCAGCCCTGTTATATCGTGCACCCGGACAATTATTTTCAGCTGCTATTGTTGCAAGGAACGTAGGGACCCAGTTAACAACTTATTACAACCCCACGAGAGAGCCGATACCCTTTGAATTGTTAGCAGGTTTTAATTATAAAATTAAACATGCTCCTTTTAACTTGTCGGTCAATCTGCAACACCTCGAAAAATATAATCTGGATGTCATTAAACCCGGTGACGATACTGATCCGGCCACAGGGGAAAAGCTGTTTAAGAACAATTTTGAAGAAACAGCACTTAAAACCTTGGACCACTTAGGATTAGGAGTTGAATTTGTACCTGGTAAAGCTATCAGTTTTCGATTTGGGTATAACTTCCGTCGCAGAGCCGAACTGAAATTGGGTACCAGAAACTCAGCCTCAGGAATGTCCTTCGGGTTGGGTTTGCACCTAAAACAGTTCATCCTTGATTATTCTCTGGCCAATTACCACGTTGCCGGTGTTAGCCACCTGCTTACACTCACCACTGATTTGGATGATTTCTAAAATCAAAATACACCTACTATGAAACTGGATCAAAAAATCACCATTGCCATCGATGGACATTCTTCCAGTGGGAAAAGTACCGTAGCTAAGGAACTGGCCAAAAAACTTGGCTATACATACGTAGACAGCGGTGCTATGTATAGGGCAGTTACATTATTTTGTATGAATCAAGGCCTAATAAAGGACAACGAAGTACTACAAGAAAATTTGAAAGAACGAATAGATGAGATCCATATTCATTTTGTCCGAAATGCCGTAACAGGGCAGGCTGAAACTTTCCTCAACGGCCAGAACGTGGAAAATGAGATCCGTGAAATCCAGGTGTCCAATCTGGTTAGTCCCGTGAGTAAAATCGCTTTTGTCAGGAAAGCCATGGTGAAACTTCAGCGGGAACTCGGCAAGGGAAAGGGGATTGTTATGGATGGACGGGATATTGGAACAGTGGTATATCCACAGGCTGAACTAAAAATATTCATGACTGCATCTCCCGAAGTACGTGCAAAAAGACGATTCGACGAACTTAAGGCCAAGGGCAGTCGTGTCAGCCTGGAAGATATACTCGATAATGTTCAACAACGCGATTTCATCGACTCGAACAGAGAGGAGAGTCCTCTGAAGCAGGCAGAGGATGCCATCCTGATTGACAATAGTAACCTGTCCCGCGAAGAACAATTGGATTGGATAATGGAGCTGATTCGGGAGCGTTTTCCCCACCAGGAGTAATCCAGACCTTTTGCCCTTATTGTCCAATCATCGCAATTCCACAATTAAATTCCTTTGATTAACTTCGCATGATTTTTCAGAATATTAAAATACAAGCTTGTCATGACCAACATAAAGAGAATTGGAGTTTTTACCTCAGGAGGAGATGCACCCGGAATGAATGCAGCCATCAGGGCTGTTGTGAGGGCAAGTATTTATCACGGAATTGAAGCTATTGGAATTAGGAACGGCTATAAAGGCATGATCGCCGGGGATTTCATTCCCCTGAAGTCCGTAGATGTTGGAAATATTATACAACGTGGCGGGACAATTCTTGGCACGGCACGCAGTAAGGAATTCACGACAGAAGAGGGCCGCAATAAAGCATATAACCAGCTGCAAAAGGCAGAAATTGATGCCTGTGTTGTAATAGGAGGAGACGGATCTTTTGCCGGGGCGAATATTTTTTGCCAGGAATATAATATCCCCTTTGTTGGGCTTCCCGGAACAATTGACAATGATCTTTTCGGGACAGATTTTACCATAGGATATGACACTGCATTAAACACAGTGGTAGAGGCTGTGGATCGTATCAGAGATACTGCCAGTGCCCACGGCAGGTTATTTTTTATTGAAGTGATGGGCAGGGGAGCTGGTTTTATTGCTCTTCATTCAGGCATAGCTACAGGTGCGGAAGCAATCCTTATACCGGAAGTTGAAAACCAGGAAAAGGGCCTTTATAACTATCTTAACGGAAAAGGGAAGAAGCCATCCAATATAATTCTTGTTGCTGAAGGAAATAACCTGGGCGGTGCTTATGAGATTGCACAACGTGTAAAAGATGATTTTAAGGAATATGATGTCAGGGTTAATGTACTGGGTCATATGCAAAGGGGTGGTTCCCCATCGGCCTTTGACCGTTTCCTTGCAAGCCGTTTGGGTGTAGCAGCGGTGGAAGCTCTTATCGATAACCAGAGATCTATCATGATTGGATTTGCAAACCATGATATAGCCCATGTCCCCTTCAATAAAACCATCAAGCGCCATCACGACCTCAACAGAATTCTCCTGGAAGTTGCGGATATCCTGACCTAAGCATTACCTTTGGTCCCAGGTCAAATTACCTGAACAAATGGGCCAATCCAGGATATATGCTGATGTTGTTTTACCTCTTGCCCTTGGAGAGACTTATACCTACAGCCTCCCATCTGGATTTGTTGATATAGTCCGTCCTGGACATCGTGTGATGGTCCAATTTGGCCGGAAAAGGATTTACTCTGCTATAGTTTGGCGTATCCACAACCAGGCACCACATGAAGAGGCCAAAGCGATCCTGGGATTATTGGATAAAGATCCACTGATCCAGAAACCTCATAGGAGATTTTGGGAATGGTTGTCGGATTATTACCTCTGCACCCTGGGAGAAGTGATGAAGGCCGCCCTTCCTTCCGGTTTAAAACTGGAAAGCCAAACAAGAATTCAATACCTGGATTCTTTTGACAATTATGAAGCTCTAACGGAATTTGAAGAATTAGCTCTTCAGTTTATACGCCACAATCCCGGCTCAAGCCTGGAAGAATTAGGCGGGATGATGAAAAGGAAAAATCCCCTTCCTGTAATAAAAAATCTGATCGATAAATCCGCCATCTGCCTGGAGGAAAAAGTTAGCCAGAGCTATAAACCAAAAATCCAAACGGTTTTGTGCATAAATCCTGAGCATAAGAGTGAAAAGGGCCTTGGCTTATTGCTCGAATCCTTGCAGCGAGCACCAAAACAGGAAAAATGCCTGCTAACTTTCCTCGACCTTCAGACCAAAAAAGATCAGAAAAGACAAGATATTCCAATGGGAGAACTGCTTAAAGAAATTGGTGAAGCTTATGGCCCCATTAATGCCCTGGTAAAGAAAAAGATCCTGTTGAAGAAAACCATAATCATTAGCAGGATAGAATACCTTCCTGAACAGGTTCAGGAGGTAAAATTCCTTACCCCAGCTCAGGACCTGGCACACCAGCAAATACTAAATCATTTCAAGGAAAATAAGGTCTCCCTGCTCCATGGGGTAACTTCCAGTGGGAAAACCGAGATTTATATTCATTTGATACTCCGCGAATTGAATCAAGGAAAACAAGTTTTGTATTTGCTCCCTGAAATAGCACTTACAACTCAGATTATTAACCGTTTAAGGGCAGTCTTTGGGGAAAAGGTCGGGGTTTTCCATTCACGTTTTTCGGATGCTGAGAGAGTGGAGATTTGGAATAGTGCGTCCAAACCTGACAGTCCGTGCAAAATTTTTTTAGGAGCTCGCTCTGCAGTTTTTCTTCCCTTTCATAACCTGGGCCTCATAATAGTTGATGAGGAGCACGAGATATCATATAAACAGCTGGATCCTGCTCCCCGCTACCAGGCAAGGGATTCTGCCATTATACTGGGTCAGATCTATGGAGCCCACGTCCTCCTGGGGTCAGCTACCCCTTCACTGGAATCCTATTACAATGCCCGATCCGGTAAATACGGTCTGGTTGAAATAAACGAGCGTTTTAGCCAGATCCTGATGCCGGAAATTCATTTAGCTAATTCTAAAGAGGCTTACCGCAAAAAAAAAATGCGGGGGCATTTTACCCCTGAACTACTCACCGCTATCGATGAGGCCCTGGTAAACAATGAACAAATCATTCTATTCCAAAACCGACGTGGATACAGCCCATATATGATCTGCGACAATTGTGGACATATTCCTAAATGCAGAGATTGCGATGTAAGTCTGACCGTTCATAAAAACCAAAGTCGATTAGTTTGTCATTATTGTGGTTACCATGAAAAATTACAATCTCAGTGCACCAAATGTGGAAGCACGGGTTTGTTGGCTAAGGGTGCCGGAACAGAAAAAATAGAGGATGAGATTCAGATCCTTTTCCCGGATGCCAGAGTAGCCCGTCTGGATCTGGATGCAGCCCGCTCAAAAAAAGGCTATGCCAGGATCATCGGCGACTTTGAGAATCGAAAAACTGATATTCTCATTGGAACTCAGATGATATCTAAAGGGCTGGATTTTGATCATGTAAAAGTTGTGGGAATTGTAAATGCCGATAATCTCCTCCATTTCCCCGACTTCCGGTCATTTGAAAGGAGCTTTCAGCTTATCACCCAGGTAAGCGGGCGGGCGGGCCGCAAAAAAAACCAGGGTCTGGTAATTGTTCAAACCAGCGACCCATCACACCGTGTTTTGCAACAGGTTCTGCATAACAATTACATGAGCCTGTATCAATGGGAAATGTCAGAACGACAATCTTTCATTTACCCTCCGTATTCACGCCTTATCCAACTTACTTTCAAACATAAAAACTCCGAACTGGTTAACCGTTGTGCTCATGTTTTTGCCAGGGAATTGCGGCGAATGTGGACAACACAAATACTGGGCCCCCAGGCTCCTCCAGTGTCCAGGGTTCAATCCCTCTATTTGAGAACCATTCTGATCAAATCGGGGAAAGGTAAAGAACTGACACAAATACGGACCAAAATCCGGGAGATCCAACACCAGATGAAGCAGGATAAAACTTTCAGACCGGTTATTATTCAGCCGGATGTTGATCCAATGTAAAATCTTTTTATTCCCCAAAGATCTCCCATTTCCCGATCAACTAATTTTCTATATTTGTCAACCATGTTTTGGAATAACGGCTTCATACAGAATGGATCCCTTGAATCATACCCCAAGCCAGCATCATCAGGATGGATCTATGAAGTAGTCAGGGTAATGAATGCTTCTCCTGTTTTTCTTCCTGAACATATTGAACGCTTATGGAAAGCGTCGCAAATAACCAACATCCCATTATTATATACCCAGACAGCTCTGATTGAAGGTATTTTTAATCTCATCCGGGAGGAGAAGATCAGAAATGGCAATATCCGAATCCAGGCTGCCAGAGAAGATGGGACAATACAAATTGGTTTTATTCCTCATCATTATCCTAATCTTGCTGATTACCAAAAAGGGGTAGTAGTTAGCCTGGTTAATATTCAAAGGACTAATCCGAATGTCAAGACCTGGAATAAGGAGGTTCGCCTTGCAGCCGACAAAATTATCCACAACACCAATGTGTATGAAGTGATACTGACCTCTCCTGAAGGATTTCTCCTGGAAGGAAGCCGGTCGAATCTTTTTGGATTGCAAAAGGGCATACTGGTGACACCACCACTGGACATGATCCTCCCAGGCATAACCAGGCAAATCATAATCGATCTCTCCCGGCAAAGAAGAATTCCTCTCAGAGAGGGGACAATTCACAAGTCGGACATAGGCGGTTTTCAGTCATTCTTCATTACCGGCACCTCTCCAGGAATATTACCAATCAGGAGTATAGGTTCATTTCACTTTGACTGCTATTCGTCAACCTGCAATATCCTTCGGATTGCATACGAAGAAAAAATACAGAACAGCATAAAAAATATTATCTCAAGTGGGAAATGAGATGAAACAAAATAAACCCCAAGGTTGTTTTCCAGTGACTGAAAATGAATTAGGACAATCAAGAACTTGTAAATCTGATTATTGAAAACCTTTTATATGCACAAAAAAAAATACAACTTCGACCAGATAATTGACAGAAAAGAAACTAATTGTGTAAAATGGGACCTCCGTTCCCTGTATTTCAAGAATCCTGACCTGATCCCCCTCTGGGTTGCTGATATGGATTTTGAAACTCCCGACTTTATCCTGGACAGCCTCCGCGACAGATTGGAACATCCGGTACTGGGTTACACTTTCCGTCCTTCGGCATTCAATCAGTCATTCCGCGATTGGGCCTTAAGAAAATACAATTGGGAAATTCACCCCGATTGGATTAGTTTTTCCCCCGGTGTGGTTTCAGCTGTTTCCCTGGCTGTCCTGGGATTCACCCAACCCGGAGATGAAATCCTGGTGCAACCTCCGGTGTATTTCCCTTTTTTTAAAAGCATACAGGGTTTGGAACGGAATCTATCCTATAATCCTCTTGTTGAGAAGGATGGGCGACTGTGCATGGATTTTGATAAGCTGGAAGATAACATCACCACCAAAACAAAAATGTTGATCCTGTGTAATCCACACAATCCGGGTGGATCAGTCTGGACACCAGATGAACTTCGGAAATTAGCCGGGATCTGTAGCAAACATAAAATATTCATTGTCTCGGATGAAATCCATGCCGACCTTATTTTTGAACCTGCCGTGCACACACCTTTCGTTGAGGCTGTTGGTGAACATAAGGTAAGGACCATTACCTGCATGGCGGCATCGAAATCATTCAACCTCGCAGGACTTGCAACTTCCGTGGTCGTGATCCCCGATGAGGGAATAAAGAAAAGGTACGAAGACCTGATGCAGACAGTCCATATCGGAGGGGGCAGCCTTTTCGGCTCGATAGCTACCATGACAGCCTATTCCAAAGGTTGGGACTGGATGCAGCTACTGCTTGCCTACCTCAAATCAAACCGCGACTACCTCGTGGATTTCGTGAATAAAGAACTCCCCGGCATCAGAATACTCGTCCCCGAAGCCACTTATCTCGCCTGGATGGATTTCTCCGCCCTGGGAATGAACGACAAAGATCTTAACCGTTGGATGATCCATGATGTTGGCGTGGGCCTGAACCCGGGAACAATGTTCGGCCCTGGCGGTGAGGGGTTTATGAGGATAAACTTTGCTTGTCCGAAAACTCAGCTGGAACAGGCACTTGTTCAGTTGAAAGAAGAACTTAAAAAATTATGAATTATGAATTATGAATTATTTGGATTTCATGGTTAGGATGATTGACGTTATAATCTTTTTGATATCTTCTGCCTCATAATAAAAACTATCAAAATCCTTTTGGATTATATATTCAGATTCTTTCAGCAATTCAAGCCAGTACAGCGTTTCGTTAGCTTCTTTTTGGGCTATAGATAGCTTATGAATAAAATCTTTAGCGGATTCAGCATGCTCGGCTTCCCGAACTTGGGCTCCTCCATAATTCATAATTCATAATTCCCTCTATAAACCACCTGCACCTTCAAACTCGTCCTGTGATTAAAAGGAATCCTATCTAATCCACTCCCAATCTCATCCCTGTCATCATAATCAACCCTCGAAAGTTTAATTTCAATGGAAAAAGTTTTTAAGAATTTATAGCGAAGGAGAAAGAACGTCCTGCTTCCTGTTCCCGAAAGTGCGGGCAAACTCATGCCGTAGTATACATCTGGTTCATAGATATAGAATGGATGGCTGTTGTCATTTCCGGTAAACAGGCTTAGGCCGGCCTGCAGGCTGACATGTTCACCGGGGTCATTGTACCTGCACCTGGCAGAGAAATATGTGCCCGGGTTTTTAATCATCCCCTGAAAATCGGCTGAGGAAAAACCAATCTCCCCCTGCCAGTAAAAAGCTTTTTCGGCATCATTTTCCTTGATTTTGAAGGTCCATAGGATTTTACCGGATTTGGACTGAAAAACGGCTTCCGCAAGCACAGGATCAAGCTCATAAAACAATCTTGAATTTAAGTAGATATCAGCTCCACCATCTTCCAATACCGGATCCACAATCCCGCTGATCCCCATTTCCGCCTGTATACCCCAATTTTTACGGGGCTGGTATAATACGTTAATGCGGCCTTTGCTTTGTCCATCGGCTTTTACTACAGAAGATGATACCGATGTATTACGACTGAAAAAGGACTCTTCATTGCTCTCGAAATGAATAACATAGCCCAGGCCTTTGTTGTAAAAACCAGAATATGCCGCACATATTGCAGAACCTCCGGTTGATGTCATGGCAAATTCGCCGACCAGCATGCCTCTGCCCAGGAGCCCCCTGCCCCAGGCTGAATAACGAAAGGCGGTGTTTCTGAAATCCGGCTCATCAACCGGCCAGGATCCTGCATCCGGAACTTTAAATTTTTCGGAATAGCTGAAACCGGCAAAAAGGGCACCTATTTCAATCCGGTTGCCGGAATAATCAAGTTCCACACCCGATATCTCCTCATAAACGGCATCCTTCTTTAATAATTCTGATTTTGTCCTATGCAAGCCTGTGGAATATATCCCGGAAAAATAATTAAGGCCCGGCTCCAGTTCCTTTATGGTAGCATCCAGATCCCTGGAGGAAATGAAGATCCTTCCCGTTAAATCATTCTTATTAAACTGAAAAGCCCCACCTCTTAAAAACCGGTTCTCATCTGAGCTTCCATGCAGACTGAACCCGGTGGTTTTTCTCAATTGAAGGTGGGGATCGGATTTCCAGGAGCTGAACACAGGCCTGGTTCCCATTCCAAGGCCCTGCCCCATGGTAAAATGATAATCGCCGAAAAGAATTTTAACCAACCGCTTGCCCGGGGAAAGCTCAATGCCGGCCGATCTGTGGTCTGGCATACGGAAATCCTTTTCGCCGGGATCAGATTCCGCCAAAACCTTTATGCTGAAATCCCTGCCTGAAACCTGTGCCCTCGACCTTAAGCCATATGCGGGCCCTTCAAATCCGGCTCCATCCTCCATACCCTTATAACCCTCAGCCCTTTCAATATTCCTCCACCAGGTCGTCATAAAGTTATACCTGACAGGCTTATTATAATTATGATATTGCTGCTGGCTGTCTTTCAGAAATATCAGCTTCGGCAGGATCTCCCTTTGCATAGGGCTTGCTGAAATCGATATTAATATTTTCTCCCAGGAAAGAGATGCTGCTGTTGAATCTTTATACCCCAACAAGGCATCAATCTGAATATCTGTCAGGAATGGAAGAGCCCTAAGCCTATCCCTGCTAATATCGGCCAGGCTTAAGGGATTTTCCATCATGTCCTCCAGATCTTCAATCAACATATTATATTCACTTTCCTCCATTTCAGTTAAACCCTCCAGTAAGGATCCGAGAATATCTCCTGCCTGGCCAAAGGAGGCATTGATCCCTGCAAGGAACAGCAAAAGAAACCATAATCTTTTCATTACAAGCCTTTTATCAATCAAGGAAGAATTTCAGGGAAGTCCCGGGCTCATATCCAAACACCCCGCTGGTTTGGATAGTAAAAAGAAAATCAAGCTTAATCAATGAAAGCCTGTAAGCGACCCAGAACCCGGCCGGCCCGCTTTGCATCCCGGCAGCAATTTCGTGTTTGGTCATAGCCAGGATGGAAATACCTGCACGGAAAAGCGGACTTCGTCCTTTCGCATAGCTTAATCCGCAAATAATATTGATATCATCCCTGGCCGTCAATCTTGTGCTTGCTGAAAAGAGTGCCTCTCTCAGAGGAAAACCAGGGGATGCAAACATAGCGGTCAGGTTATCCAGGCGTAAGCGTGTAATAATCATTTCCCGGTAATTGAAGCAGGTGAAGATTGAGGATCCGGGAATAATCCTGCGGTGCCCGGGATCCAATCCGGGTAATATTTCGGCATGAAGGCTGAGTCCGGCCATAAAAGATTTGCCCGGAACAATGGCATAACCTAAACCAATATGGTATTTGTAGTACCCAGTAAGCCCCAGCCAGTTTAAATCAGCAATTATTACTCCCCTTTTAACAGGCTGATAATAAGCAATCCCGAAATCTGCCAGGGAAGCTATCCCGTATGGGCTTGCATAACTTATCTGCAGGGATCTTTCCTGACCGGGAGTTTCACTTAACAGCCTGAGGGGGTGAACAGGATCAGAATATACAGCTCCAACCTGTGAATTAACACTAATGGGCAACAGGAGCAGGGCAATCAGAGAAAAAATAAATAAAAAAGGGTTCATCAATACTTTTTAACAGTATAGATGAACCCTTTGACCGAAAATGGAAAACTAGTTCGTTTTAAATTTAAACTTTATCTCTTTTAACTCCTCATTGGCTTTAACTATCTTTTCGGCAAGACTGGCTTTGAATGCTGTAACCTTGGCTAGGATAACAGGGTCACCCGTGGCCAGGATCTGTGCAGCCAGAATCGCTGCATTTTTTGCCCCGTCGAGAGCCACCGTGGCCACAGGGATGCCTGAGGGCATCTGAAGAATGGATAGTATTGAGTCCCACCCATCGATCGAATTGGACGATTTAATTGGTACACCAATCACAGGCATTGGAGTCAAAGCTGCGATCACACCGGGTAGATGAGCTGCTCCTCCAGCACCTGCTATGATCACACGAATTCCTCTGTTATATGCTCCTTTGGCAAATTCCATGGCTTCCTCTGGTGTTCTGTGAGCCGACAAAGCATTAATTTCAAATGGGATCTCAAATTCATCCAGGGTTTTCGCCGCAGCTTCCATTACAGGAAGATCTGAAGTACTTCCCATGATAATACTCACTTTTGCTTGCATGACATTAATTTATTGATGGATTTTCTTCATGTTTGTTACATCTGCACATATTCAATTTTCAAATACTCAATGTTTTATTTAAGTATGATTTATGCTATGTTTTTATAGATTTGCAAGGTACAAAATTTCATTTGACCATCCCGGTATGGATATTGTAAAAGTATTTGACAAAACTTTCAGGCTCAGCATTCCTGAGCGAGATATTCTTGATGCTGTTGACAGGATTGCCGGGAATCTTAATCGTGATTTCCATGGTAAAGACCCGCTTTTTATTGCTGTCCTCAACGGTGCCTTTATTTTTGCCTCTGACCTTTTTAAGCGTTTGGATTTCCCTTGCTCCATTTCCTTCGTTAAACTGGCCTCCTATGAGGGATCAGAATCATCCGGACTAGTTAAAAAAATAATCGGCCTGAATGAAAGCATTCAGGGCAGAGAGGTTGTTGTAATAGAGGATATAATAGATACTGGCATTAGCATGAAAAGCATGATCCGACAATTGGAGGAACTTGGTCCGGAAAACATTCACATCGCAAGTTTGTTATTCAAACCGGATGCCTTTCAGGAAGATTTTACCATTGATTACATTGGTTTAAATATACCAAATGATTTCATTGTAGGTTACGGTTTGGATTATAACGGCTACGGCCGGAACCTTAAAGGAATATTTACCATTGTATAAAAAACATAATTACTTGATGATCAATCTAATACTTTTTGGCCCCCCAGGTGTGGGCAAAGGCACTCAATCTCAAAAACTGATTGAGCATTTTAACCTTGCCTACCTGGCTACCGGAGATATTTTGCGAACTGCAGTAACCAATCAAACACCATTGGGGATCGAAGCCCAAAAATTTATGAACCAGGGTGAACTGGTGCCCGATAAAATCATGATTGGGATGATAGAAAGACGCATGAATTCTCACAAGGACAAACGAGGGATCATTCTGGATGGTTATCCTCGAACTATCTCTCAGGCATGCACACTGGAAACTCTCCTCAACAAAAGAAAGGAAACCATAACGGCGGTAATAGCACTGGTTGTACCCTATGATGAACTTGTTTCCCGCTTGATAAACAGGGGTTTAACCTCAGGGCGCACCGATGATGTCAATAATGATACCATTGAAAACCGTATCCAAATCTATCACGAGAAAACCGAGCCACTGATTCACTATTATTCAGAACAGGATAAATTTTTCGCCATTAACGGAGTGGGTAAGGTCGATGAAATCACCAATCGATTGATTGAGAATATTGAAAGCCTTTTGGCCTGATCTTCGCCTATGTCAAAAAACAATTTCATCGACTATGTCAAAATTTTCTGCCGATCAGGAAAGGGCGGAGCCGGTTCTGCCCATCTGCGTCGCGAAAAATACATCGCCAAAGGAGGTCCCGATGGTGGTGATGGAGGGCACGGGGGGCACGTTATTGTTAAGGGTAATGCCCAGCTTTGGACATTGCTTCACCTGAAATATAACCGGCATGTTTTCGCTGAAAACGGATTCAGCGGGAGTAAATCTCAAAAAACAGGATCTGATGGTAAATCCGCATACATTGAGGTCCCTCTCGGCACTATTGCCAAAGATGCCGAAACAGAAGAGTTTCTCTTTGAGATAACACAGGACGGAGAAGAAAGGATAATCGCTCCGGGAGGCCAGGGAGGTCAGGGCAATGTACATTTCAAATCCGCTACCAACCAAACTCCCCGTTACGCACAACCTGGGGAGCCAGCTGAAGAAGGCTGGAAGATACTGGAGCTTAAAGTACTTGCAGATGTTGGACTGGTTGGATTTCCTAATGCCGGAAAATCTACCCTGCTCTCAGTGGTGAGCTCCGCCAAACCCAAGATCGCCAATTACCCTTTTACAACATTGGTCCCTCAACTTGGTATTGTAGTCTATCATGATAATTTATCTTTTGTCATGGCAGATATCCCGGGGATAATCGAAGGGGCTCATGAGGGCAAAGGTTTGGGATTAAGATTCTTACGGCACATTGAACGAAATTCTGTCCTTCTATTTGTGATACCTGCTGATAGCAATAACATCAGGGAGGAATATGAGGTTCTTATCAAAGAATTAGAAGAATACAACCCGGAACTTCTGGATAAAAGACGAATATTGGGAATATCGAAGTCTGACCTGTTAGACGATGAACTGATGAAAGAGATCAAGAAAGATCTTCCCGATCTCCGCTATGAATTCTTTTCTTCTGTCACCAGTCAAAATTTAGACTCCGTGAAAAACATGATCTGGCAAGCGCTCAAGGAATAAACCATGCTTCACACCCTTATTGAATTAGACCAAAGATTATTCCTGTTAATAAACCAGGGAGGTGTTCCTGCGCTGGACCCAGTAATGATTTTTTTAAGCAGCAGTTGGATTTGGGTCCCGGTCTATCTCGCTCTGGCAATATATCTTATTAAAAGGTCGGGAACCCGGGGGCTTTTGAGCTTTGTATTTATAATAATCACCATCCTGTTAACTGACCAGACTTCAGTTCATATGTTCAAGGAGGTTTTTCAACGCCTGCGTCCCTGTCATGAGCCCCTCCTGATTGGCCAGGTCAGGCTGGTTGCGGATCACTGCGGTGGCCAGTTCGGTTTTGTTTCCTCCCATGCTGCTAATGCCTTTGGGCTATTGATGATATCTGCCGGATTGATTAATCGAAAACCCTTTACCCTGATAATAATGGCATGGGCCCTGATAATTAGCTATAGCAGAATATACCTGGGCGTGCATTATCCTGGTGATGTTATTGGCGGAATCCTTCTCGGCCTATTTATCGGCTGGTTAATGCTTATGGTACACAATTGGACACAGAAAAAAATACAAACCTATGCGCAAACCAAAAAAGCTTGAAGTTATAACAATAAACCTCGATGGAAGCTCATATACCAGCGAGTTGAGCAAGTTTGATGAAAATGGCAATGTAATTGAGAATATCGAATTTGAGGAAGACGCTAGTGTTCAGAATAAAACCATCTCAAAATATGATGATGAGAATCGCCTGTTGGAAGAGATAATCTGGCTGGACGGAGAAATAGTATCCGAGCATAAAAAATACATGAGGAATGAAGATGGCAGCATCGATCGGATTGAGATCAATTACCAGGATGAATCCACAGCCATACAATATACGAAAAAAGATGAGGAGAAGCATACCGAAGAATGGATAGAAGAAGATGAAAATGGCGAACTTGAATCCAGAGAACTTGTGCAAAATGATCATTCGGGGAAAATTCTCTCTCGCGAAGTTTTTGATTACAGGAACAAACTCAAGGAGGCATTTGAATTCATTTATAATGAAAATGGCTACCTGGTAACAAGAAAACAACTCGATAATAAACGTAAACTTTTTCTAGTGACGGAATACCAGTATGATGAAAACAAAAACATTATCTTCCGGGCTAACCGTAACCGAAAAGGTGTCTTGTCTGACTTCCTGAAAATGGATTATGATGAGAATGGGCAGGTAATCAAACAAAACATATCAGGGAAATACTCCTTTAATTATGAATATGATCTGAATGGAAGAACCGTTCTGGAAGAACGATATTTGGCTGATAATGAGCTTGAATACCAGAGCCGCTTCGAATATGATGAAGATGGCCGGATGACCAAAGAAGTCAACCTGGAATTTACGAAGGAATACCGGTATGAATTCTTCGAATAAATACGTAGGGACGCATAATTGCGTCCTTCATGTCATTATGGTATTCTGGTTCCGATTTTCGGACGCAAATATTCGTCCCTACTGAAACGACGGCATCGACCGGGTTATTTCACCTTTAATAATCACAACCTGATCAAAAGCATATTTCATGCCGCCTTGGCCGTATGGAAAGCCTCCCATCACACAAGAGTCACCACCAAGGGAACAGGTAATGACAGCCTGGTAAAAATATTTGCCTTCTGGCAGAACAATCTGATAAACCTGTTTTGCGTCTGACACATTAGAATGGTAGAAGAAAATTCCCCGGTTCATTTCATACATGGTGTTACAGACTGCCAGATCAACCCTTCTGATCCCATTCTGGATTAAATTATATTCAGGAAGCTCGAAATCAACCTCCATAATTCCATGGTTTTCAGGAAGTAAAATACCTTCAAATCCTTCCATTGGGGTTTCATCTTCACATGAGAATAGAATTAATCCTATTAAAATAGCACCAAGAAGTTTCCTAATATTTATTTTAAAAATTCTCATTGCTGGTTAAAAAGTTCAGGTTTCTGGTCAAGGGATTCATTGAAATAGTATCTACTGACTGATCAGCCAGTGGAATTCTATAAACATGTAATCTGGATATTGATGAAAATACTCCCCTTGCATTATCGAGGTTGCTGTAATCAGAAACTCTGTCGGACAGACCTAAAGGATTAATCCCTGAATTGGAGAACAAAGCCAACTCAATACCACCGTAGATAAAGGTAAAATCAAAATCCACTATTTTGCGACTGACACTATCCAAAACCGGAATACTATCCTTCAGGGTTTTAAGGAGGTGGGTGCCATTTACATTCTGACTAAAAATAGCTTCGTCAGGATATTGAAGAACAGCATTAAGGGGCATAGAAATTGTTTTACTTACAATCTCATCCGATTTTTTTTCCAAATAATTAATATGGAATATCCCCTGATAATAAGCTGTACCGGGGGAACCAAACCATCTGATCACATAGGCCTGCGTTGGATCGATTACCATCTTTCTTCCCGGGACAATAGCCGGATCAATCAGTTGGACAGGTGCTATCGGCTTTATTTTCGCCGAAGCCATGGTTTTTGTTTCGGGAAAGTATACATACAAACTGTAATCGATTAAATGACTGGGCTTTAGTTTGCATGTATATAAATCAGTACACGCGAAAAGAGTATCGTTGCAGGTACGGAACGACTGTGAGTATGAAAAATCAATAACCGTACGATCACCATGCTCCCCTATACTTTCAATATATATTCGCTTGGTAGAATCATTCAAATATCCATCATAAGTTTGTTCCCAATCTGTCAATTGCTTCCTATCCTGGAACACCCTCGATACCCTAACTGTCTGAATGGAATCCTGTGGATTGAGCAAACAATAGACAACAGGTACAAATTTTGGGCTTGTAAACAACTGAATATCTTCCTCACAGGACTGTAAAAACAGACCCATCAGGGTTAAACTTATTATAAAAAACCTGTATCTCTTTAATCTATTCATTTTTTATACATCTCACTGATAAGAAATTGGCATTGCCGGAGTATCCTGGATATATCTTATCTTCTCCTTTTAACATAGCGATATTCCAATGACTATAAGCAGGAGGAGCAGGTTTAAGGGGTGTAGATGACCAGAAATAAGTAATAGAACCCTGGCCAATAAATTCCCATTTTGTTTCTGTACCACCTCCTTCAAGTGACTTTATTTTTTTTTCACCCCAGCCAGCAAATAGGGCATTGAAATCGGTGGAACCACCCAATAACAATTCTGATGCTGAGGAATAGCCTCCTATGGTAGAGATCAGGATTTCCCAATCCTTCCTGGTGGGAAGATGCCATCCTTTTGGGCATATCCCCTGGGCACCTTCCCTCATATTCATACTGGCTGCTGAATAGGCTGTATAATGTAAACCATAATATCCACATTTTTGACACATAGATCGGAGGGTATCAATTTTATTGGTTAAGTTCCCTGGTTCGTAAGCCATATTTTTTGCCATCCACCATTGGTCCCCAATTTTTACTGTCGGATAGAAACTTTCAGCATCATATCGACGGTCAATGATTAATCCAGTCTCATTGGTTCCAGCAGATACATCTACATAGACTGAGGTAGTATCTTTCAATCCTTGTGTGTCAATAGCCTCAAGAATGATCTGGTAAGTCCCAGGAGAAGAAAAACGGTGATAGTAATACTTTTCCCCGCTGAATTCCGTATCCCAACTCTTGTCTCCATCAAAATCCCATCGGACTTTAATAGCTGTTGGCAGATCCTCAATATCAGAGGTTGGCCATGCATCCAGATAAAACTGGGTGGTGAGGTTGCCAAGTTTTGTTCCTATTTTGAACATCGGAACAGGCGGCCGGTTTAGATGAAACACTCGAACAGGTTGTACAAGTTGTTTTTCCAGACTATTAACATCCACAATTTTTAAGGTAGCGGTGTACTCAAATTCCATTGTAAAAACCTGTGTAATTATTGGTTCGTGGAAGGGACCAAGCCATTTGCCACTTTTTAAAGGCTCTCCCAAATCAAATTTCCAGTAATAAAGTAATACATTATCAGGGTCAACAGGATTATATGAAAGTGAAGCATCAAACAATACTGTATCCTCCTGTAGAGGATGCAAGGGGCTCCAGCTAAATTCAACATGCAGATCCGGATTGGTCTGATTTACTTCAAGATCTTGTTTATATATGCTTGTTCTTCCGGTTGGATCCTTTACCTCAAGGACTGGCTGAAAGGAGCCTATCTCGAAATAGGTGTGCTTGACAATGGCTTTGGAGCTGAACCCTGTGTCCCATATCCCATCTCCATTCCAGTCCCATTTAAACACCAGCTGATCCAGGGAATCTTCGTCGTCCTGGGTAAGAGAAGCATCAAAAGTAAATTCAGTAATCCTGTTCCCCGATTCAGGTATCAGTTTAAACAGGGCCCTTGGGTTTGAATAGCCCTGTTCAACGGTTACAAGGAAATTAGAGGTATCTGTTAATCCCGATGAATTAAGAGCTTCCATTGATAAACTGTGGGTTCCTTTTGAATAAAAACGGTGCATAAAAACCGGGTCATTGGAAAATTCTTCATCCCAAATACCGTCACTGTTCCAATCCCACCGGAAATAGATCTTATCCTGCTCGTTTCCAGGCTCCGATAGTGAGCAATCAAACCTTAGCATTGTTGTGGTAAACAGTGTATCAGGCGATAATGAAACAACAGCCAATGGGGGGACAGGGGCTTCTGGATCGCTTCGTTTACAGCTTGAGGAAAGGACAAGCCCTGCAATCAAAAAGAAAGTTAGGACTAGGACCCTCATGATTATCAGGATTATCAGGATTATCAAATAAAGTTAAGAAAATATATCATCTTAACGCGGCTTTTTTCATATACACCATACCAGGTAAAGACGCATATTTGCGTCTTTACAATCGAAATTGCATGGATCATCGTAGAGACGAATAATTGCGTCTCTACAATCGCAATTGCACAAACCATCGTAGAGACGCAATTATTCGTCTCTACGACTGAGGACTGTGAAAACCAATTGAATTGAAAATAGTTTAAGGCTATTCTTCAAAAGGCAAATCGTAAGAATAAAAGTTTGAAAAACCGTTGTTAAGGGCCATTCTATGAATAAAATAGCATTTATTATTGGCTATTAGTATTTTATCTGGAAAAGAAAGTCCTGGTACATGATAGGGGGTGCTCAATTGCCAGGTTTCGCGATCAACTCGGGGATTATTATCTAAAGGGTCTCACAAACCTGGAAACATATTTTTGAGATTTGTTCTTGGAAAAGAGTAAAAAAGTTGCCTTTCCAATAATGGCTGACTCTGGAACAGGACCAAAAAAACGGCTATCTATACTCCTAAGCATGTTATCACCCATAAGGAAATAGAAGTCGCTTTTAAAAGTATAAGTGTTATTCTTGGAAATTGTTGGCCTATCACAATAACCAGAGAAATTGACAGTATCATTTTTCGCAACGATCTTCATGTAAAACGGAGATTGCGTAGTATCAAGTTGTATTTGCATGCCTTTGAAAGGAATAATAATTGGCGGAATATTTTTAAGATCCAAAGCTAAGTCTCCATAATTTAGATGTGACTGTTGATCCATTGAAATGGTAGGGTTCAAAAAAACTTTTGGCGGATTAGATATCAATATTCTATTCACATATACTGCGCCTTTAATTATTTCAATTGTATCTCCTGGAGTTGCCACACATCGTTTTATATAAACATCGCCATTCTGGGGATGATTGAAAACTATGATGTCATTTTGTTTTACTTTAGAGAATCCTGCTAATCGGGAATAATTCCATAATTTCTCCTCAGAATTATTATTCTTTTGGGCTAACCAAAAAAGGGAATTAATCCATGGAATCTCGTAAGGAGATTTTGGAAGCTTGGGGCCATAGGATAATTTGCTCAACCAAACTATATCTCCTGGATATATGGTTGGTTTCATCGATATGGATTCAATTGAGAAAATCCCAAAAACAAAAACACGTAGAAAAATAGCAAGGACAAACAAGCTAAGGAGAATGGAGGAATAAATTAGTATTTTCAGACTCCTGTGAAGTTTAATAATCTGTTCCCAACAAGATAATATTATCCAAAAAGGTAAAAGAAAGATTATCCAAGATATTGCCAACCACCAGACTCCTTTTATAAGAAAAAAAAAGAGAATTAGACAGGGTGAAACAAATGCTCCTTGTTTCATGTTTTAACGAGGTAATGGAAATTATTACAAAGTCTTACAGAAATATTCAGGGAATCATTCCAAAGCCGAAGTTTATACATAGTTTGAAAATGTGAAACCAATTTGAATAGAATCGGCCAGAAAAGGTTATGGCTTTCCCTGCTTACTATTCGTTATGTCATAAAAAAGCTTTGTTAATTCCTCCGTTTCAAAAGGCGCTCCTATCATCTTAATACTATTCAAAGAATCAATAAGAAGAGATCGATCTATTATCCGGCGGGGAATATCAGGATTCTCCCTGATAAAGTCGAAATGGGGATCCATGATGGTACAAAATGGTGACTTAAATGCTTCAATCCTTTTTACATCATTCAAAAAATACTCGTAATTTAAAGCGTTGATTATGAACAATATTGTGTAATCATCAGGGACTTTTATGGAATAAATTCTTTTATGCCATTCAACATATTTAGCATAACATGGACTGCAACCATCTTCGAGATATACTATGGAATAATACTTAAACTTCTGTCTGAATTCAGAATACTTCATTACTTCATC
This sequence comes from uncultured Porphyromonadaceae bacterium, assembly GCA_964465145.1. Taxonomy (GTDB): domain Bacteria; phylum Bacteroidota; class Bacteroidia; order Bacteroidales; family UBA12481; genus JAUVKA01. The sequence goes on along the minus strand of CAYXJR010000045.1, from coordinate 4,685 downwards.
TCCCCACATTACCTCTTCAAAATTCTCTAATTGAATAGGATGATTAATAACCTTTGCAATCTCTTTCATCCCAGGAGTGCGATTGTCACAGGAAATGAGTAAGGGCAAAATAAGAAATGTTATTATAAGGCTTCTCATTTAATATATAGTACTGTAATTGTCATGAAGGCAATTGATACCTAACAACCTGAAACTCATTGTTTCGGAATACCGTCGCAAATAAAACATTATTTTCTTGAGTACTCGCTAATCTAAGTACCGGGCTTCCTAAATCAACTATCGTTTCCAGCTCACCTTCAAAAGAGTAAAGAAATACTGTGTGAGATAATTTTGAAAAGTCTCTCCCAACAGTTGACTCATCTGTAAAGTCATTTTCATAGTCACGCTGAATGCAAACTATATAATCTTTGCTTAAAGTAAGACCTGTCATACCCATTCTTGTCTTGTCGGTTTTAAGTCGATTTTTCTGAATATCTAATTTGTCGAAATCTCTTCTTTCGCTGAACAGGTGAAAAGATCCGTTTCTATATTTATAGATCGCAATATATGGTAAGTAAAAATTTGTGTACACCAGTTTACGTTTTTCATTATGATATGCAATTTCTCCTTGGAGATATATATTGGCATTGCTAATACTTCCAGTAAATGGTTCGCCAAACTCAGTAAACTCATTTGATCTCCAAAGTTGAAAAAGATTAGCACCAACTGGTTGTAACACTACTTGGGTTTCGTCATCAATACATAAAACTCTTGAGTAGATCACCGTTTCCTTCTTTGGCAACATTTGACAACTGTATTTGCCTTCAATTGCATCATTTATTGGGAAAAATGCTTCTCTACGTAGGTTCGGGTCATAAACAAATAAACCTTGTTCGGTTATTTGATGTATACTTGGAGTGATAAACTCTTGTGGGCCCTTCCCAATTCTTACCGTTCCAGCAATTTCTTCTCCGGTATTTATGTCATGAATTCCCAAATGATAATTTGAAGATGAAGATGGTGTATAGAAATAGTTTTCATCAACAAACAATTCCCCAGGGAAATTGGTTGCTAATCCTTCATAAATAACGACAGGATCTAAGGAAATTCTTTCCGTTTGGATTTTATTTGTTCCACATCCAAAAAGTCCAATAATAATTAAAACATAAATTCCGAGATTCTTCATTTTATTTTGTTTTAGCATAATTTATCTTAGAATAGCAACCCTAAAGACTGTCAAATAGTTTTATATACATCTATACTATTGCAACCTAAAGGGTTATATATTATTAATAAAGTCTATTAAGTTCCAACAGGTTCTTCTGGTGGCTTTGCGTATGAGTGAGTTGTACCATCACTTGCATTACAAAAACTAACAACATTCACCGCCACACAATTAAAGCACTCTAAATACTCCGCCGAGGTTAATGGAACCTTTGTGCAATCCACTTCCTCAGCAAAAGCCTTAGCCATTATTTTAAGGTTTTCAATGGAGATACTGCTCTCTGATTGATCCGTATTGGTCATAGGACTCAACATAATACCAAAAGCAAACACACCTCCAGCAATTGTAATAAATATTTTTCTTTTCATGTCATGTTTTTTAACTAAACTATCATAATTAATTTCTTTCTTATTTTCCAATGCTATTGCAAAGGACAAGCATTGTCCAGAAATAGCCAGCAAAGCTATTTGGGCCTGATTTTTTCATTAATCCATTTTGCGACATCACCTCCTTTCGATTTTAACAGTATTTGACATAACCTTTAGTCTCTGTAAATAAATAAACTTTACCATGTACTAATTATTTAGGTGTTTGTGTCTCTTGCAGTGACTAGTTACCTTCCACATCCTTTTAGATATATCATCCCCCAATCCAAAATATTAATGGTTTTTAGAAATATTTTTCAACAAGATTTCTAAACCGCTGATTATCTGAGAAAAAAATGAATTATTGGATTAGGGGAATTATGTTGTAAAGACGCATATTTGCGTCTTTACAATCTGTGCTTGAAAATTAAACGGAAAAATATCATTAGCGGAACCGCCAGAATGATCCATAAAAAAGCCAGACTATTCTCATTTTCTTCTTGTTGCCCTTGAACCATGGTGCCAGCCCAATAATGAGGATGATCCATTCCGTCAGGAGCATTTTCCATATATGAAAGTTTAGCTTTTCTTAAAGCTGTGGCAGGCTTGTTGAACCCCCCATTTCTATAGAATTCCGAAGCAATTTTTGAAGAAGATTCTTCAGAAACCATCCAGAAGTTCTCAATAACCTGTTGTGCACCGGACAGAAGGTAGGCCAAACCCAGACTCATAAGTCCCTCACCGGAATAATAAGGGCCTAATCCCGTTTCGCATCCATTTAGATATATACTCTTCCCTTTGGCATTATCGGATAAAATATGCTGCCAGTCAAGGCCATTTCCCAGCTCTGATTCATTGAAATCCTTATCGTTGATATAGGCATGGCCATCGAAGTGCAATGATTCATTACCCTTTTCTGGACTTTTCTTAAATGAATAAATTGAAGACAGGTAAAAAACCGGATTTTCCTTTAATAGATAAGGAAGATCCCTGAAGGTCCCTTTTGTGAAATTACTTTTGTTTTTTTGATCTCCCGGCAGAAGAATTTCAAAAGGCAAACCCAATAAGTCACCATCCGGCTGAATAAATAATGTTTGTCCAGGCTTAATAAAATCAATCGGTTCAATTAGAAGATTATACAGGCAGCTTGCCAGTTCAACAAACTCGTTGAATTCGAATCCGGTATATGAACCTGACCTGATTGTAGAGAGTAAGCGCTTAAAGGCAATAATGTTATTTAGTAATTCATCAGTTTTCTTGATCCTGAACTCCTGATATTTTTTACCCAGTACTACCATCACCCTGAAAATAGAATCCTGATCGTGATAACTTATTAAGGGGTGCCTTTGGAAAATATTCAGAGATTTATGAGGGAGGCTTAATTCCATTTCATCTAAAGGCCTGATGCCGAGGGCTGAATCAAGTTTTATCTTATCCATGCTATATTCCTGAAGCAGATCAATCAGGGGTTTATGGTAATTGTTAGCAGAGGAAAATCCTTCTGAATCATGATTGTGGCTGGCCAATGCCTGGCGGGTCTTATAGAGATTCCTGCTCAAACCCTCAATGGTTGGGGATAGTTCTGTTATCCGGGATGCAAGATTACGTGCGAACAATGATAGTTTTTTCGCCTTATCTGATAATACCAAAGCTTGCACAAAATAATCTTTATCCATGCTAAGTTCGTATAAACAAAGCGAGACTTCAACAGCCATATTATAGACAGGCCTGGCTATTTTCGCCAATGTAAACCCTGACTCCCCTGCTGAATAATACTGCATCATAAAAAGGATTCTGTCTTCGGCTTTCTTCAGGTCCTCCAGGGAAGTTCTTAAAGAATGTATTCTTTCTTCCTTTTTCATTTGGGTTTTTTGGTCAAACCAGTATCCAGCCCTGGAAAAATAGCTCTTAATCAACAGCAACTCATATTCTGATGGACGAATTTGCAGGCTATCAGGATTCAGGGAAGAAATTACCTGGTTATAAAGCTCAAAGGCAGGTTCCCGGGTTCCATTTTTTAACAAACAGTCGCCCAGATAAAGCTTCGATCTGAGTGTTTCAAAATGATTTTCACCTAAGTTATCCTTGTATAAATGAACGGCTTTGATGAAATATTCTAATGCTTTTCCCTTTTGCCCCTCCTGCATAAGGTATAATCCGTAATTCCTTAAAGGAAGATATCTGTCGAACTGATTATTAGGAAAACTATCATTAGATAATTCAAAAAGCCTCTTAAAAAGACTGTCAGCGGCTTCGAAGTGATTTGTTTTAAAGGCTGCCAAAGCCATGTTGTTGAGAACTGCCCCTAGCAGGCTCTTGGTAGGTCTATATTTATTCCCTTCAAGTAGAACACGACATTTATTAAAACAGGAGTAATAATCCTGTTTTTCAATGTCAAGAGCAGCCAGATTATTCTTAATAGTAAAAAGGAGGGAGTTCTCATCTGCCTTTTCTGCCATTTCCCAAGCTACATTACTACACAAAGAAGATAGCATATTATCCCCCAGTCGCAAATAAGCCTCGGCCTTATACATGTATAAATATGTATTATACTTTTCACCACCAGGGAATTGCAAATACTCTCCTAATATCTCATCTGCTTTTTCTAATGCTTCCAGATGTTCACCAAGCTGAATATTCTCATAAACCAGCATGGTTTTTTCATATAAATCCTTTAATGATTTATCCTGGGCAAAAAGTGAGACAGGAAGAAGAAGAAGAAAACCCAACAGAGGCAATCGAGGCATAAAGGTTATGATGATTCAGTTATTTTAAAGGCAAATAGCTGCCACAGAACAATATCTTTTTCTATTAGTATTCAAATCATTTTCGCATTTCAAACAAGGTAGTATTTTTTCTCAAGTAATGAATTCCCTATGATCGGTTTCCCATATATTCCATTTGTCCAAGCAAAACAAGGAAATTAATTGATTGCTCAATTCTATAATCGGTTTTTCTGTCTTTTTGAAACTGTTGATAATATGGCATAAAATAATTCCCAATTCCATTAATATTCTCATTCGGCGGCTGGTATATGCATGATAGTTCCATTTATAACTTAATCATAGATTTTCACGAGATTATATAACCGTATAAAAGAGTGTGAAGACTTGATC
>CAYXJR010000044.1:0-37619 GCA_964465145.1 uncultured Porphyromonadaceae bacterium | reverse complement strand
TGTTTTTTTATTTTACTGAATTTCAATAGTTTACAAAATTATATACACATGAAAGATTATACTTCAATTCGGGCCATTTGTAAGAAAAACAGCAGTATTTCAAGTACTGTGATTGACGAATTCCTGATTTATTATGTTGCGAGCCAAAATAAAGTGGAACCCAAAATGAGTCAGGAGTTTTCAAGGTACAAACACGTAACAAAGAAATTCCAGGCGGAGTGGGTTGCCAGATTGAAAGCTCAATATCTGGCCCATTTGATTTTCAAAGAGAACGGTTATATTAAGTCTATTCTTAACCATTCCCGATTACATAACATAAACCAAGTAGAAAGAAAATTTCTTGAGCAGCAGGCAAGACAAGCCTGGAGATTTAGTTTCAGTTTTATTACCGGCAATCCTGCTAAGGATTTCTACCTAATGCAGGATGTTTTTTCAGGTGACAAATATACTTTGTTCTCACCCGGGATAACGGATATTAAAGAGGAACAGTCAACCACTCTTTGGTTTAACCTGGTTGGATATAACGGGGCATGTTGGCAGAGTTTCGGTCCGATTGGAGCTTATAAGAGTTTTGAACCTGATGATATCTATTTTTTTGCAACAGAGCTCAGGCCTGAGATTGAAGATGATAAGGAAATTCTGGAAGACGTGGAGAAAAATCCTGTCCCCTATATGATGTTATTGTCGGGAGCAAATTATCCCTTAAGCTTTAATAAAAAAGATCAGATGGTTCAGGCTATTTCTGAATACGACCTGGATTCGATTAATACACAAGAGCTTAAAAAAAGCTTCAAAACGGAATATTGTGATAATGTATACCGGCTCACATTAAAGGATTGGGGCGAACCTCCCCATTTTGCCCAGGCATATTTCGATGAAATCGAAAAGATTATTATACTATCTGCGTCAACTGATCGTGGATTTGAAGCACTTGTGAACGGCATTAATCAGTATGGTTATAGTTTTTCAAAAGAACCATTTATCCGGGTGAATATTTCAATGATCATCACTGCCAAAGATATCCTGAAAAAGGAAATTATTTTGAATGAATATGATAATCTGTTCCAACAAGAAACCTCCAAAGAATCCCAGGAGGAAATTGACAAGTTGAATGCCTTTATGGCATTGATTCTGCCGGATATCAATGCAGGCCGCAAACCGGATATTGAGGGCCTGGCTAAAAAAGCAGGGGTAGACGTTAATGTGGCTCGCGATATTATTCAGAACGTTATCGGTAAGTTGGGCAAAATGGGAAAGTGAAAAAGTAAGGCGGGACATGGGACAATTAATCAGTTATTCGGCTATTCAACCCAGGGAAAACTATTAAAATCACTAAACATGGTCCAACGAACAATCGATATAACTGACCTCACGCTAGGGGTATACTTTTTGAATTTATGTGTGGAGAATAAGAATGTTGTTAAGAAGTCAGTGGTAAAGAAGTAACGGGTGATGCCCTCCGACAAGCTCTGGGACCAAGTGACTAGTGAGGTCCTTTGACGGGAGCCATTTGGTGGATAACAATAACTAGTTAGTTTAATCTATTGAATATCAATGATATATAAATAGCCGGATTCTTTATCTCCGGAATCGGTCTTCCTTTTTGCACCGAGAGTTTTGTTTGGGGATGAAACCGTATAGTTAATTTTTAAACGGGGAAGTTTGAAATGAATGCTGGTCTTCTTCGTCACCTTTACCCAGACTTTAATATTCCTTACCTTTTCAAAACGCATAAGACTGACAATCCTCAAAGCCTCTTCATTACACCCGTAGCCAAGTCCTTTAATGATGTGTGGATTCAGAACGACTCCATTATCGGTGACCTGGTATTCAACTATCACCCTTCCCTCAATACCCTATGCCCTAGCCTCTTCAGGATAGCGTAGGTTTTTCCCTACAAATTCCTTCATAGCCTGATCCCCACCGGGAAATCCAGGCATCTTCAGAAAACTGTCTTTATTTTTAGGCTTGTTCATGACCCACCAAAGTACGGATTAAAAGTATAATAACATTCTTCGGCTTCAGCATTCAGGTAGAAATTCTGCTCAAAAAGGACAATTGATTCTAAGAGATTAACGAATAAAAAAACCTCGTCAGGTTTTGAAAACCTGAGGTTTAGAGCGAATTTGAGGTCGGTAGCAAATGATTTAGTTCAATTCTCCCAATTCCTCCTAATTCCTAATCATATTTCCCACAAGGAGTTACAAGCTTTTTCAATCCAAGTGAAAGTAAGTAAAACCAACCAAAAGTAAATGTTATACGCCAACTGTGTGCCAGATTGACTTTCTCATCACAATTTCATATATTTAATAATGATAATTAAGGATGCAAAAGTGATGATCTTTCCTATCAATTACTCTTATAAGCTATTCTCAATGAAAATTATTCCTCTCATTGCTTTATGCATATTTAGTTTATGTAGTTGTAGCTCAAACATTGAACCCATCTTAGAGTTGAATTATGATAGAATGCCCAATGAAATGGCCCAGAAGCGTGGAGTATTTGAAAAAAATATATTACAACCTGGACACTAAAGATTATGGTATTCTTTCTGAAAGCCCTTGTCGCACTTACACGATTGGTAAGGGCATACAAAATGATATAACCGGGGTAAGCTCTTTTGGTGGAGGACAGTATTACTCATCAGGATTATTGGCACGTATAATACCAAGGTGGATAATTGACGGATATGTTGAAGCCGAATGCATAGAGGAGGTGTCAAAAAAATTTCCTGAGATAATGAAAAGATACAAGGATGTTTTTTGCGCTGATAAACTGGAGCAAAATCCAGTTATTGAATTGATTTATTTGAAACATCGGAAATAATGGTATTGCCAAGGTCCATGAAAAAGTACCAGAAAATGTAGACGCGGTTCGTGGTTACTTCCTGCTTACCTTATGTTTAATCTTGATGATCGCAATATTAATTTCGATACTCGTTTCAGTTCCCTTAATTGATAGATTATCATCAAATAATTCAGATAATAACTTCCCACTTTCCGATATGATATGCTTCTTTTCCGCATCATCCTCAACATATGGCATCTGGTTCAGATACCCGGTAATTTTTTTAATCCTGGCGAATGTTTCAATAATACCGACAGTGGTTTTACTAGCCCTTTCACTCTTAAGAATAGTGGCAAGCATATAAAGACCTTTCTCAGTAAAAGCTTTGGGAACCTTTATTTTACCTCCCTTTTTCGAAGTCGAAATTTTCGACTTCATCGATTCCCATTGTATTTTAGACAAAGAAATAACGTAACCTTCAGGAAATTTTTCCGGGTTATTTTTAACTGCTTCATTTACTCTCTTGGTTTCAACTCCATAAAGATCAGCCATATCAGAATCCCGGATAACCGGCATGCCTGAAACAGTAATGATCCTTTTTTCAATATCTTCAAAAATCATCATATCCATTATCCAGTGTTTTAAATATTCATTAAAAATGTATTTACACTAATAATAGATGCCATTTGCGGCATTAAATGGAAAAAGTCCAGCGAAATATTAATATTTAAATTAAACGGTTGTGAGGAAAACAATAGTTAAGAGGTGAAATCTGAATTTATTTGTTATTTAACTCTCTTCCATTTATGGGAGGTCTGTCGTTCTGACAATATAAATTATCAATAATACCAACCAAAACGCCTTAATGGCTTATCAATGATTCAAAAAAAATAAAATTATTTTAAACAGGACCGGCCGCATTTTCAAAAATATGCCAACTGTACGCCAAAAGGGGTAAATCAAAAAACCGAACCTCTTTATTATCAGGAAGTTCGGTTTTTCGCTCTGAGGTCGGTAGCGGACTCGAACCGCTGTAACTGGTTTTGCAGACCAGCGCCTAGCCACTCGGCAAACCGACCGTTCTATAGGACTGTAAAGATAGAATTATTTGGCAAATAATTCAAGGCAAAGGGCAGAGAGCCTGCCCCGGACTTGATCCGGGGGCAGAAAGCAAAAGTAAGTTTTAAGTCCTATGTAAAAAGCAAGAAGTTTAGTAATATTAAATGAGCCAGATTATAAGTTTTATTCAAACTGAGCCAAATTGAGAGCAGGGTCCAATCCTGCATTGGAGAAATAATTCTCATCCCAGCTTACTTCTTCGCCCTGTGTCGCGGCCTCACGACCCAGTGCAGCAGAAAGAGTTGACTCTACCGCCGGCTGTAGCTCATTAAGATAGTTGCCTGTCTCAATACTTCTTATGAATGATGAACCCTTATTAGGATCAGCATCATGCAGTGAGGAAAGGAAAACACCTGCACTCCTTTGCTCAGCTGTCACAGAAGCTTCACTGTGGGCTACCCCACTATCCCAAGGATTCGTCCCATTTATAAAGACTCCCCCAGAGTAATGGGCCTCGGCGATTCCTTCGGTACCCATAAAGCGAATACAGACATCACCAAACCGTGACCCTATCTGTGTGGAATGAAAACTGACATTAATGTCATTGGGATACTTGAAAATCGCCTGATAATTCGACCAGCTGTTGCCAAATCCAGTTCTGCCCTTCTGACTGCCTGAACCACTTGCACTGACTGGATGAGAGCCCAACGCCCAATTGCATACGTCAATAATATGTATACCCTGATCCAACAGTATCCCACCTGATAATTCCCTGAAATGATACTGATTACGAATGCGTGTCTCATCATAGGACATACCGGTGTGTTCCTTTACCCCAGGCATTGAGGAAAAATAGTGCAGCTCCCCACTGATGATGTCACCAATCGCTCCCCTATGAATTCTGTTCACCATTTCAACATATGGAGTGGCCCTGCGGATCTGAAACCCAATAGTCATACTCAACTTGCCGTCATATTCACGGCCTATTCGCTCAACCTTACGGCAACCGGCCACATCAGGTGCCGCCGGTTTCTCACAATATACATGCTTTCCGGACTTGACCGCAGCTCCCAGGAAATCAGCATGGGTATAGGCTGGGGAGGATATTAGCACAGCATCAATATCTGGATTATTCAGAAGCTGTTCGTAAGAATTGGCACCAACGTATGTAGCCGAATCCGGAATGTCAGGAAATCCTTTAGCCTGATTTTGTTTATTCAGAACCAGGCGGGATGCGTCAAGCTTGTCCTTGAAAAGGTCGGCCATAGCCGCAATTACAATATTTGCATTCCTCGACATGGTTGATATCACACCCGTCCCCCGGTTTCCACAGCCGATTATACCCATCCGCACTGCTGAGTTTGCCTTATAACCAAAAGCCACAGAGGGTGCTACCACGGTAACAGTACCTACCGTCCCTGCTGTCTTGATAAAATTTCTTCTGTTAATTGATTTCATATCCTTATCCCTTAGAACTTATTCCTCATACTTATCCTCAAGCCTTTGCCTTTGTAGGGCCACCGAAACTGCATTGATCTTCCCACCCATCGGTGGGTTGAGCTTGGATACTTTTACTTCTGCTGAATCTAATTCGGGAAAATGAATAAAGAGGGTGTCAAGGATACGGCCGGCTATGTGCTCCAGCAGATAGCTTTTAAATTTCATTTGATCCTTAACCACATCATATGCCTTCTGGTAGTCAAGAGCATCTTTTAACTTGTCAGTTTTGGCAGCCTTAGTGCAATCAGTATACATGGTAAGATCCACCAGGAATCGGTTTCCCACAATGCGTTCCTCTTCATAATGCCCGTGATAGGAGTAAAACTCCATCTGTTCTATCCGGATAATGCCCATACAACAATCTTTTAGTGCGTGAAGTTATAAAAACTATCTTTGCAGAAAATACAATTTGCATCATGAATGACACTGCATCAGGGACTCAGGAAGAAAGCAAATCACTGAATTTTATAGAGCAATTTATTGAAGAGGATATTCGTGTAGGTAAAAATGAGGGCAGGGTGCAAACCCGATTCCCACCAGAACCAAATGGCTACCTCCACATTGGGCATGCCAAGGCTTTCTGCCTGGATTTTGGTCTCGCTGAAAAATACGGAGGAAAATGCAACCTGCGCTTTGATGACACAAACCCAGTTAAAGAGGATATAGAGTATATTGATGCCATCAAGGAGGATATCCAATGGATGGGGTTCGACTGGGAAGACAGGGAATATTATGCCTCAGATTATTTTGATGAACTATTTCACTTTGCCATCAAACTGATCAAAAAAGGCAAGGCATACGTATGTCATATGTCGGCAGAAGAGGTCAGCCAAAGCCGGGGTACACCCACCGAACCAGGTAAACTCAGCCCCTACAGGAACCGCACTATTGAAGAAAACCTCGATCTGTTTAAGCGAATGAAAACAGGAGAATTTCCTGATGACACCTGTATCCTAAGGGCGAAAATCGATATGTCTTCTCCAAATATGCATTTACGGGATCCAATCCTTTACAGAATCCGTCATACAAATCATCACCGTACAGGCAATACCTGGTGCATTTATCCCATGTACGACTGGGCCCATGGACAAAGTGATAGCATCGAAGGAATCACCCATTCCCTATGTACCCTGGAATTTGAAGTGCACCGACCTCTTTATGACTGGTTTATATCAGAATTAGAAATCTTTCCATCCCGCCAGATTGAATTTGCCCGGTTAAACCTGAGCTATACTATTATGTCGAAACGGAAACTTTTACAATTGGTAAAAGAAGGCCAGGTAGCAGGCTGGGATGATCCCCGGATGCCTACCCTATCCGGAATGAGAAGAAGGGGATATACCCCGGATTCTATTAAGAACTTTGTTAACACCGTTGGGATCGCTAAACGAAATAATGTGATCGATATAGCCCTTCTGGAATTTGCCGTTCGTGAAGATCTAAATAAAAAAGCGCCCCGGGTGATGGCAGTTCTTGATCCTATAAAGCTGATAATTGATAATTATCCGGATGATCAAGTTGAAGAGCTGGAAACCATAAATAACCCTGAAGATGAATCAATGGGGGTTCGTACAATGCCATTCTACAAAGAAGTTTTTATTGAACGGGATGACTTTATGGAAAATCCTCCTAATAAATACTTCCGTCTGGCCCCCGGACGGGAAGTCCGTTTGAAATCAGCATATATTATCAAGGCTGAATCCGTTGAAAAAGACGAAAACGGTAATATTACTGTTGTTCATTGCACCTACGACCCAGATTCAAAAAGTGGTTCCAGCACCATTACACGCAAAATAAAAGGAACTCTCCACTGGGTTTCTGCCAAACATGCCCTTGATGCGGAAGTTCGCCTGTACGACCGTCTTTTCATGGATCAGGACCCTGACGGACACAAGGACAAGGATTTCATGGAGTTCCTCAACCCAGGCAGCCTTACTATACTTAAAGGCTGTAAGGTGGAGCCATCCCTCGGATCAGTACGTTATCCCGATCAATTCCAGTTCCAGCGACTTGGCTATTTCAACTGCGACAAAGACAGCCGGGAGAACCAGTTGGTTTTCAATAGAACTGTGGGGCTGAGAGATACCTGGAGCAGAAAGTAGGGCAAAAGGCAGAAGGCAAAAGGCAGGTCTGCCTTGTGCCTTACTTTTGCCCTTATCCTTCAATCAAATCAGCAAATACCCTTATCGCCTTTACCACGGTATTCTTGTCTTTAATAGGAATCTTCAAATGTATTTTTCCTGTTCGACTATCCTTTTCAATGAGTTTTTCAAACCCGGACGAGCCCCCAGAACCCATATTACTGCTGAGTTGCTGCAACAAGCTCATACCGGCGCTGATCAGTGCTCCAAGCGGATCACCATCCTCCCGTTGTTCCTTATCCCGGGTCACCACATCATGGCTAACTTTGTCGTTGCTCTCCAGGAACACTTTTTCGCTCTGAACAGCCTCTATGCGATCATCATCAGTCCGCCTAACCATTCCATCAACAGATTCCATGAATTTATTAAAAGTGCTCTCCTTCATCAGTACTTTGTCTTCTCCACCGTCGAGTACCCCTTTAAACACAGATTTTTTGAATCCAATGAGATTCAGAATACGTGTTTCAATGGTTCCTTTAGAGATGAAATTGATTACATAAACAGGTTTTTGTTGACCCATACGGTGCACCCGGGCAATGCGCTGCTCCAGGACTGCCGGGTTCCATGGCAGGTCGAGATTAATCACTATATTGGCTGTTTGGAGGTTCAATCCAACGCCACCCGCATCAGTCGATAAAAACACCCGGCTTTCTGGCTTATTATTAAAATTATTAATCAAATCATTTCTTTTTTTAGCCGGTACCCCGCCATGCAGATATTCATAGCCTATACCTGCGGTATCCAGTTCTTCAGCTACAAGTCTTGTCATCCTTTCCCATTGACTAAAAATCACCACCTTATCATCGGCCCGCTCGAACACTTCCATAAGGGTTTCCATCAGCTCAGCTATCTTGGTATCATGGCGTGTTTTCTGATCAAGTATGTATGTGCTGTCGCTCACCATCCGCATGCAACTCAGAGCTATCATCAGGCGCTCTCGGTCTTTCTCGGGTAGAAAGCCCAGCTTTCGCCATTTAGCCACAAGACGCGCTACAAGCAGCCTGTAGTCTTCATGAATATCATATTGCTCTTTTGTCACATCCACGTAATAGTTTTTATCGCTGCGCTCAGGCAATTGGTCAAGTGTTTCAGTGCGTGTACGTCGTAGCAATACACCTGATAAAGTTTGGCTAATGCTGTTCAGGTTCTGATAACCTACCACTTTCCCAACCTCATCCTTTATCTGGTGCTGGTCGAGAAAGCTGAATAAGGCACCGAGTTTGTAACGGTCAACAAATTCTATCAGTGAATGCAGTTCCTCAAGCCTGTTTTCCAGGGGTGTTCCTGTAAGGATAAATGCAAAATCTGTTTTTAGTTTTTTCAGGTTCTGAGATGTTTTTGTTTTCCAGTTTTTAATACGCTGGGCCTCATCGAGGATCACCAGGTCAGCCCCCATCCTATTGAGGTAGTCTATGTCATTTAGTGCCACACCGTAACTTGCAATCTTATAGAAAGCTTCACTCTGATACTGCCCTTTACGCTTATCAAGCGGTCCTTCAATCACCTGAATGCTTCTGTCAGTAAAGCGCTCTATTTCACTTTTCCACTGATAGATTAAAGAGGTTGGACAAATTACAAGTATCTGGCTGATCCCAAATTCTTTTGCGAGCAATTCGGCCGAGGCGATGGCCTGTATGGTTTTACCAAGCCCCATGTCGTCAGCCAAAACAACCCTGCCAGCACATGCAGCAAAGATAATCCCCTCCTTTTGATAAGTATACAAACGAGTATTGATCAAATCATCAAAATAAGAGCTGTCAGCTCCTTTCGGAAGAAGTTCAGAAATCTTCTTCCTACGCTTCTCTTGTTCACGCTGATCAATAATATAATCCATCGCATCCGGATAAACCTTAAAATGCGGATCAAAAACTTTCACTTGTTCAATGAAGCCTTCTATAAAATATATTGCTTCAGGCTTTAGGAATCCTTCCGGATTGAAATAAGCCGTAGCAATCCGTTGGATCTCATCATTATAATTGGTTCCAATTCGAAGAAAAACCTGACGGTCTCGCCCGTATTTCAAACTCAGTGACGAATAAGGTAATACGATCCCCTCCTTCCAGAATTTTTTTATACCACGCTTTTTTTTCAGCTGAAATAATACAAACTCAACATGTTTGCATGTTCCTAATTCATTTACCTTGAAATCTGGGCAACTACAAAAATTCATTCCATAAGCTTCGCTCCTGATAGACACCTTATACTCCATATCGCTGATAGGATTATAAACCTGAAAATCACTGAAAACAGGATGGTTGCCAAAATTCTTGACTTTAAACTTCTGCGTCTCGGCAAATTGCTGACGAAGAGCTGCCTGCCACTGCTCAACACTCATATCATCAGGCTTACGGATATAAGGGATTCTCACCTTTTTCTCTCTAGGTTGTTTGGTCATGGTATTTTGAATTTTTTTGGACCAAGATAGGAAAAAAGGCAGTTAACTCAGGGGCAATTAAGATTGGTTGATCATCTTGAAACCCCATCTCTGCCATTTATTGAAAACATCAAGATCAGAAACGGGGTAATCTGGTTCTTATATCAACCGCGGCTAGGGGAAAATGTCCGTAGTTTATACCGTCAATACTGATTTTTTTTCGTAAAAAATTTCCTCCCCCCTGGTATCAGCCTGTCGAATCCCGCATGCCCAATGAACATTCTCTGGGTAAATTTTCGAATTGCTAATTCATTTTTGAGGTCATTTCCAATACTAAATGTCCACCATTAATGATCTCGCTATGCTTCAAATAATATCTGTCGAGCGGCTGGCCATTTAATGTCATGGATTTGATGTAAATATTTTCTTTGGAGTTATTTATGGTTTCGATCACGAATTTACCGCCCTCATAATAATCAGGGTTAAGGTCGATCTCAACCTTATCGAATATCGGGCTCCCAATCTGGTAAACTGGGTCGCTGGTTGTTCCGCCATCAAGCTGGAAGAGGCCGATCTTCATCAATACTGCAAGTGCACCCATCTGCCCCTGGTCTTCATCCCCATTATATCCATCATTTGGTGACACTTTTGTATAGATAGAATCGACAATCGCCCGGGACCATTTCTGCGTCAGATGCGGGGCTCCTACAACATTAAAAATGAAGGCTGTTTGCATACTTACCTGGTTGCCATAGTTTATGGGAATCCGGCTCAGTTCTCTTTGCGTTTCTGCATCATGTGATTTCCCGGAGGTGAACCCCAAAAGGGAAGCTTTCTCAAAAGCCGCATTCAGCCTGATTACAAGACTGTCACGGCCGCCCATCAATTTCGACAGTCCATCATAATCATGTGGAACAAACCAGGTAGCCTGGGCAGCATTTGATTCAACAAATCCATTGGCATACTCGTAGGGATCAAAATTTCTCTTCCAGTCGCCACGACGATCACGGGGCCGCATGAATCCAGATTGTTTATCGTAAAGGTTTTGATAATTCAGAGACCTCTCGAGAAAATAATCATAATCCTCGCTCTTACCCAATTCCTGAGCCAGCTGGGCCAGGGTCCAGTCCTGGTACGCATATTCAAGGGTCTGCCCGGCACCGTCCATGTGATAAGCCCTGATCTTCCTGGTGAAAGGATATGGAGCATAGCCCAGCTTAATGTAATCCTCAAGGCCGCCCCCAACGGATGTTCCATGCTCATATCCTGCCTTCGACATTATACCTCCCGGCATATGATTCTTCTTAAGACCTTCATAAGCCATTTCTACATCAAAATCCTTTATTCCCTTCATGTATGCACTTACAATAAAAGGAGTAGATGAGGCCCCGGTCATAACATAGGTGTAATTTCCTCCCGACGGTCCCCGGGGTATCAGTCCGCCATCTTTGTAATATTGTAAGAGTGAATTACAGAAGTCGGAACTCACTCCAGGATACACTAAATCCCAGAGCGTGTTGAGTGTCCATTGAGCCCCCCAGAAAGAATCAGAGTTATGCTGATCAAACATGGGATCCCCCATATCATCCTTTGGTATTTTTCTGTTCCGCTTCCATCGACCGGTATTATCGGCATACTTCCCATTAACATCGCTCATAATTCTTCTGCCCTGAAGTGAATGCCATAGGTCAGTATAAAAGCGAACATGGTCCTGCTGAGTTCCTCCGCTAATTTTAATCCGGCTTAATAAGTCGTCCCATTCCATTTTCGACTCCACCACAACAGCATCAAAATCCCAGTCGGGTATTTCCGTCATTAGATTTAGTTTAGCCTGCTTGACACTGACATAAGAAATGCCAACCTTCATGAGCAGAGGCTGACCACTATATTCCGGAAAGGTAATCAGGGCCCCTGCATTGTTACCCTTTGTTCGTCTGGTTTCTTTTTTTGATCTCAAGCCTGACCACACATCCATTTGCTCAATGGGTGTATCAAAGCGGATATAGAAATAGAGTTTAACATTTTTGGGCCTTCTCAAGGTTCCGGCATTTACCACATGACCTTTGAGGCTAAATTGATCTTCCTGAACAATTTTACCCTCAATCATTGGAGAGGGGCCAAGATTGACGCCAAGGTTTATCAATACTTTGGGCAACCCTCCTGTTGTATAGCTATAACGGTGAAACCCAGATCTGGTGGTTGAGGTTAATTCAGCCTTAATCCCATATCGAAGAAGATTCACAGAATGATATCCAGGGCTTACTTCCTCATCATCGTGAGAGAATGCCGAGTAATAATCCCTTTTCAAAGCATTCACTCGCAAGTCGCTTACCACTGGCATTACTGACAAACCTGCCAGTTGCCAGGCATGTATATGGCTGAAACCCTTTATCTCCATTGTATCATAAATATACCCGCTTCCCCAGGCTCCCTCCAGCTCCGTATCCGGGGAAAGGTTTACCATTCCAAAAGGTCTGCTGGCGGAACTAAAATACAGCCATCGTGAATTGCCCGCATCGAGATGGGGGTAGACCAGGTCAACTGGCTTTTGGGCAAAACCGGTTGCAAGGCAGAGGGCAAGAAGGCAGAATGCAAAAGTAAGTGATAAGTATAAGGGGGAAAGCCACATGTGATATGGCAATGATTTGAACTTCTTAGAGACGCAGCATGTTTCGTCTCTAGCAGAAAAATGATGGTGATCTAAAATTCTCATACAAGCAAAACGTTAGCCCAAAGTACTAATTGCCCGCTGAATTCTCTTAATTGTTTCATCTTTTCCCAAAACCTCGATAATATCAAACACCCCTGGGCCTTTTGGCACCCCGACAAGGGCAAGGCGCAATGGATTCATTACCTGCCCCATCCCCAATTCATTCACTTCAATCCATTTTTTTATCCTACACTCTAACTCTTCTGCAATAAATCCACCTGAATCACCTGAATCACCCTGAATCACCTGAATCACCTGAATTAACCTCTCCCCGGTACCCTCTTTCCACCCCTTCTTCACCATCTTTTCGTCATACTCAACCGGTGCCTCAAAAAAGAAATGTGCATGCTCCCAAAAATCCGTCAACAGACTCATCCTCTCCTTCACCAACCCAACAACTTTTTCCTTAAACACTTTTTCCTTCCCCTGAATTAACCTGAATACACCTGAATCACCTGAATTAACTTGGTAAGCATTTTCAATCAACCCACTGAGCTCTACGTTGTTCTGCTGTTGAATATAGCTGTGATTCAAGCTCTTCGCTTTCTCCGGATCAAACCGGCTACCGGATTTTCCTACACGATCCAAACTGAAAGCTTCAACCAATTGGTCCATAGAAAACATCTCCTGCTCAGTTCCAGGATTCCAACCCAGGAGAGCCAGCATATTGATAAAAGCCTGAGGAAGATATCCTGATTCCCGGTATCCCGATGATATTTCGCCTGTTTCCGGGTTTGTGTAATCGATAGGGAAAACCGGAAATCCCAACTTGTCACCGTCCCTTTTACTCAGCTTTCCATTTCCCGAAGGTTTTAGGATTAATGGGAGATGAGCAAACTGCGGCATGGTAGAGGTCCAGCCAAATGCCTTATACAACATTACATGTAAAGGCAGGGAAGAAAGCCACTCCTCCCCCCTGATCACATGTGATATTTTCATAAGATGATCATCCACAACGTTGGCCAGGTGATATGTAGGCATCCCATCAGATTTGAACAGGACCTTATCGTCGAGCGTGCTGGTATTTACCCTTACTTCACCACGGATCAGGTCCTGCATCACAATTTCCTCATTTTCCGGAAACTTAAACCTTATAACATATGGCTCACCAGCATCAAGCAGATTTTGAACCTCCTCCTCAGACAGAGTTAAAGAATTACGCAACTCCTTCCTCGTAGATCCATCATAGGCAAAATTCCCTCCCTTTTGCCCTGATTCTTGATCCTTACTTTTGCCTTCTGCCATTTGCCTTATGCCCTCCAGCTCTGCTGGAGTATCAAACGCATAATAAGCCCATTCGGACTTTACGAGCTCATCGGCATATTTTGCATAAATCTCTTTACGCTCTGATTGGCGGTAAGGGCCGAACTCCCCTCCTTCACGAAGGCCCTCATCAATCTCAATCCCACACCAGTCGAGGGATTCTATTACATATTCCTCAGCCCCAGGCACATAACGATTCTGGTCGGTATCCTCAATCCGGAGGATCATTGTTCCATTGTTTTTACGGGCAAAAAGGTAGTTAAATAGGGCTGTCCTCACACCACCCATATGTAATGGGCCGGTGGGGGAAGGAGCAAAGCGGACACGGCAGGTCATAATATAATTTTTTAATTGCTTCCAAATTTAATCATAAAGAAAGGGCTTAAAAAAAAGCCGTCTCAATTTATTATTGAGACGGCTTTTTTTCGGCTGAGAATGTTGCCTAATAAACTAGTTGTTCAATGCAAAACGAACAAAACTATTCACTGTAAGATCTTTATCGGCCTGTTTCAGGTAATCTCCGACGGAGATTTTATTGTCCTTGATAAATTGTTGATTAAGAAGGGTACTCTCTCTGAAGAATTTGTTCAGTTTTCCTTCAGCAATCTTATCTATGATAGCTTCTGGCTTACCCTCCTGCCGTGCAATTTCACGTCCAATTTCCAGCTCTTTTTCAATGATTTCCTGGGGCACATTGCTTTTGTCGACAGAAACGGGGTTCATAGCTGCAACTTGCATAGCCACATCTTTTGCCGTTTGCATTTCAATATCATCCTTGCTAAGGCTGACCAGGGTAGCAAGTTTATTTCCAGGGTGAATATATGGGATTACAAAAGGGCTCTCCTCTTTGGCATAAAATGACAATTCAATTTTTTCGCCTATCACACCACTTTGTCTGACCACTTCCTCACCAATAACCTTACCATGTAAAGTCAGAGCTTTCAATGCCTCAATATCAGCCGGCATGTTTTCAAGGGCTACCTGGGCAATAGAATAGGCGAAACTTACAAAATCATCATTTTTAGCAACAAAGTCTGTTTCACAATTCAGAACAATCAGTGCTCCTTTTGTGTGTTGTTCGTTGGTAATAGCTATAACTGCACCTTCAGTTGCATCCCGCTCAGCTCTTTTACTGGCGATCTTTTGTCCCCTTTTTCTGAGAAAATCTATAGCTTGTTCAAAATCACCATTTGTTTCTTTGAGTGCATTCTTACAATCGAGCATGCCAGCGCCGGTCATTTTACGGAGTTTTGCAACATCGGCTGCTTTAATATCGGCCATGATTATTGTTAATTAATGGTTACTAATTTATTGGATAATTTGCTTGCGATCCGATCATTTAAATGGTCAGTCTTTCTTTTCAGGTGCCTTTTCAGCTACCCCTTCTTCTGGTTTCTCAGCTGGTTTTTCAGCTACTTCTTCGGCTTTAGGACTTTCCCCAACCATCACTTTTCTTGCCGAAGATTTTCTGGAAGAAGTTCTTTCACCCCTGCCAGGAGCTTTAGAGCTCGCTTTTGGCGGCTTTTGATCAGGTTCGTTCTCTTTTTCCACCTTTCTTTCACTCAATCCTTGCTCAATGGCTGAGCACATGATATCAGTTATCAGGTGGATAGATTTGGATGCGTCATCATTTGCCGGTATAACAAAATCGATCAGATTTGGGTCGGAATTTGTGTCAACAATGCCAATAACGGGGATATTGAGTTTCCGCGCTTCGTTTACAGCGATATATTCTTTGGATACATCAACAATAAACAATGCAGCTGGAAGACGGGTAAGGTCTTTAATACTCCCGAGCAACTTCTCGAGCTTTGCTTTCTGGCGTGTAACCTGCAGGCGTTCACGTTTCGACATGTGGGAGAAGGTACCATCAGTAGCCATTTTATCGATAGTAACCATTTTTTTTATGGCTTTCCTCACAGTTGGAAAATTGGTGAGCATTCCCCCTGACCATCGCTCAGTAACATAAGGCATTCCAGTAGCCTTAACTCTTTCGGCAACTATGTCTTTTGCTTGTTTTTTGGTGGCAACGAAAAGGATTTTCCGGCCTGATTTTGCAATACTCCTCAGAGCGTCGGCAGCTTCATCAACTTTTACTACTGTTTTGTGTAGATCGATGATGTGAATTCCATTGCGTTCCATAAAAATAAATGGAGCCATATTAGGGTTCCATTTGCGTTTCAAGTGCCCGAAGTGAACACCAGCATCGAGTAATTCAGTAAAACTTGTTCTTGGCATAATTTTTAGTTTACATTCTGTTTTGGCAACCGGCAGGTAGTCCGTTAATGAAGTCCTGCCTGTTTAGATCCTAAACTATCTTTAAAAAATTTGATTAACGTCTTGAGAATTGGAAACGCTTCCGTGCTTTTGGACGGCCCGGTTTTTTCCTTTCAACAACCCTGGGATCTCTTGTCATGAATCCATTTGCACGCAATATTTTTTTTGATTCAGGATCAATCTGAACCAAAGCACGTGAAATAGCTAACCTGAGGGCTTCTGCCTGACCTTTAATTCCACCTCCGCCAAGATTTACACGGATGTCATATTTTTCAGTCACTTCCAGGAGGTTAAGGGGTTGCTTCACAATATATTGAAGCTGACCAGCAGGAAAATAATCGGTGTAATCCTTTTTATTAACAGTGATCTGCCCTTTGCCTTCGTTAAGGAAAATTCGTGCAATTGCAGCTTTCCTTCTACCAATGGCATTTACTATTTCCATGTTTCTTATTTAAAATTTAAGTTGACTTCTTTGGGTTTTTGGCCTTCATGAGGATGTTCAGAACCGACATATACCTTAAGATTCCTAAACAACTCTCTGCCTAATTTGGTTTTAGGAAGCATGCCCCTAACAGCATGCTCCACCAGAAGGATAGGGTTCTTTTTAAACATTACCTCCGGAGTGGTAATTTTCTGTCCTCCGGGATAGCCCGAGTGTGAAAAATGCTGGCGGTCTGTCCATTTCTTTCCTGTGAGGCGCACTTTTTCCGCATTAATAACGATTACATTATCTCCACAATCAACATGAGGAGTGTAATTCGGCTTTCTCTTGCCCCTTAGCAACATGGCAACCTCTGTACAAAGGCGTCCCAATACTGCATTAGTGGCATCAACAATAACCCATTCCTTGGTTACAGTTACTTTATTTGCCGAAATGGTTTTGTAGCTTAATGTGTCCACTATAACCAGTTTTCTATAGTTAGTAATTCCCTGATATTAAAGGCAAACGTATGCCTCGACTAAATTGGAGTGCAAAAATACAATTAATTTTTTATATCTCAAGTTAATCATGCAGTATTTTGTTGATAAGATTATTGAAAGGTGATTTAATGAATATGACGGGGATCAGCCAGTGGTGATGGGAATTTTACCAAAGATGCCCCTGGTGATCTTAAGGGCCTCACAGCCCTGCTCCAGGCTGGAAATCGGCGACAGGTTATTTCGCAGATTGTGTAAAAAGGAAAGGCATTCTCCTGTTATGAATTCAGGATCATTTTCATCAACCTCCAGAGCGGGGAAGCCGTTGAGGGGCCAAATGTTTGCGAGCGAACCGGGTCCGGAAATTCCTGGGCGGCTGAATATTTCTATAGTTGCTGTTCCGCCTTGTAAGTCGACCCGGAGAATATTCTCTCGCTGAAAGACGGCTATATTTAAACTCCTGTCCGGAGTGAATGGATCAAGGCTAAGATTAGCTATAGTTCCGTTATGAAATTCCAGTCTAACATTTATTACCGGGGGGGTATCCTCACGAATATGGGTAAAGTGCGACTGGGTTTTTTTTAACCCATCAGGAACAAGGGAAATAATCATATCAATGTCGGAAAGCAGAGAGTGGAAAAGTGCATGTCCGTAATCATCACCGCAAGGTCCTAGATGGTGATGTAAATCAATGAATTGTGGCTGCTGAACCAATTTACTCATCGATCGGTATGCAGGATTATAATGCTCATGATGCCCTACCTGGACCTGTACCCGCGATTCCCTTGCCAGCTCCACCAACAGGCAGGCCTGGTCCGGAAACTTACTGACCGGAAACCCAAATAAAACATGTCGGGATAGTTTAACTGCCTGGATAGCACTTTCAATATATCCCGGACCTGGAGCCGGAATCCAGATCACATCCGAATCCATGAATACCCCATTGGTTGGCAGCAGTTCCGGAGATGCTTCTGAGAAGCTGCCGGAAATATGGAAATTAGAATCCCGGGAAAAACCGGAGAGCTTTTCTTCCCAAATAGACTCGTTCGTTAGAATTCCTATAGCATACATAGCTTTCAATTGCAAAATAATACTATTAATGCAGGCGAGATACATGTTTTTTTAGATACTTTTCAATAGCTAATTGTGGAAAACTTAACTTAGTAGGCTGAAAAATCAAATTTTGTATCAGGAAAATGCACCTGGGAAAGATAGAAATTAGTCAGGATCCAAAAAGAATCCACCAGTTGGTGTATGTCTTTTTTTTGATCGGAATAGTAGCCTGTATGCCCTTGTCGAAATATGTGACAAGTTTATTCCAGTTTCTATTGCTCTTGCATTGGTTAGTACGAGGAGATTATGCAGAAAAATGGAAACGCTTAAGGTCAAGAAAGGCAATATGGATATTGTCCCTTTTTTATATTATACCCATATTGGGAATGATCTACAGCCAGGATTGGGATTATGGATTACATGATCTTAAAATCAAACTACCCCTGCTTGCTCTTCCGCTTATTATCGGAACATCCGAAATCATCAGCCGGCAACAACTAAAATTGATTCTCCTTACTTTCGCCGCAAGCGTTAGCATTTCAAGTTTAATAAGCCTGGGTATAGTTTTAGGGATAATCCCATATAATTACACTGATATCCGGGAAACATCCCTTTTTATTTCTCATATACGCCTGGCACTTCTTGTAGACATGGCGGTTTTCATATTGAGTTTTTATGCCTTACGCAATGGGGTTTCACGAACGGAAAGGATTGGTTTGTTTACCTGGGCATTGTATCTGCTGATATTTCTGGTGGCTGTAAAAGCATTGACAGGTCTGGTGGTTGGCTTACTCGTCGGACTTATTCTAGCAGTCAGGTGGCTGATCCACCAGAAAGGTATAATGTTAAAGTGGTTTACTCTGGTTGCAATCCTTACAGTGCCCATATTGGTTGGCAGCTATATATCATGGAAGGTTAATGATTTTTACACAGTAAAAGATGATATATATAATCTTGATAAACAAACTGTAAACGGGAATCCATATTGGCACGACACTACAAATTTGCAACTGGAAAACGGTTATTACACCGGGCTTTATGTATGTGAACAGGAAATGCGGGAAGCCTGGAATGGGATTAGTGGTTTTGATTATGACGGTAAAGATGAGAAGGGACAGGAGATACGCTACACTCTTATCCGGTATATTACTTCGCTTGGGCTTCGAAAGGATGCTTATGGGGTGTCGCAGCTCGAAAAAGAAGATATAAATCTGATTGAGGCAGGTTTTGCCAACCACATATATAAAAAAAGAAATCGTTTTAAGGTTAGAGTGTATGAACTGATCTGGGAAATTGATGTATACAGAAAGGGAGGCAATCCAAGCGGACATTCTGTAACCCAGCGGTTTGAATATCTGCGTACAGGATTTTCAATTTTACTGGATCATCCCCTTTTTGGGGTTGGGACTGGAGATGTACCTTCAGCCTTTGAAAGCAAGTATGAAGAAAACAAATCGCCACTGGATCCCCAATGGAGGCTTAGGGCCCATAACCAGTGGCTGACCTTCGCAATTTCTTTTGGACTGATTGGATTATTCCTGCTGATCCTCGCTTTTGTTCTTCCTGGTTTGACCCAAAAAAAATTCAGGCAATATCTTTTCCTACTATTTTTTATGGTCTCATTCTTGTCGATGTTTAATGAAGACACCTTGGAGACCCAGGCAGGAGTGGCATTTTTTGCCTTTTTTTATCCATTTTTATTGTTTTCGCCAGATCATGACCAATAGAACCCTTAAAGAAGATCAAAAATTCCTGTCGCTTACCATACAGCTGGCGATTGAGAATGTTAAAACCGGGGGAGGGCCTTTCGGGGCAGTGGTTGTCAGAAAAGGGGAGCTTATTTCTGAATCTGCAAATCAGGTGACCTTGCTCCATGATCCCACTGCTCATGCAGAAGTACTGGCCATTAGGGAAGCTGCAAAAAAGCTCGGTAGCCATACTCTGGATGGATGCACTATCTACTCATCTACAGAACCCTGCCCAATGTGCCTGGGTGCCATATATTGGGCTGGTATTGAAAAGCTTGTTTTCGCCAGCAGCAAGGCCGAGGCTGAAAAAGCAGGATTCATTGATGCACATATCTACCGTGAATTTGGTAGGAGTATGAAAGAAAGAAGCATTAGCACCAGGCATGTGATCTTACCCAATGCAGGGGATGAATTTGAAGCCTGGCTTAATAAAGATGAAAGAGAAGTTTATTAGTAACTCACCGGGGGGCCACTCAGGGCTTTAGCAAGGAAAAAACTTTTATCCACCAGGAGTAAAAAACTAAAAGAATGATCTAACCGTCCGGAATGGAAATCGTAGTATGGTTCGATCCTTAGAACAAAATCAAGGAAATTATTGATTTTATACTGATACTGGTACTTAATGCTCAGCACTTCCCTCTCAGGCATGTAGAAGTCGGGTTGATAAGAGCTCGTAGAAAGGAAAAGACCTTCTCCCTGTGGTGCAAAGAAATCTATCGACTTCCAATACCCCAAAGAGAATTCCCCAATACTGGTTCCAAGTGTAAAAACCGAAAAATTTCCGAACCCTTCGGTAATCTTAATATTTGTCCCAAGGTTAATCTCAAGGAATTGGCACCAGTCCTGTTCTAAGGAAAGGTGTTTGATAAAACGACTGTCTTGTATCCATTGCATTTTAAATCCCTGAACGAAGTTGCTCTGAGTTCCACCCGGCAGGGTAAAACTGTCAATTTGCCCGCCTTTATGCCTGAACAATGCCTGGAAGGGAATTCCAAACCGAAACCTTTGTCCTTTGTATAAGTCGAGATAAATGTTCATTCCAGCTGTAAATTTTTCCTGAAAAGGATCTCCTTCCTTGATGAATTGCTCCCAATTAAGCCATATATCACCTATCAAGTCAGGATAATCGAGCAGGAATTGAACGCCATTTTCATAATTTTCTGTCAGGTATTTTTCAAATCCAAAAATCGGTTCTTTTAGTCCGTGATTAGCTGTTCCGTAAATAGTACCAAAAATCATATTGATGTGCTCATTTAAAGCATGCTGCACTGTCAGAACCGGGGCTACGCGATCGATTTCATCCCTCCCATTATATTTCAGAAAATGAACCCCGGCCCGGATTCTTGTTTTCGGACCCGCATAATAGTCAATACTGGGTTCCAGGAACAGGCCTGTCAGGCTGGACCCAATTTTAAATTCATTGGCATATTCGTTGTTCTTGAAAAAGTTGGCATTTTGAATCCTAATATAAAACTGATCATACATTGTGGAATCAATCCGGTAATCTTCCTGGAAGGCAGCATAATCTCCCCACCGCATGAGATCATTGCTTTGAGCAAGGAGGACATTTGGCTGGAACAGTATCAGAGGGATAATCAGTATTTTAAACCAGTTGTTTAACACGCAAAAGGGATTTGGCCTCTCATTAAGGAAACAAAGATGAACAAGAAATTTCTGCTAAGGAAATAAAAACCCTAATTTTGCCAGCCCATGAGAATTGGAGCTATACAATTGCCAAATTATCCGGTGTTTCTGGCACCAATGGAAGATGTTACTGATCCTCCCTTCCGGTTCATGTGCAAGAAATTCGGGGTGGATCTGATGTATTCTGAATTTGTTTCCTCTGATGCCCTTGTCAGAAATATTAAGAAGACCCTTCAAAAAATTGAAATCCACCCAGAGGAACATCCTTTCGGTATACAACTTTACGGCAAGAGCATACCGGCAATGATTGAATCTGCACGTATTTCCGAAACCTGGAAGCCGGATCTTCTGGACCTGAATTTTGGCTGCCCGGTAAAAAAGGTTGCTATGAAAGGTTCTGGTGCAGGACTACTGAGGGATATTCCCCTGGTAATCAAGATGACCCGTGAGGTAGTCCGTTCAACAACTCTTCCCGTGACAGTTAAAACCCGGCTGGGCTGGGATGAGGAGAATAAAAACATTATTGAGCTTGCCCGGCGCCTGCAGGATACTGGGATAAAGGCCCTGACTATCCATGGAAGGACCCGGGCCCAGATGTACCGGGGAAAGGCCGATTGGGATCTTATTGGGGAAGTAAAGAATGATCCTCACATCTATATTCCTATTATAGGTAATGGAGATATCGACTCACCACAGAAGGCCAAAGCTATGTTTGACCAGTATGGAGTAGATGCAATTATGATTGGAAGGGCCGCCATTGGACGCCCATGGCTTTTCAGAGATGTGAGACATTACCTCGACACAGGAGAATTACTGCCTCCCTTTTCAATTAGTGAACAGGTGGATCTGATCATCGATCATTTACAAAAAGTACTTGAAACAAAGGACCCCAAACGAGCAATAATATCCATGCGTAGGTTCTTTGCCGCTTCCTTTAAGGGCCTTTATAATTTCAGAGAAACAAGAATCAGGCTATTGCGTGCCGAAGAGCCCGATACCGTATGGAGCATTTTGGAAGAGATCAGGGAAAATTGGGGTGATCAGCCACTCAGCTCAGTCCCGTCAAAAGAAGAGAAATAACGTTTGCCTAATATTCTTACCGGGATAATAGAGGCAACGATGCCTATAATAACCACCATCAGGCCTACCAGGGCAAAATCCAAAGCCTCCATATTCACAGGATAAATATCTGTTACATAGGATCCGGAAGATGGAAACCGGATTATCCCGAATGTAATCTGCAGCCAACACAAGAGACTGCCAAGTACCAATCCAGATATTATGCCTATCCCCGTCATCATCAATCCTTCCGTCAGGAAAATCTGTCTGATTCGCTTTGGCTGGGCACCCATGCTTTGAAGAATATGCATGTCTTTCTTTTTCTCTAATAACAGAAGAGTTAGTGAGGAAACGGTATTGAAGGATGCGATCACCAGAATAAATCCCAGAATCAGGAAAATAGCCCACTTTTCAGAGGCCATGACTTTATAAAAATATGCATGTTGCTCATACCGGTCCTTGACCTGGAATTCCGGTCCAAGCAGTTTTTGCATATCCAATTTCGCTTTGTCGATGGAATAACCCTCCACAATGCGGATCTCAATGGCACTGACTTCATCCTCCAAGCCAAGAAGTTCACGGCAAAAATCAATGGGAATAATCAGGTATTTACTATCATATTCCTGTTGAACGGCGAAAATGCCAGAAGGGAATAACATTTTATGGTTAAACGCATTTAAAGGATTGATGATAGCTGACCTGGTTCTTCTGGGCACATATATATGTAAAGGATTGATGAAATTCAGGCCCACCGACAAGCGGTATGCCAGCTCTGAGCCGACAATACACAGTGGGCGGTTATCTTCTTCCAACCGGAATTTACCGTCCACCACCATACTGTCGATACCACTCAGGACCTGAAAGTTATCACTTACCCCCTTCAGGGTGGCCGGGGTCTGGCGATCGCGGTAGCCCAGCAGGGCATTTTCTTCAACCACTTCACACCAAACCGCCACACTGGGGTCTTTTTGAAGGTTATGCATGGCAGGAATATCAGGGGAAAAAGTTTTTCCTTCGTTGAGGGTTATTTTCAGATCCGGATCAAAAGAACTGAACATGGATTTTATCAAGCCGTCTATTCCATTGAATATAGACAAAACAATAATCAGAGCCATCGTTCCAATACTTACGCCGGCCAGTGATATCCACGAAATCACATTGATAATGTTCCTTGATTTTTTGGAAAAAAGGTACCTTTTTGCAATGAAAAAGGGCAAATTCATCATTTCAGCAAGTCATCAATTCGTTCTGCATAATCCAGGGAATCATCGAGGTAAAAACGTAACTCTGGTATAATTCGTAACTGTTTCCCCACTAGTTTTCCTAAGTCATATCTAAGTGATATACCAGCCTTCTCAATCAGGCCGTAAGCATCCTGGCTTTTTTCTGGAGGGAAAATACTCAGATATACCTTGGCCATCCCCATGTCGGGAGTGACACGAACCACAGTGACCGATATTATCACACCTTTTCCGAACTGCCTGCTCCGTGATCTCAAAATCTCAGCCAGGTCTTTCTGAATAAGGCGTGCCACTTTTTGCTGTCGGGTACTGTCCATATTGATTGATATTAATTACATACGTTGCAAGCTCAAAATTAGCCAATTATTTGAAAGATGGGAACAGGGAAAGGGACTGGGGAAACAAAGAGGTTAATTCCGCCCCCCTCTTTAATCATTATCTGATTGCCAACAACCCGAGGGACAAGCCCCCGGGCTACGGTCGTTTTTTTTCCCCCATTCCCCGTTCCCCATTCCCTGTTCCCTGTTCCCCGCATCCCCCATCCCGCTATTATTTTCTATCTTTGCGCCAAATTAGGAAAATCAATCCAGCTCATGAAACAAACGGTATTAAGTGGCATTCGTTCTACCGGAAATCTACACCTGGGAAATTATTTCGGAGCCATCCGGAATTTTGTCAGGATGCAGCATGAATACAACTGCTTCTTTTTTGTGGCCGACCTGCACAGTCTGACTACACATCCACATCCGAAAAACCTGCATGGAAATGTACGGAAGGTGATATCCGAATACCTTGCTTGCGGGATTGATCCTGAACTGGCCACGCTTTATGTACAGAGTGATATTCCGGAGATCCCGGAGCTGTATGTTCTTATGAACATGAATGCTTATGTTGGCGAATTGGAACGCACTACAACTTTCAAGGAAAAGATTCGGAAGCAGCCAGACAACGTGAATGCCGGATTACTCACCTACCCGGTGTTGATGGCTGCCGATATTCTTATTCATAAGGCACATAAAGTTCCGGTAGGAAAAGATCAGGAGCAGAATCTGGAAATGGCAAAGAAGTTTGCGAAGCGCTTTAACCGTATCTACGAAGTGGATTATTTCCCTGAGCCTGAGGCTTTCAGTTTCACAGTAGACCTGATCAAGATCCCAGGCCTGGATGGTATTGGAAAAATGGGGAAATCAGAAGGTAATGCCATCAATCTGGTGGATGACCCGAAAATTATAAGGAAAAAAGTGATGAAGGCAGTCACCGATGCCGGTCCAACTGAACCAAACCAAAAACCTACTGAGCCAATACAGAATTTGTTCACTCTTTTGGAAGTGGTCAGTGAGAAAGACACGTTCGACTTTTTCAAAGAAAAGTTTGCCTCATGCGAGATTAGGTATGGCGACTTGAAAAAGCAACTTGCTGAGGATATTATTAAGTTCACTGATCCGATCCGTGAACGCATTCTTTCCATTCATGATGATGATGCCTATTTGAGAAAGGTAACCCGGCAGGGAGCAGAAAAAGCACGTGAAAGCGCAAGCAAGACCCTGAGGGAAGTTCGCGAGATAATTGGTTTTAGGTCTTTCTGATTTATTCAGGGTATTTGTTTGGGTAGTCAAGATTGAAATGTAGCCCCCGGCTTTCCCTTCTTTCCTGCGCCTGGCGTATTATCAGGTAAGACACATTAACGGCATTCCGCAATTCACACAATTTGACCGAAACGGTTGAACGGTTATACAGGTCTTCGGTCTCCCTGTAGAGGATCTCGAGGCGGTCAAGAGCCCTTTTTAGCCTTAGATTTGACCGCACGATACCAACATAGTTCGACATGATCTGCTGCAGCTCCTTTGTTGATTGGGTGATCAGGATCATTTCTTCTGGCAGTGAAGTGCCCTCATCGTTCCATTCCGGTACACCCTGCTTTATTAGGGTTTCTGAAAGGCTGAAGATTGAATGCCTGGCTGCCCGATAAGCAAAAACCAAGGCTTCCAGCAGGCTGTTTGAGGCCAGGCGATTGGCTCCGTGCAGCCCGGTGCAGGCCACCTCCCCTGCTGCATAAAGGTTGAGGATGCTTGTAAGTCCGTTAACATCCGTACGGACTCCTCCGCACATGTAGTGGGCTGCGGGTATCACAGGGATGAGATCCTTAGAGATATCAATACCTAGGGACAAACATTTTTTAGTGATATTGGGAAAATGTTTTTTTAATCCTTCAGGCTCCAGATGTGTGCAGTCGAGGCAAACAAAATCATCCCCCCTGTTTTTCATTTCCGTATCAATGGCCCGTGCCACGATATCGCGAGGGGCAAGGGAACCCCGTGGATCATATTTGTACATGAATTCTTTCCCATCGATGGTCTTCAGAATCGCCCCATATCCACGAATCGCTTCCGTAATGAGATATGAGGGCCTTACTCCGGGATGGTAAAGGGCAGTTGGATGAAACTGAACGAATTCGGTTTGCTCTACATAAGCCTTTGCCCGGTAGGCCATGGCTATCCCATCACCGGTGGCAATGGGTGGGTTAGTAGTGGTCTGATAAATATATCCATTCCCGCCAGTGGCAAGGAGTGTTTTTTTTGCAAGTATGGTATGAATAGAATTAGTCTTGCGATGCAAGGCGTAAACACCGTAGCACTCAATATCCTGTTTTCCTCGGAATACCGGCCGGCCCAATTGGTGCTGAGTGATCAGGTCGAGAGCAAAATATTGTTCCAGAATCTCAATGCCTGGATGTTCCCGTGCCAATTTACTTAAAGCCCGAATGATCTCAGTTCCGGTATTGTCCTGGTGATGAAGAATACGTTTTTCGGTATGCCCGCCTTCCCTGTTCAGATCGTATTGACCATTTTGCAATTTGTCGAAGTGAGTACCCCAATTGACCAGTGCTTTTATTTGCAGAGGGGCTTCCTCTGCAACCATATTCACCACATTTTCATCACAAAGGCCATCACCAGCCTCAAGGGTATCCTTGACATGCTTGTCAAAATTATCGGGCTCATAGGTTACCGAGGCAATACCGCCTTGTGCATACCATGTGTTGGTCTCTTCCATATCAGCCTTGGTGATGAGTATCACCTTACCGTATTCAGCAACCTGAAGGGCAAAACTGAGGCCTGCTAGCCCACTGCCAATCACCAAAAAATCACACTCCTTTTTCATACTATCCCATATTGCATGCAAAGCTAACCAAAAGCTGAAAGAATATGAATTGCAAACAAATTCCTTATTTTTGTTCGCCAAAAGATAAAACAACTCAATATGGTTCAGGAAGATATTTTTAAGAAACTGGTTTCCCATTGTAAAGAGTATGGATATGTTTTTCAGTCGTCGGAGGTTTACGATGGACTTGCTGCAGTATATGATTACGGACAGTATGGTGTTGAACTGAAAAACAACATCAGAAAATACTGGTGGGATTCCATGGTTCTACTGCACGAAAATGTGGTTGGGCTTGATTCTGCGATATTTATGCACCCAACCGTTTGGAAAGCTTCAGGCCATGTTGACGCTTTCAATGATTCACTGATCGATAATAAAGACTCCAGGAAAAGATATCGGGCAGATGTGTTGATTGAGGATCAGCGTGCAAAATTCGAAGTTAAAATTGACAAAGAGATAGAAAAAGCCCGGAAACGGTTTGGCAATAGCTTTGATGAGGTGCAATTTCGAGAAACAAACCAGCGGGTGCTGGATAACCAGGCCAAAATAGATGAGCTGACAGAGCGCTTTACCAAAGCCCTGAATGACGGCGATCTGGCCGAATTAAAACAAATCATTGTCGATTATGAGATAAGCTGCCCAGTATCGGGCACCCGCAATTGGACGGATGTTCGGCAGTTTAATCTCATGTTTTCAACGGAAATAGGATCAACAACTGAGGGAGCAACAAAGATTTTCCTCCGCCCGGAAACAGCACAGGGGATTTTCGTTAATTACCTGAATGTTCAGAAAACAGGCCGCATGCGCCTGCCTTTTGGAATCGCACAGACAGGAAAAGCTTTCCGCAATGAGATCATAGCCCGGCAATTTATTTTTCGTATGCGGGAGTTTGAACAAATGGAGATGCAATTTTTTGTTCGTCCAGGTGAGGAAATGAAATGGTTTGAATTCTGGAAAGACATACGGATGAAATGGCACCAGTCGCTCAATTTTGGTGCAGAGAATTATAGGTTTCATGACCACGAGAAGCTTGCTCATTATGCAAATACCGCAACTGATATTGAGTACAAATTCCCATTTGGATTTAAGGAAGTTGAAGGGATTCACTCTCGTACCGATTTTGACCTGAAGCAACATGAGCTATTTTCAGGTCGCAAAATCCAGTATTTCGATCCAGTATTGAATGAATCCTATACCCCCTATGTGATTGAAACCTCTATAGGCCTGGATCGCATGTTCCTGCAAGTGATCTCGTCAGCTTTCGATGAAGAGGTGATTTCGAAAGAAAACGGTGAAAAGGATATGCGTACAGTCCTGCGTCTCCCCGCCTTCCTGGCCCCGGTAAAGATGGCCGTTTTCCCTCTTGTAAAAAAGGATGGCCTGCCCGATATTGCAAGAAAAATTATTGATGAGCTGAAATTTGATTTCTATTGTCAGTATGATGAGAAAGATTCAATTGGCAAACGCTACCGGCGACACGATGCAATAGGTACTCCTTTTTGTGTGACAGTTGATCATCAGACAATAGAAGATCAGACAGTTACCATTCGTGAGCGCGACAGCATGGAGCAGGAAAGGGTGAAGATTGAAGATTTGAGGGGTATTATTGGAGAAAAGGTTAGTTTTAAGAAGCAATTAATGAGTTTAGGAAGTCCAAGAGCAGTATAAATCGTTAAGTCATTTTTTAATATCCCCATGGAGGAATATTAGCAGGTGAAAACCCAATATAGGGTCCAATAATTAACACAATATCAATCATGAAATATCTCCGCCCTCTACTCCCCGAGCTGATGATGGTGGCCCTTATGGCTGCTATTGCCCTGATTTATATGAGCCCTGTATTTGAAGGGAAAACATTACCTCAGGGAGATGTGATGCATGCACAGGACCAGGCAGCAGGTGTTGAGAAGTTCCAGGAAGAGACTGGTGAGTACCCTGGTTGGACCAATTCGGCTTTCAGCGGCATGCCAACTTACCAGTTGAAGAGTCCACCATCCAACAATATTTTTCAATACCTGTTCCGCATCCTAAAACTATTTCTTCCTGGGTATACTGTGGCTATTCTTTTCGTTGCCCTGCTGGGATTTTATTTTTTACTCCGCACCCTTAAGCTCAACCGATGGCTGGCCCTTGCCGGTGCCCTGGCTTTCGGACTGAGTTCACATCATTTGCAGCTAATTGGTGCGGGACATGTAAATAAGATCTATTCGGTGGCTTTCATGGCTCCCGTTATTGCCGGGATGCTTATGGTGTTCAAACGGAAATACCTCACGGGTGGCTTGTTAACGACTGTGGCCCTTGGAATCCAAATATCAACCAATCATGTTCAGGTTACCTACTACCTTGGAATTATAGTTTTCGTTTATCTTCTTGTTGAGATGGTGTATGCTTTGCGTGAAAAATATTTCGATCATTTTCTGAAATCAGGCCTTATCCTTTTCGCAGCTTCTATTTTGGCTATTCTTCCCAACATGACCATGCTGCTCACTACCTATGAGTACACCCAGGAGACCACGCGGGGAAAAACTGCATTAGCCATAGATGGTGAGGCTGCCGAAAGTGGCTTGAAGGTTGATTACATGACTGAATGGAGTTACGGGATAGGAGAAACCCTGAATCTTTTCATCCCGAACTTATACGGAGGAAATGGAGCCACCAGTGTTGGTGTCAGCTCTGAATACTACAAGGCCTTAAAAGCCAAGAGGGTACAGTCTGCACAACAGATGGCAGAAGCGGCACCTACTTATTGGGGTTCACAGCCTTTTACCGGAGGCCCGCATTATGTTGGAGCCATAATAATATTCTTAGCCATCCTGGGAATGTTTCTGGTTCGGGGACCGAAAAAATGGTGGCTGCTAATTGTCATCCTTCTTTCTTTCATGCTGGCCTGGGGAAGGAACTTTATGGGCCTTACAGAATTCTTTGCCAATAATGTGCCCCTGTATAATAAGTTCAGGGATATGACCAATATCCTGATCATTGCCCAGTTTGCCCTGCCGTTTCTGGCTTTTCTGGGCATCCGCTCCTGGTTCTATAATGAGGATAGAGATCCGGCCGAAAAACTCAAAAAACTTTACCTGGCTACTGGCATTGCTGCCGGGCTTGCCCTGGTATTTGTCCTGATTCCTGCACTATTCCTTTCGTTCACCGGGCCACAGGATGCTTACTATCAATCGCGGGGACTCCCGATGGATGCTTTGCGGATGGACAGGATTACACTGGCAAGGAAGGATGCCTTCCGCAGCCTGGTTTTTGTTCTGCTTGGATCTGGATTGCTTTGGATCAGTTTAAAATCTAAGGTTAAAAAAATTTACCTTTATGGTGGACTGGCATTCCTTATCCTCGTTGATCTTTGGGCAATAGACAGGCGTTTCCTGAACAAGAATAATTTTGTGAGCCCTCGTCAGTTTGAACAGAGCACCTCAGTTACTCCATCCGACCAGTTCATTCTCCAGGACGAAGCTATCGGCTACCGGGTGCTCGACCTGACTGGACCAAACCCACAGGAGCCTAATCCATTCAAATATTCACGTCCATCCCGATTTCATCAGTCTTTAGGTGGATACCACGGAGCCAAACTTGGACGTTATCAGGATTTGATTGATAAGTACCTGTTCCCGGAATGGCAGCATCTCAACAGTGCCTTCGGACCAGGTGCTACCTTGCAAAGTGTAACTGACTCCATGGCTGCTTTATCAGTCTACAACATGCTCAACACCAAGTATATAATACTTAATTTACAGCAAAAACCATTGCGAAATCCATATGCCTTGGGGAATGCATGGTTTGCTGACGATATTCACCAGGTTGCCTCTGCTGCCGAAGAAATAGAGGCTCTGGGGCAGTACGATCTCAGTTTTACAACGGTTGTTAATGAGGAATTTTCATCTCAAATCCAAAACCTGAAGTTGGGTTCCACGACATCCACCCCGGACAGGATTGAACTGACCGGGTTAGAACCAAATTACCTGAAGTATTCCGCCATTACGGAACGGGATCGCCTGGCAGTTTTTTCAGAAATATGGTACCCGCACGGCTGGAAAGTTTTCGTGGATGGACAGCCTGGCGAATATTTCCGCGCCAACTATTTACTTAGAGCTATGCTTGTCCCTGAAGGTGAGCATACTATTGAGTTCCGGTTCGAACCTTCGTCCCTTAAGACAGGCCAAATGATTGCCCTTATCAGCAGTATATTAATACTACTCCTGGTCCTTGGATGGGGCTTTTTGCAGTGGAAAGGACGTACAGAGGTAAAGAAATAAATATGGTTCTGTAGATCGACTAAAGATCTTTGACACACCTTACGGATAGACCTGACTTTTTGAGGTCAGTGAATCGTCCTACGCCTTCTCTGTTGTAATACAGATATCTCCTCCATGCATTATTGTCATCTGACTCATCTGCTGTCCAGAAATGAGCAAAGCCATATAAACCGAGGAAGCTCCCTGCTGTAGAACGGTTTCCTGCGGGTAAAGCTGAAAAACTGCTCGAGTTACTTCCACCTCCATCACTATCCCAACCTGAGTCGAACTTCAATTTTACGCCAACATAGCCGGATAGCCTCCAACTAACTGAGTCCAGTTCGATGGGGTCCATGCCAAGCCCTACTTCCAGGGTTTTCCATTCGCTATCGTCGGGAAGATGCCAGCCAGGTGGACAGATATCTTTACCATTTCCATAGTCATTAGACAATGCTGTATTCCAATCGTAAAGGCATCCGTATGTTCTGTAATTTTCACTTGTTATAGCAATATTTCTGTCGCTTCCGGAATAGCCATACACCCAGATACCTCCCTGCTCCCATTGTGGTGATACATGAGGAATATATGCGAGATTTTCGACCATCCACGTTTGACTTTTTATCTTGACAGCCTGATATTGACGGTTGTCGCGGGAGTCGGTAAACAAGAAAGGTTCCTTGATCGGTACATTAAAAACCATGTCTTCAGTTCCAATAAATAGCTGGGTTTCCATCTTGATATTGCCAGCTTCATCCTTTACAATAATTGCTCTGGCGCCTTGAGGGACATTATTGATCTGGTAGTAACCTGCATTATCGGACAGGGACCTAAGTTGACTTTCAGAAAAATCAGGATTTAAAATTATGACCTCCAGCCATGGTTTAGCTTCGCCCGAAATATTACCCATACATTGCCCCTGAATGGTGCTTGTAAAATCATCGGATGCAAGATGTATGTCTGATTCATTCAGCCCTTCAAAAATCTGTATATCAACAGACCCATCAGAAAAGCCTACTTTTGAACCAGAAAGTGTCTGCCGTCCGCCCTTCACCCCATTAATTAAATAAGCTCCATGGAAATCGGTCGTATCACTTTTATTGTCAATGGAAATTATTGCTTCAAAAATTGGAATCTTGCATTTAGCGAAATAAGCAAAACCAGAAAGGTTGCCATATCTTGGCGCTCCAACAGCAATTTTGAATGTACTGGTAACAGATTCCTTCCCGTCTGAAACAGTGATACTAATATCATACTCCTTGTCGGTGCTAGAATTGGGGCCCGTCCAGGTAGTTTCGCTTTTATCCGGATTATCAAAACTCCCTTCGGCAGCCTCCCAAAGATAACTTATGGGATCCAGGTTAGGATCAGTGGCTTCAACTGTCAACACAAAAGAAGTAGTATAATTACCGGGAGTCCGGGTAAAAGTAGTGCCATTGATGTGAGGAGGATAATTTTTCTCACAGGATAGCAGTAAAATGCTAACAATAAGAATACT
The DNA here is from genome assembly GCA_964465145.1 of uncultured Porphyromonadaceae bacterium. Classification (GTDB taxonomy): domain Bacteria; phylum Bacteroidota; class Bacteroidia; order Bacteroidales; family UBA12481; genus JAUVKA01. The sequence goes on along the minus strand of CAYXJR010000044.1, from coordinate 4,950 downwards.
CACTGTCATTACCCATTTGTTGGTCCTGGAACGCATAAGAATTTAAAATCTGTATTGATAAATATATTATTTCCCTTCGTGAAAATTACCTCTTGAATCGGCGAAATTGAGATGTTTGGTATACTTTCCCATAGAAATGGAATCCAGTTCATCCCGCCGGAGTGCCTTGCCAAAGACGGTAAGCTTATACTGACTGGCAAAAAGCCCCACTCCACCGTTTTTAATGTTATTGAAATCTGGCTTGTACATAAACTTGGAATTGGGATCATCCACAGAACGGGCTACAACCAGGTTGGAATCAGGAATCTGGATCATAAAATCCACACCTTTAGCGATTCGTCTTACGTTTGGCAATTCAGGAATCTCACGCTGGATAAAGCGAAGCAGAAAATCATCTCCGAAAAAAGCCTGCTCCTCAAAATTGTCGTCCAGGGTACCAAAGGAATCATAATTATAATAATACTCTACGTATTTTTTTACAGTATCGTATTGGCTCATCTCAATAAAAAGAAAACGTGTCAGTTGCTGGTGGTGGTTTGGGGTGAGATCAGTAAAGTAATCAATATCCTCAACATGATACCAGCTATAGCGGGTTTTTCGCTCCTCGGTATAGAAAGCATGCTGAATATTCCAGGAGCCTAATGGTTGTATCCTGGATGTGATCCTCTTATCCTCAGAGGGGAAATATATGCTGAGCTCATAATCAAAATCAGCGAAAATGGGTTCAGTAGTCTTGAACAGGTAGTGCCCTTCAGATGAGAAATCCCCGGAATCCTTGGGCCAATCATTACTTGGGTACAATTGGATGGGATCCTCCATCATGGCACCATCAAGTGTATCGAAACGGGCAAGGAATACATTTATATCCTCAGGTTTGTAATACAGGGAATCGGAAACCGATGAATAAATATATGCATTTTCCCGGCAAATGTAACTACGTTGAACTCGAACGTATTGGGCGCTGTCCTTGGGGTTGAGCACACAAACCACATAGGGTGTGGATCCGGCTGGTGCCGTGGGGTCGAAGTCGCTTTCGCATGATGCTAAAGCTAATACACCAACCAATGCCAGGAAAGAAAGACGGTTAGGGGACATTGCAGAAAAATTGTTTGTTGTTGAACCAAATATAATGTTTTATTGTTAAGATACAGGCTTTTAATGATTGGTTTATATCTGTCCGCTACTGTAACATTATTGATTGAAATTGTCATTATTTTACGAAATCCCGACTTTCATACAGATATACCGGTTTTGTCATCATAATCGATGAATAATATAAATTCCCCTAAATTTACCGGTGTTTTTATATATCTCATTAAGCCTTTTGTTGAACAAAATTTCCCAATTATGAAAAAGTGGATAACAGGAATAGTATTAGTTGCATTATGTATCACTGCAACCGCACAGGTGCTTCCTTATTCTGTTGGAACCTGGGACCCTGACTCCCTGGGCAATCATAGAGTATTAGTTCATCTGGGCCAGGATGCTGACGCTGCCCGCTGCAGTATTCAGTGGCGCAGAAAAGATCTCCACCCAGGCCAGAAAGAAGTTATTGTTATTTCAGCCCTTTCAGGAAAACGAATTACCAATCTCTTGCGGATCAGCATAAATCGGGAAATAGCTGAGTTTATTTTTCAGCCTGTGGATGGTAAAGGGGATTACTACTTTTATTTTCTGCCATATATCACCAGCGGGAGCAGGAATTATCCTACCGTCAAATACCGCAAGCCGGAGGATCTGTTTGAAAAACCATGGAAAGAGAAAAGTCTCTCATCCAAAAATCTTCCGGAAGCCAGGGCCATTGAAATTCAATCTATCAGTCCCCTGCATTCTTTTTACCCAATGGAAGTTATTGCCACAGCGGAAGAGACGGCTGGTTTTCTGAATAAACATCAAAATAAAAACTTCCTCCTCTTTCCTGAAGACAGGTACCATTCGATACGGATGTGGGATGATTTGCCGTACAGGTGGATTTCAGGGGAGTTGCAGGGCGGATTGTCTGATCAGGTTAAGCAAGGAGAATATTATGCTTTTCAGGTTGGACTATATGCAAAAAAAATGGATATAGAGGATATTAGCGTTGTTTTTTCTGACATGGTATCTGCCCAGGGACAAAAAATCCCAGCTCAAGCATTTTCCTGCTTCCAAAAAGGCGGGCGGGATTGGACCGGAGAGCCTTTATTAAAGAAGGTGCCTGTGAAAAAGGGCAAAATACAGCCGCTGTGGATGGGGATTATGATCCCTGAAAACGCTGTACCTGGCATATACCAGGCGACTGTTGAGATAAAGCCAGATGGATTGGAAAAGCAATCAATTTCCTTAATGTTGGAGGTTCAGGAAGGTGTTATTCCTGATCACGGAGATAATAATCCGGAAGGACTCAGCCGATTGCGATGGCTGGATTCAGAGATAGCATCTGACAACGAGGTTATTGCCCCTTATGTGCCTTTATCTGTTAACGGCAACTCAATTCAAATACTGGGGCGGAAGCTGATATTGAATGCAAACGGTTTGCCGGAGCAGGTCGTCGGAAAATTCACGGCAGAAATGACCAGCCTCGGAAACAAGGACAGAGACCTGCTGGCACAGCCTATGCATTTTGAGATCACTCAATCTGACGGGGAAATATCTCTTCCAAAAGGAAAAGGAACAAAAATGGGGCAGGTCAGCGAGGGGCTCGCAGAATGGGTGGCCGTATCAGAGACCAATGATTTGCAATTAACCACCAGGGGCCTTATTGAGTTCGATGGTTTCATGTCGTTCAAGGTTCAGCTGGTTGCCAAAAAAACAAGCCATATCGAAGATATCAGCTTTATAATTCCCCTGGTCAAAAACACGGGTAAATATATGCTCGGCCTTGGGCGCAAAGGAGGTTTTGCACCGGATGAGTTTCAATGGAAATGGGATTCCTTTTTCAACAACGACGGGCCATGGATCGGGGATGTCAGCCTTGGCTTGCAATCCAGCTTCAGAGATGAAAATTATGAACGCCCCCTGAACACAAATTTCTATCACGAAAAGCCACTTAAGATGCCGCCATCCTGGTATAATGAGGGTAAAGGTGGTATCAATCTGAAACGGACAGATGATTCATACGCCATCCGTGCATATTCGGGCAACAGGATAATAGAAAAAGGGGATACCCTGAATTTTAATATCCAGTTCCTGATTACCCCCTTCCGCCCTATTGACACTAAAAGCCAGTGGAACACCAGGTATTATCACAGGTACGAGCCGATCGACAGCATACTGGAATATGGGGGCAATACAATAAATGTCCATCATGCCACAGATATCAATCCCTATATTAATTATCCCTTCATGACCTCCGACATAATGAAGAAATATATTGATGAGGCCCATAGCAAGGATGCCAAGGTCAAGATATATTATACCGTCAGGGAATTATCCAATATCTGCCCTGAGATCTGGGCCCTTAAATCTCTGGGTGATGAAATACTGTCATATGGCCCGGGCGGGGGTTACAGCTGGCTGCAGGAGCACCTCGACGGCAATTACATTGCTGCATGGTTTGTGCCGGAATGGAAAGATGCTGCAGTGATCAATTCAGGTGTTTCCAGGTGGCATAATTACTATCTGGAAGGACTCAACTGGCTTGTTAAACATGTGGGTATTGATGGTTTATATATCGATGATGTAGCCTTTGACCGATCCATTATGAAGAGGGTGAAAAAGATTCTCCTGAGAGGAAATCCGGGAGCTTTGATAGATCTTCATTCGGCCAACCAGTTCAATCCAAGGGATGGATATGCCAATTCGGCCAACCTTTACATGGAGCACTTTGCTTATATAGACAGGCTGTGGTTTGGTGAGTATTTCGACTATAATGCGAGCCCTGAATACTGGTTAACAGAAGTCAGCGGAATTCCTTTTGGACTGATGGGCGAGATGCTTCAGGATGGTGGAAATCGCTGGAGGGGAATGATTTACGGAATGACATCCAGGGCTCCCTGGTCGGGCGATCCCAGTGCGATCTGGAAGCTTTGGGATGAATTCGGTATGGAGGATAGCGAGATGATAGGATACTGGGTGGAGGACTGCCCCGTAAAAACAGGCCGGCCGGATGTGCTTGCTACAGTTTACAAAAAGGATGACAAGGTTTTGATAGCTGTAGCTTCCTGGGCAGCAGGGCCTGCAAGGGTGGAATTGAATATCGATTGGGAATCTCTGGGGATGGAGCCGGAGATGGTAGAGATGATTGCACCAGCGTTTAAGGAATACCAGGAGGAAACTGTTTTTGTTCCCGGAGAATCATTTCAGGTTCCAGCTGGAAAAGGGTATCTTATTGAGATTCGCAAAAAATAACTCAAAAATAGCCAACGGTTCGCTTATACCAACCAAAATTAGTTTTAGTATTGTTGGAGCTCTTTAAAATGTAGAATCAGGGCGGGCATAACATACTTCTTATCGGACCGCCTGGTTCAGGAAAAACTATGCTTGCTCAACGTTTACCTACTATTTTTATTTAATTAGTGATCTGCAACTTCATTAATAGGGAGCTAAATTATTTTGTCAAATTGTTTTGATACAATCTGCGAAAATACTTCTTATTATACTGAAAATGCTTATTCTGACATTTGTAATATTTAAGTGATTATGAATGTGATATTTATCAATTCATTATTGAAAATTGAAATGTCTATCCATCATTCCTTTTGTCTAAGGAGTAGTTCAGTTTGGATTATTACGAATCAATAGTAATTTTGGGTTAACCATACTTACGGCTATGAATAAAATAATTTCTGCAATTCAATCATCATTTTGGAAAAATATTTGGTATAAAAGTTCCGGACAACTACTAGAAGAATGTACTCGCTCGAGACTCTCCTGTCCAAATGAAACAAATATTCCGGGTGGAGCAGGTGGCAATATGAAGTTAAACTGATCTTAAACAGTTGCTCCGACTGCCAAAGTTGCAATCATCAGGTA
>CAYXJR010000043.1:0-37873 GCA_964465145.1 uncultured Porphyromonadaceae bacterium | reverse complement strand
AGCATCCTGTGGTATTCATCATTATGCCAATATCTCGAATAAGCGGACTGGCTGCGCCGGCTAAAACATTCTGTGCAGGGTAGCGGATGAGCCCTTCTGTTTCCAGTATTACCTTTTTCCCATCCCAGAAGTATTCTCCTGGAGGCATTCCGGCCAGGTCGGTGCAGTCGGAGGTTAATATGGTTTTTTCGGGGCCCTTGATTTTGTAAAATGATTTTATTTCCTCAGGTGTGAGATGGAAGCCATCGCAAATAAGACTGATCATCAAGCTGTCATTGGCCAACTGGGGCCATATGGGGTTTTCGTGCCTTGAAATAGTGTTAGCAATACCGTTTCCAAGGTGGACGGAAAGCCCGGCACCTGCCTCAACAGCCTTATTTATCTGATCAGCATTTGCATTGTGATGGGCCAGGCCGACAGTTACTCCCTTGTTTCGGCAATGTTTAATAAGATCAATTGCTCCATCCAGTTCCGGAGCAAGTGTCAGGTGACAGATTATACCTCCCGAAGCTTCGTACAGCTCATCAAATTCTGCTATATCTGGTTTCCTTATCCATTCGGGATTATGGGCACCTCTGAAACCTTCGAGCGGGCTAATGTAAGGGCCTTCTAAATGTATTCCTGGGATGGAATCGGAATTATGCGAACGGACGCAATTATGCGTCCCTACGAGGTATTCCCGGAATGTTTGGAGGTTTTTGATCAGGGTTGATTTCGGTGCGGTTATCATTGTGGGCAGGAAGCTGGTAACGCCGATTTCCTGTAAATCCTTAATAACTTGTTTTATATCAGAGACATTCAGTCCGGGCTGAGTAAAGCCAATGCCTTTGTATCCATTTACCTGATTATCAAACAGACCCGGTGCAATGATATTTTCAACATCCACGGATATGTTCTCTATCTTTTTTATCAGGCCATTTTCAACCTGAACATTAACAGCTTTGCCCGTTTTATAATGTCTTCCTTGATAATTAGTCATATTTCACGATCCAATTCCTGCCAATATCATCATAATAAGCAACAAAGCGATTACAATTAAAGAAGCTACTACAAATCCTATAATATCCACCCTGTATCGTTTCCATGTGAATCGGGATCGTAATGATAGCAAATCCACCAGGATCAGACCATCGCCTTCATTTCCTTTTCCCGGCAAAAACCAGGGCTTTTTCCCTTTGTCTTTTTTACCTTCAGAAATGCCTTCTAATTTGACTTCTATTCCCTCCGCTTTGAGCCTTGATTCCTCGCCTACAGGAGTATCCAGCAAAACATAGAATTGATGTAGTTTCTCCTTGGGTTCAGTAGGAGTTAGCCAACTCACCAGCCACATGGTAAGGATTCCTGCGGGTAAATACGCCAGAATCTGATAGGGAAGCGTCCAATTCAAAACTTTTTCTGTGTATAATGAGATTACTACCATGAGAATAAAACTAGCCCAGGCACCATATCGATTGGCTTTTTTCCATATTATCCCAAACCAGAAAGCCACTCCCAGATAAGCGGTAAATTTCCAAATCATCTTGAGCCCTCCAATAACACTGGGGAAAGCGAAGGCAAAAATCAGCCCTCCCAGAACTATAGCAACTGAAGCAATCCTTCCGGTTCTCAATAGTTGTCTTTGATCGGCTTCTGGTTTTTGATAGCTTTTAAAAATGTTTCGGGTGTATAAAGCCGAACCGTGAATCATAAAAGCATCACAACTCGACATCACCGCCGCAATCAAACTGGCCACCATCAGTCCCACAAATCCTACCGGCAGCAGATTACCGGCCAATAACCCAAACGCCTGTTCCCTGTCGGCAAAGCTCAGTCCGGGAAAGAGGAAAGCTGCAAACACACCCAGAAAGGCCCAGCCCATGGTGGCGAAACGCTTGATGAAATTCCCATAGGTCCACCCGCTACGGCAGGCGATCTCTGATTTGCCGGATCCTCCAATAGCCATATGATGTGGCTGAACGGTAATTCCAAACAAACCATTGATGACAACCATCAGAATGAAAAAAATGGTTATTTCTTCATTTGACACCAGATTGAACATACCCTCCGGCAAAGCTTCATGAATAGCTTTGATGCCACCTGCCGCCTCCAGAGCAAAGGGAATAAGCATAAAGGACAATATTAAAATAAATAGCCCCTGAACAACATCGGTGAAAGCTGCCGCGATGAGTCCGCCAGCCAGGCCATACAAAACAAATAAAACCGTGGTTATAAGGATTATGACTTCTTCCGAGATACTTCCTTTGGTAATGCCCTCAATAGTAATTCCTGTGCCCTTCAACATTAATCCGATGTACATACAGAAGAACAACATACCGCTGATGGTATATAAAATTGAAAGGGACTTCCCATACCGTTCCTCAAAAAAATCCGACATGGTGACGTATCTCAGGCGGCGATAGATTGGAGCGATGAGCCAGTAGAAAGGTGTGGTAAACATCCAGAGCCATTGATACCAGATACCAGATAAGCCACCGGTGTAGGCAGCACCGGAAACTGATACGGGTTGATCGGTGTGAGTGCCAACACCAAAACCCTGCATGATCATCAGGAACTTGCCAAATCGGCGGTTCCCCATGAAATAATCATCGGAATTTCTTACCATTTTCCTGGTCCAAAGGCCAATGGCAAGGATTCCACCGAAGTAGACCAGGATAATCAGGTAGTCGAGTATGTTGAGGCCGAAGAACATTCAAAAAAAAGGGTTACAAAAAGGGTTACGATAGGGAACGGTTAACAGGGAACAGGGAACGGGGAACAATTCACGAATCCCGAATTTGCGATGCTGATAATGGGTCCAGAAACAAATGGCAATATGAATGTGTTCTCAGGATACTTGCCGGACAGGATGTGCTTATGGGGCCTTCGAGGGTATTTTTAACGGCCCATGCCTTGCGCTCATCAGGGACAACGCAGCTGATTGTTTTGCTTTTCATTATTGCCGGAATCGTCAGGGTAAGAGCATGGGTAGGAACATCTTCAATGCCCTTAAACCAACCTTCGCCCACCTGCTGCATCCGGCATGCCTGATCTAATTCAACTTTTTTGATTAGCAATGGATCATTGAAATCGGCAACAGGAGGATCGTTAAAGGCAATATGGCCGTTTTCACCAATACCGATGCAAGCCAGGTCAGTTTCCTTATTTTCCAGCAGGTCGGAATACCTTTTGATTTCATCAGCAATCGGGACAAAATCGCCATTGATGTAATGAACCTGCCCGGGCTTTACGGCTTCCAGGATTCTTTCCTGAAGGTATCTCCTGAAGCTGGCCGGGTGCTTATCTGATAAACCAATGTATTCATCCAGGTGGAATACGGTGACCTGCGACCAGTTAATCCCGTCGTAATGTTTGAGAGCTTCAAGGAAGGAGAATTGGGAGGCACCGGTAGCGAGGATAAGATTTGCCGTACCATTTTCATTTATCGTAGAAATAAGTTTTTTGGCAACAAATTGAGCAGCAGCTGTTCCCATGGAAGATGGATCTGGATAGATGTTGATTTTCATCTGGCAGTATAAATGGATTGGTTACTCTAAGATAGGAAAAATCCGGGAACTGAGAGCTGGGAGCTGGAGCTGGGAATAATGTTAAAATCCACCTAATTCAAGCATTATCTTGAATTAGGTGAATTTAGATTCGTTTGATGGTTTTTGCTGATGCGGATCAATCAATATCTTCTTCACCCTCTTCGCCTTCTTCACCCTACTCGTTTTGCTCATCCTGCTCATCTTCGGCCTCAACCTTGATTACTTTTCCATCGGATGAGACATGAATAATAAGCTCCTCTTTGCCCTTTTTTAATTCCATCTCATAAAAGGATTCGCCCTCAGCTGTTTCGGTAAAAGCAATTTCACCTGTCTTATATCCAGAGTATTGGGAATTCAAACTGGCCATGACTGGTGCTGGCAATGATTTTTTTGATATTTCTTTTTCCGTTTCAACCCATTTCCCATCTTGCGAGAAATTTACAGAGGCTTCTTCGCCAGCCAGGCGAAATTCGGCCTCAAATTCGGTTTCGGATTCTTTCGACCATTTTACGTTGGCAGCATCCGGGAACTTGCTATTAAAAGCAGATTGCACTTTTGGAGGGACTTCAATCTTCTTTGAACAAGCGGGCATGGTAAACAGAATGCCGATCAAACCGGCAGCGATAAAATACTTGATCTTTTTCATGGGGTTTTTTAAAAATTATTAAACTAAATTATTGGATAATTCTGAAAAAATACTGAATTCAGAAGCTTACCGTAATATTATGCTTGGCTTTATTTATTGTATATGAAATTTTCCATCCATGCAGGTCACAAATCTCCTTGACAATTGACAGTCCCAGGCCGGCTGAAGAAGAAGATGGATCGGCCTTGGAAAATCGGGAAAACCATTTCTCAGGATACCCGGAATAAGCTTGGCCGGAATTTGAGACATTCAGATGATCTTCATCCAGGAGGATCTCCAGGTTTCCTCCGTAATAATTATGCCTGATGGCATTTCCCACCAGGTTGTTAACCAAAATTCTGAAAAGTTCCCGATTGGATTTTTGAATAACGGCAGGGCGAATGTTATTAACAACGGCAATTTGCTTCGCTTCAATTAGTTCTTTAAATGAGTCGAAGTCCTGTGCGAGCCCTTCAGAAAGGTTTATACTTTCTGAAAGTTCAAACTGCCTGTTTTCTATCTTCGACAGCAAAAGCAATGATTTGTTAGTTTTTGAAAGGCGCTGCACACTGGCATAGATTTTTTCAATCTCAACAGCTAATCCGGGATCCATTGGATGGGAATTCATAAGATTTTCAATCTGGGTGGTGATAATAGAAAGCGGTGTCTGGATCTCGTGAGAGGCATTCTCGGTAAATTCCCGAAGATTCCTGAAATCGGCTATCCCTTTATTCGCGAGGCCAATAAGGGTCCTGCGCAGGCTTTCCAGTTCGTCTATTTTAGACTCTTCAAGTTTAAGGGGTGCACCATCCGAAACAGAAAACTTTTTTAATCTGCCGAGGTTTGAATGGAAGGGCCTCCAGATTTGGTAAGATATTCTACGGTTCAGAATAAGGAAGAAAACCATCCAGATAAAAATCACCATCCCGACAGGAATTCCAATTGCGAACAATAAATTATATGATTCAAGCCGGGGGGTCCTCACTATAATAAGGTATTCCTTCCCTTTGATGTTTTCTGTAAATTTTAATTGATGGAATTTTTCAGCTTCATTTTCATCCGGCGTAACAATCAGGGTATCCCGGGAATATGGCTGGAGGGTAATGCTTTTCTCTGCCTCCCTGATTTCCCAGAAGGGCCAGAAGGATTCTACCTCAAACCCATTGTCAATCTGGTTGATGATCAGGGCCCGGATCGACTCCATTCTTTCATCGATCTCTTCGAGCACTATTCGGTTAAGTGCAATGTAAACTCCGGCGCTGGCTATCATGAAATACACCAGGGAAAATATTAGGTATTTGCGGGTTGTGAAAGTTAGCAGTTTCATGATGATTTCATCTTATATCCCAGGCCATAAACTGTTTCCAGGTTATCGTAACCGCCAGCCATTGCAATCTTTTTCCTGAGGTTCTTAATATGAGCATAGACCAGGTTAAAATTATCAGCCTGGTCGAATGAATCACCCCAGAGGTGCTCGGCAATAGCCTCGCGGGTCAGTACCCGGTTCTTGTTGGTGATGAAATAGAGCAGCAATTCAAACTCCTTTCGCGATAACAGGATCTTATTTTCACCAATAAAAACTTCCCTGGAATCCAGGTGGAGCTGAAGGTCATTAAAAACCAGGACATTATGTCCCTCGAGCTTATTTCTTCTAAATAGAGCACGTACCCTGGAATTCAGTTCTGCCAGGTGAAAGGGCTTAGTCAGGTAATCATCGGCTCCAAGGTCCAATCCCCTGATCTTGTCACCCAGACTATCCCTGGCCGTAAGTATGATTACTCCCGGGACAGGCTCTTTGTTCCTGATTGCCGGTAAAAGATCCAGGCCATTGCCTCCGGGGAGGGTCAGGTCAAGAATTACCAGGTCATAATCATATAAGGCGATTTTTTCTTCGGCCGTGATGAAGGTTGAAGCTGATTCACACAGATATCCCTCCACAGAAAGATATTCTATGACAGTTTCCAGGAGCTGGATTTCATCTTCAATTATTAACAGCTTCAATTATCAGAGCCTTTCGTTAACAACATTATTATAAATCGACCCGAAGTAAAACCTGAAACCTACTTCACCTCCAAACTCAAAAGTGGTTGGAAGTTTTCTGGAATTCAGGAGTAATTCCTCTAAAGAGACCTCATCCTTTGGCAGGTATAGCTGGTTGTGAATGCTTTCGGCAGACAACTCAAAATAGACCGAAAGCCCTTTGGATATTCTAATGGACACATCAGCCTCTGCGCTAAGATTATAATTTGCCAGGTCGTTCAGGTAGCCTTCATATCCCAATTGGACATCGATCTCCCCCCAGGGCTGTATCATTTCCAGCTGAATAAGGAAATTATGTTCCCATAACCTGTCATCCAGTTTATCCAGGAAGGTTGTATCGCGATATTTATAATAGGCGGGTCCAGCAAAATAAGCCAGTGTAAATGTTTTTTGATCTGCATCTTTCCAATCAAAAAAGTTGTATTCTATCGCCGGTTTTACGTAAATGTCAAAGTCGGTATTCAAATATGTACTACGGTCTGCATTTATGAAAAGGCCGGTTGACCAATGGTCGGTTATTGCATAAACGGCCCTGAATTGGGCCTTATCAACGATGTTGATTGATTTATATATCTCATTTTCGCTTTGTTTATAGGTTCGGGTGGAATTTTGATGGGATAAATAACTTCTGATTAACCAGGTATCAGTAATACGGTCGGCTTGTATGGAACCTGAGTAACTCACGCTTGTTTTGCTTTCTTCCAGATCCCAGCCGCCTGTGCCGGTGAGCCTGAACACCCAAAAATCCCAGGGATCTTTATCCGGTATTGCAGTTTGCCTTGTTTCGGTGGCATCGGAAGCAAATTCTATATTGATCTGATCCAGGATCTGGGTTTCGCTCATATAATTCAGCAAACCGATTTCGAGTGTTTTCCCAAAGCGCACACGATCAGTGTCATCCGTGTCGCCTGGATTATGGATAAATGACAACTTGTAGTCACTGACATCTCTTTTTTCGCCGCTGTAAAAATTCAGGAAATACTTCCTTCCCCCGCTTGCAAGAACGAGTTCGGTGGCTATTACCTGTATATCTGAGAGTTTTGGGTCATTAACAAAATCGACATACTTTATATTACGTCTCAAATAATTGAAATCCTCCACTTCCCCTTCGAGGTAAACACGAAATTTCTTTCCTGACTGCCCCGGAATTGCACTTTCCTGGCCAGAAACTGACTGGAAAAAAAGGAATCCGAACAAAAAAAGCATTGTAAAATTAGGTCTCATATTAGGATAGATTAATTTTGGTTGGCTAAAGTTAAGCTATTATGGTTTATGGATCCAATGTGGGGATTGATTCTGAAAATAATCTGAAGACTGTATTCACCAGATCTATTTCTTCACAACTAAGAATCGAAAATATCTTTCAGTACCTGGTAGGAACGAATTTCCCCCATTCCTGATAAATGGGTCTTGTAGAAATCCAGAAGACCGGCAAGGAGGTCGGTTCGTTGATGCCGGTTAATTTTGATGGCAATGGTCTCTCCGAGGTTGGAGCGAAGAAAACGAGCCAATAGTGCCGATATAGATGGATCAAGCCGGTAAGGAGCTTCGGGAGGTAAAGTTGTGAACTGGCCGGCTCTAAGATCAAACCAATCGCTTTCCTTTTGATGATTATCCACCGGGAAAAAACCAAGATAACGGGTGAGATGGATCATGAGGTACAGGTGGAAATTGGCCACCCCCTCTGTGGCCAGTTCAAAATACTTCAATGCATTTTCCAGGAAGGCAAAGAGCTCCGGGTTAGCTTCTTCTTCCTTAAGGGTCCGATACAGGATTTCGGCAAGGAAAAGGGCCATGGTACTCTTTACCGGGTCACTGGTTAAGCCCGCCATAGGAACAACCAATTGTGCTTCACGTATCTGTTGCAGGTCGCGGGAGGTTTTGTAGTAGACCTCCAGGTCAAGAAGGGCGAGGTTATGGTACTGACTGATCTTCTTGTTCTTGCGTTTACCTCGGGCACCCGGGATAATAACTGATATTCTTCCCTTTTGGTTGGTGTATAAATACAGTATCAGGCTGGTTTCTCCGTAATTGATATGATGAAGGACAATGCCGCGGAGTTTTTGTAGCATGGTTAGCGGACAAAAAGAATTTTAGCCACGGATTTTTTGGAAGCATCCGCTGTTGATGCGAATACCATGTATACACCGCTTTGAACCCGGTTACCCTGCAAATCCCGGCCATTCCATACGGCCTGGCCACCGAGGCTCTCGGTTTCATAAACCAGATTCCCGTTAATGTCGGTAACTTTTATCAAGGATGAGGCTGCCATGCCGCGAATAGTAACGGGGCCTGTGTAGTCGGGTCGAACAGGATTAGGAAATGCGTAAATTTCTCCTTCAAAATCGGAGGCATTAATAGCATCCCCACGGTAGGAAACTACCCCGGCTTCAGTACCGAAATATACCTCTCCACTCTTGTGGTCAATGGCAATCGACATAATGTTGTCGGAAAGCAGGGGAGAGTTGCTCACGTTAAAAGATTTGACCAATTCAGTTCCCTCGCTATTGGTCAGGAAAACTCCGGATCCGCGAGTTCCAAACCATTTACGATTGGCCCCATCCACCGCGATACTAGATACAATCTCAGTTCCCAACAGGGCGTGGTAAAGATCATCCCCCAGGTCCACACTGGGTTGGTTGGCATAGAAATTTACGCCCGAAAAAACACTTTCGGGAGAATAGTATACAGCTACTCCATTGGAAGTGCCAATCCATAATCTGCCCTCGAGGTCCATAGCCATAGAATATATATCATTAAGCACCTTAAAATCACCAAGGGGATAACGTGCCCTGAGGTTGATTTTCATTGAACGGTCGTCTGTCTCATCCTCCAGGTCGGAACCATTGTTAAAGACAAAAAGTCCAGAACCTTTAGGCAGCTGTACCCATTTGGTATCCCCGGAAGTTATGACAATTTCACCTGCGAAGGCATCTCCAAGGAGTGGTCCATAGCTAAAACTTTTCCAGGAGCCATCAGCTTTTCTTACTGATACAGGTGCCGGAACGCTGCTGTTGGTGACCCATAGATTATTTTTTGAATCAAAAGCCATTCCACCTATACGTATATATGGGCTGCCTGGGAATATGCTCTGAAGGGCTCCGTCAGTATTGCTGTCGTTGTACCATTCAACGAATTCTCCATTGAAGAACTCAAGCACTCCATTTCCCCATGAGGCAGCATATACATGCTTATCGTTAAAGGGATCTGCAACAAGCCGAATCACGTCCCGAATAGGTTTGAGGGCCTCCGTGGTCATAGGGTTGAAACTTTTCCATGTTCCATCAATATTCGCGGAAATCCCCGCATTATTCCAGGTGTTGTTCCAGGAACCGTCATAACCTCCCCCGGCAAGCCAGAGCTGCCCGCCGGCTAAAGCAAGATCAAAAGCAGCACGGTCCCAGGGGCCATTAGGGCGAATTTTTTCAAAGTTCTCAAAGTCCCGGGTATGAATCAATCCATATTCCCAATCAGCCATCCATATCTCCAGATTTTCATCATAAAGGGCATCCTGGGCCTTGACTACATCAAAGCCGTAGCTGTTCAAATGTTGAATTCTTTCTCCATCCGGACGGATAAGATTGACTTGAAACAGGCTGGTTACAACCATTGTGTTTTGCTGGAAGTCGAGCTGGTAAATATCTTTAAAAAAATACGGGAAGACTGTCCATTTATGCCCGTTGTATACCCAAATAGAATCTTTTTCCCCAAGTATGCTCTTGTGAACGGCATACATTAAACCCTCATAATAACCGAGGTGCGTGTGTGACTCTTTGGGTTTTGGTTGGGTAGGGATGGTTTCCCAGAAAAGGTAATTCTCAAGATTAGGGTGTCGGACAAAAGCCTTTCTGATCCCTTCTGCTGTAGCTGCAAAAATAGAGTCGTGGTTGAAAACAATAGTTTCGAATACTTCCAGGTGCTCGCCTTCATCGCCGATATAAAAGGTAGATGAGATTTCTCCCCTAACCAGGTTGAGGGAAATTATACCGAAGCCACAAGATAAATAGGCTTGATCTTCATTGATCATGATGCTGTTAATCCCTTTGCTTCCTGTGATTTGCTTTCGTTTTATGTCCGGGATATTGGTTATCTGGTTGCCGCGTATAAGGTCCAGGTTAGAATTGGTATATGCCAGAATCAGTAAATCGTGATCCGGGCTGTACGCCATGCAGGCAATCTCAACATCATTTAAACCGTTGACTTTTGACCACTTATCGATGATAAACGACTCCCTGTCGTACTGGAAAAGACCGCTTTTGGTAGCACAGAATATCTTCCCCCCCCCAGATTCCACGGCAATGGCCCTGCCGAAAGGTAAGTGTTCGTGCCACTGCCCCAGCCTTGATTGTCCCATAAGAGAGCTTGTGAAAATTAGTATAATTTCCACAGCCAATAGTCTTATTTTTCCCACAGATCTCAACAGATGATATTGAATATAACTCAAAAGTCAGTAAATTATTTTAAATAAGCCTGGCAAAACCATCAAGGAAACGAACCAGTTTTTGTACGCTTTGTCCCCGGTGGGAAATGGCATTTTTTTGTACAGGATCCATTTCAGCAAAACTTTTTTCAAAGTTATCAGGCATAAAAATGGGATCATACCCAAAGCCCAGGTTTCCAGCCCTTTCCTTAAGGATGATCCCGTCTACACGTCCCTCAAAAAGGTACTCATCTCCTTTAAAAATCATCGCGATAACCGTTCTAAAACTGGCTTTACGGTTTTCATGGATTTTTAGTTCGGAAAGAAGTTTATCCATGTTATCATCGAAACTGGCATTTTCTCCAGCATATCTGGCTGAATAAACTCCCGGTGCTCCGTCAAGTCCATCGACCTCCAGTCCGGTATCATCGGCAAAACAATCGGTGTGTGTCTTTTGATATACAAAGCGGGCTTTTTGCAGGGCATTCCCCTCGAGAGTTACTGCCGTTTCTGGTATATCCTCTCTGATCCCAATCTCATCAAGACTCACAATCTCGAATTTATTTTGTAATAAATCCCGGATCTCCTGGAGTTTATGAAGGTTGTTTGTTGCAAAGATCAGTTTTTGCATAATCCTATAAATTTTTTCAAGGAGATTCTGGCTTTGTCAAAGCCCGTACTTTTTCTTATTTTTGGTTTGCTAATATAAAAAATAACAGACCATAATAATGGAAAATATAGATTGGAAATCACTCCCATTCGGATACATGAAAACGGATTATAACGTAAGATGCTATTATCGGAATGGTGAATGGGGTGAAATTGAAGTCAGTTCGTCTGAACACATTCAGCTCCATATTGCTGCTACAGCTATTCATTACGGTCAGGAGGCCTTTGAAGGCTTGAAGGCTTTTGCGGGTAAAGATAAGAAGATCAGGGTTTTCAGGTGGAGGGAAAATGCAGCACGCATGAAAAGATCAGCAGATGGAATTCTGATGGCTGAGGTTTCTGAAGATCTTTTTGGCCGGATGATGAGCAAAGTTATCCTGTTGAACAAAAAATATGTCCCTCCATACGGCACCGGTGCTTCCCTGTATATTCGCCCCCTGCTAATCGGTTCTGGAGCGGAGGTGGGAGTGAAGCCATCTAAGGAGTATCTTTTTATGATCTTTGTATCTCCGGTGGGCCCTTATTTCAAAGAAGGATTTACCCCTGTTGATCTGTTAATTACCCCAGGTATCGACAGAGCTGCTCCTCTTGGTACCGGCCACATAAAGGTTGGGGGTAACTATGCCGGCTCTCTCGTGGCATTAAAAATGGCACATGATAAAGGGTATGCTTCTGCCTTGTTTCTGGACGCTAAGGAAAAGAAATACCTTGATGAAGCCGGTCCGGCGAATTTTTTTGGCATTAGGAATAATACTTATATCACCCCGTTTTCTCATTCAATTCTTCCCAGTATTACTAATAAATCGCTTCAGGAAATAGCCCGGAGTTTGGGGATGAAGGTGGAGGTTCGTCCTGTTCCCCTTGAAGAACTGTCTACTTTTGAAGAAGCGGGAGCCTGTGGTACTGCCGCCGTGATAAGTCCGATAAAACGTATAGTGAATGATGATACGGGAGAAGTTGTAGAGATCAGCCCGGATGGTAAACCAGGGCCACTATCCATTAAGCTCTATGAAAAACTGGTAGCCATTCAATCAGGAGATGAACCCGATGATTTTGGATGGGTTGATGTTATAGAATAGATTATCAGACCGACAGTCGTACTAAATATCCATTGTGCCTTCTGACATTGAACACGAGTTCATTGTTAAGGATCAGGTATTGTCCCCGAATACCGGTGAGAGTACCTTCCAGGGAGCTGACCTTATCAAAATTAATGCTTTTCACCTTTTCCGGATATTTCAATACAGGGTAATTCAATTCTGTAATGTCATCCTCCTCGATCACATATTCCTGTAATTCCGGAGATAAGGCCTCCCAGGCATGCTCTTTTTCATCTAATAAATCAATTGTCTCATCCCTTAGGTCTCTTAACATTTTCTGCCAACTGGTCTTGTCGGTGTACACCGATTTCAAGTTTACTTCAATAAGACCAGCCAGGTATCTGTTTGGCGTTCGGGCCAGTTTGATGATCTGCCAGGCTCCCTGGTCGATCCATCGGGTAGGGACCTGGGATTCGCGTGTAACTCCAACTTTTACTGTGCTAGTTAGTGCCAGGTAAACAATATGATCAACCAGGCAGTGATGCCTGGCCCATTCTGCATCACGAGAGATACCCTCATGAGCCCGGCAGGCCTCAGGTTGCATAATACAGGAGTCGGTTTCTGGCAGGGTACTGAAACAGGGGAAGCAATAACCCTGAAAAAAAGAAGTTTTTGTCTCTCTCCCACAGGCGATGCAGTTTATCTGGTGCAGGTATTCTATGCTTATTTTATGTCCGATAAAATCGTTGAGGAGAAGCTTATTATCCCCAAGAACCAGGGAATATTCAACTGGGGTTGATGCCCATGATTTCATCTTTAGGAGATTGCCGGTGTATTCCATAATATGTTTGTTAACAATATTGCGGTTGGTAAAATTAACTCTTTTTAATACGTACCTGGCTAAGGATAGCCTGTCCCGGATTGTTGAGCAAAGCGAAATACTGATGAAATCGGAGATCCGGGAGGTTTGGGGTGGATACGAAAATAAATTTTTTTAACATAAGTAACAGAATAACATGCACATATGGAAAAATAAAAAAATATTTTGAAAATATGTAGTACTATGTATTGCAAGGTATAATAAAATATATATATCTTTGCAATGGAAACAATAATGTTATAAAAGGTATTCTAACAATAAAACTAATCAAATCATGAAGAAAGCAATTCAAATTAATCTGGCCGGAACGGTATTTCATATAGATGAAAACGCCTACGAGCTTTTACGGGAGTATTTAAATTCTGTAGAGCGGAAATTTTCACGCGACCCTGGGGGATCGGAAGTGATCCAGGACCTGGAAAGTCGCATGGCCGAACTATTTTCGGAAAAGCTGAAACCTCACAGAGAGGTTATATCCCTGCAGGATGTTCGAGAGGTACTTGAAGTTCTTGGTGGTCCGTCTGACATGGGTGGCCCGGAAAGGCCATACCGTGGTGAACATCGTTCCTATCGGCGATACCGGAGAATGTACAGGGATGCTGAAGATAAGCCTGTTGGAGGTGTGTGCAGCGGGCTTGCATACTACTTTAATATAGATCCATTGTTATTAAGGATCCTGTTTGTTATTGGTTTACTTGTGGGTTTTGGCTTCCTGTTGTATCTGGTGCTTTGGATAGCTCTGCCCCTGGCTCAAACGCCTGAACAACAGCAAGAAATGCGTTCTGGTTCTACATTTTTATAATCTAAAACAAATGAAAAAGAAAAGAATTCATTTAGTAATGGGGTTCCTCCTGGTGGGTTTCCTGCTACTATCCTGTGATGGTGGTATTGTAGGGAATGGAGATGTGAAAACCCGTACGAAAACAATAGGGGATTTTACCCGGCTTGAAATTCATGGAAATTTTAATGTGTTCCTGGATCAGACTGGCGAACCAGGATTGCGTATTGAGGCAGATGAGAACCTTATGGATATCATTAAGGTCATAGAATCTGGCAATAAACTGGAGATACGTTCGGAGGTCAATATCCTGAGGGCTCGTAAGAAAAACATATATATAAATTTTGATGATTTGAAAATGCTCGAGATGTCAGGAGCTGTTAAAATTAGATCGGACGGAAGGCTTAAACTAAAATCCCTGGAAATTGCAGGAGGAGGAGCAGCGGATGTAAATCTTGAACTGGAAGCGGATTGGCTGAGAATTGATATTTCCGGTGCTGCTGATTTCGACCTTACTGGTAAGGTGAAGGAAGCAAACCTGCGTATTTCAGGTGCAGGGGGATTTGATCTGCTTGATCTGAGAACGGAAAAAATGACTATTGAAATTAGTGGTGCAGCTCATGCACGTGTATTTGCAACGGAAGAACTTAAGGTAGAAATATCCGGAGCAGGAGCAGTGCGCTATAAAGGAAACCCTGATGTTACCAAGGATGTTTCAGGGATAGGATCACTTAAAAAATATTTAAAAGATGAAAATTGAGAATGCTAAGGCGCAGATGAGAAAAGGGGTATTAGAGTATTGCATTCTGACCATTTTAAGCCATAGGGATTGTTATGCTTCTGATATTATAAAGAAGCTCAAGGAATCGCAGCTCATTGTGGTTGAAGGCACACTTTATCCCCTTCTTACACGGCAGAAAAATGCCGAATTATTGAGCTATCGGTGGGAGGAATCAACACAAGGACCACCAAGGAAATACTATGGGCTAACCGATCAGGGACGGGCGTTTCTACTGGAACTTGATAAATCATGGGATGAATTAGTGGATGCTGTAAAATCTATTCAAGATAAATCCTAAAGTGAACAGACATGAAAAAGACTATTAAGATAAATATTAGCGGTCTGGTTTTTCACATTGATGAAGATGCGTTTGAAAAACTGGAAAACTACCTGAACAGGCTTAAGTCAAAGTTCAGGGGCACTCAGGGTGAGACAGAGATCATTGCAGACATTGAGACTCGAATGGCTGAAATTTTCCATACTCTCATTGCTGAGGATAAGGAAGTCATTAACCTGGCAGATGTAGAAAATGTGATAGCTGTGCTTGGCGAACCGGAAGAGATTGACGGATCCGAAGATGAACCTGAGTATGAACCAGCAGGGGAAAGGGAAAGCAGATACAGTGAGAGAAGGAAGAACATCTTCCGCGATTCTGATAATCGGTATTTAGGCGGCGTTTGTGGCGGTCTGGGAGAGTATTTCAGGTTGGACCCCATAATAATACGCATCATTTTTGTTGTGTTTACAATGGTTTACGGAGTTGGGATTCTTATATACCTCCTTCTTTGGGTAGTTCTTCCGGAGGCCAGAACGCGCACTGAGAAATTGGAAATGCGGGGTGAACCTATCAATGTAAGTAATATTGAAAAATCCATTCGCAAAGAATATGAGCAGGTCAAGAATAATTTTGGCCAGATGAAGAATTCCAGGACCTACCAAAGAGATTACAACTTCATAGAACGGTTTATGCGTGGCATTGGAAGGGTGATACTCGTTTTTTTTAAGGTGATAGGTGCCATTATCGGCATCAGTTTTGTCCTGGCTGGAATTGCTATCCTGGTGGCTATTATCGGATCATTGGTTGTCGGCCACACATGGTTTATAAATGATTTCTGGGATTACTCAGGCTTTTCCATACCGCAGATATTATCTGTATTCATGGATGAATCGATAGCCCTGATTGCACTAATCGCATTGTCTGTTCTGGTGGCAATCCCGGTACTGGGGCTGATTTATGCCGGTGTCAAATTGCTTTTCCCCTTCAGGGCGAACGATAAAGCAATAAGTCTGAGTAGTTTGGGAATATGGGTAGGGGCACTGGTGGTCCTCCTGATATTCGGTGCATCGGAAGGTTTGAAATACAATGCCACCTCGCGGAGCTCTGTATCCAATGAGCTGCAAATGGACAGTGTAAACCAAATTTACCTGATGAGTGCCATCGGTGATCAATATGAAAGCGAACATCTGGAATTTGGTTTTGGATATCACCAGAACATCCTTGTTGCTGAGCAGGATAAGGACCTGGTGATCATGGGCCGGCCGGAGGTAGATATTATTAAAAGCTTTGGGGACAAGGTGGAGGTTTCCCTTAAAAAACGGGCCAGAGGGGTCAATAATGATGCTGCACGCAGGCAGGCCGAAGAAATTGATTATTACTATGAGCTTAAGGATTCGGTGATTTTGCTTGATCCATTTTTCAAACTGCCCCCACATGTTAAATGGAGGGATCAGGAGCTGGATATCGTTATTAGCCTCCCGGTTGGGATGAGAATTTTCCTGGATGAAAGTTTGAAGGATTTGCTAAAGGGGGTTGATAACAATGAAAACCTTTGGTCGGATGAAATGGTGGGAAAAGCCTGGATCATGAAAGAAGAGGGATTATCCCGTACCTTCAAAGAAACAGAGTGATTAATTAATAGATCCTCTGGATTGTTTAGTTTTATTGTTCAGGTCGGGCGGGTTGATTACCCGTCCGACATTGAACATTTTTTTTATTTTTGTGGCCTATGAGAAGACCTTTTTTTTATGACCAGCACCCTTTGACGCAATTACTTTTTGTTGCCTTACTGGTCATTATTGGATTTTTTCTGTTCTTTGTTATCGGCCTTATCAGCTCAGTTGTTATATTTCCCTTTAATTTTTCCGATTTGCTTAACGGATTGGATTATCATGATCCAGTCATGATTCCTGTTTTGAAAAATCTTCAGATCTGGCAGTCTATAGGGATTTTCGTGTTTCCTTCTTTACTTATCGCCTGGATAGCCGCTCAAGATCCATGGGAATTTCTGGGATTAGCCCGGCGAATGAGCCTGAGGCCGTCCCTATGGGTTATTATTATCCTCCTGGTGTCGATTCCGGTTATGAATCAATTGGTAATGTGGAATGAAAATATGACTCTGCCGGGTTTTCTTTCCGGAGTGGAGGATTGGATGAAAGAACGGGAGGAAATGGCTGCAGGCCTAACAAATTCATTTCTACTAACCAACAAATTAGGTGGATTTATTGTCAATATTTTGATGATCGCAATTATCCCCGCATTCGGAGAGGAGTTTTTCTTCAGGGGGATTTTACAAAAGCTTTTCGGCAGGTGGTTCAAAAGTACCCACCTGGCAATTATTCTTGCGGCTATAATTTTCTCCGCCCTGCATTTTCAGTTCTATGGATTTTTCCCAAGATTTGTATTGGGCTTGTTGTTTGGTTATTTATTTGCCTGGTCGGGGAATTTATGGTATCCAATCCTTGCTCACTTATTTAATAACCTTATCCCTGTGGTTGCTTATTATTTTTATGGAGAGGAAGCTATTGAAAATCCCCTTGAACAAATGGGATCGGGACATGGGGGCTGGATATGGTTTTTGGCTGGCTTGTCCTTAGCAGCCATGGCCTTGTATCAATTTAAAAAAGTATCTTATCGAAGTGTAAAAACAATTAACTGATATGAAATTTAATAAACTCATCCCGAATCGGATCCCGACAATCACCTGGCTCTTGGGGAAGATTTACCAAAAAAAGCAAATTAGTGAGCTTCTGGAGGATTAATCCCTTTTTCTGATTTCCGGAAAACATAACACAGCCCATATTGGCAGCATTCTTCTCGTTTTTTGTCATCCGGAAGACTGGAAAAACTTGCTTCTATTTCATTCCAGACCTCAAGGATTTGTTGATCAGCATGCTGCCTGATCAACTTAATTTTTTCGTTGGCCCTATTGTTTGATTTTTGAACAGTTTTTTGCGAGTGATATGCTTCTTTGAATTGCTCATACCAGGCTTTGACTTTTCCAATGGTTGGAGTCATTATGGGTGCTCCTCCAGCCTGAATCCTTTTGTTCTCTCCTTCAATGATTTTTTCTCCCCAGGAAATCAGATCCTCCTCACTCAACAAGCTTGGCACACGTGTCTCCGAAGGATCCAGTTCAAAAAAGCGGCGGTCTTTGGGTGAAAATTCCTCACGGGCTATACACATATTGATAACCTGAAGAAAATGTGTTAGATAAATACGGGTTTTCTGTATTTTTTTTTGATATGATTTATTTTGCCTCACCAATTGATTCCAGGTTTGTTCTTGTTGACTCTTGGCTATGTCAAGCTGTTGATGCATGTTTCTCAGTGGATGGATATGCCGGGATGAGTAGGCCAGTTCATCAATTTCCATGATATCGGCTTGTTGAATAGCGGCTGCCAAGGCCCTCAGGCGGGAGGCATCGGTTTTAGGTAATCGACGGTATGGCACAACTCTTGATTTGTTTGAATCGGCTAAAATTACCCCATTTTTTTCAAATCAAATTAGTTTAAATAAAAAAACGCTCAGCTATTATTTATGTCTTTAATCTTTTCAAGTACCTTCGTTGTTTAATCATTGTCAAATTATAATTCTAAAATATGTTTGAAGCTTCAGTTTATACTCGTCGGCGAAACCGTCTTAAGAATCAATTAGGATCGGGGATTGCCTTATTTCCGGGAAATGTTGATTCGGCCTTTAATTATCCTGCTAATCCTTTCCATTTCCGTCAGGACAGTAATTTCCTGTATTTTTTCGGACTTGATCATCCTGGGATGGCCGGGTTGGTGGATCTAGATACCGGAGAGGATTGGATTTTCGGGAATGATGTTGATATAGATGATATCATCTGGATGGGGCCCCAGCCCAGCGTCAGGGATCAGGCAGCTGGGGTTGGTATTGGCCAAACTTCAGCTTACACTAAATTGGCTGGTTATCTAAGCGATGCCATTTCCAGGGGTCGAAAGATACATTACCTGCCTCCCTACCGGGGTGAAACCATTGTTGAGCTTTCTGAATTGCTGGGTGTTCCGCCTTCGGGGATTAAACCAGGTGCAAGTCATGATCTGATCAGGGCTGTTGTTGAACAGCGGGCAGTTAAAGATGCTTTGGAAATCGCGGAAATTGAGAAAGCCGTTAATGTGGCTTACCTTATGCATACCACATCCATGAAAATGGCTATGCCAGGTGTAGTTGAGCAGGAGATTGCAGGAACGATTGAGGGTATAGCCCTTGCTCATGGCGGACCTGTTTCCTTCCCGATTATACTCAGCATGGATGGGCAAACTCTCCATAATCATTATCATGGTAACACTTTGAAACTTGGCCGGATGATGGTTACAGATGCAGGTGCCGAAACTGGTATGCATTATGCTTCGGATATCACCAGGACTGTGCCGGTAGGAGGAAAGTTTGATGAGCGTCAAAAAGGAATTTATCAATTGGTTGTTGACGCTAACATTAAGTCGGCTGAGATTATGAAACCAGGTTTGCCATTTCGGGAAGCTCATTTTCTGGCTGCTGAAGTTATTGCTTCAGGCTTAAAGGAACTTGGCCTGATGAAAGGTGATGTGAAAGAAGCTGTTGCCCATGGTGCTCACGCCCTGTTTTTCCCTCATGGACTTGGACACATGATGGGCATGGACGTACATGATATGGAAGGATTGGGAGAGAATTTTGTAGGGTATGATGATGAAATAAAGCGATCTGACCAGTTTGGCCTTGCCTTTCTCCGGATGGGACGTCGTTTACAGGAAGGGTTTGTAATGACAGTAGAACCTGGCTGCTACTTCATTCCTGCTTTGATCGACCAGTGGAAAGCCGAAGGATTACACAAGGACTTCATCAATTATGATAAAGTTGAATCCTACAAAGATTTCGGTGGGATTCGTATTGAAGATGATATATTGGTAACTTCTGAGGGGCACAGGTTAATGGGTCGCCCGATTCCGAAAACGATTAAGGACATTGAGGAAACGATGGGCGGTTAAGCATCCACCCCAAAGCCCTATCAAAGAAATTATGGATTGCCGTTGTAGAGACGCATATTTGCGTCTCTACGGTTTCAGATTTGCAGCAAGAAACTCCCTGTTCAAACGGGCAATATGATCCAGTGATACACCTTTAGGGCATTCTACCTCGCAGGCACCGGTATTCGTGCAATGTCCGAATCCTAATTCATCCATTTTCGCTATCATGGCCTTGGCCCTGCGCACGGCTTCCGGCTTACCTTGTGGCAATAAGGCTAGTTGGGAAACCTTCGAGGAAACGAAAAGCATGGCCGAAGAGTTCTTGCATGTGGCTACACAGGCCCCACATCCTATACAGGAGGCTGCATCCATGGATTCTTCAGCCTTATGCTTAGGAATAGGAATTGCATTGGCCTCCTGGGCACTTCCTGTATTAACCGAGATAAAGCCCCCGGCCTGAAGGATTTTGTCAAATGCATCCCTTTCCACCATCAGGTCCTTGATGACCGGGAAACCGGCAGCACGCCAAGGCTCTATGACTATAGTATCACCATCCTTGAACTTCCGCATGTGCAGTTGGCAGGTGGTGATTTCAGTATCAGGACCATGTGCCCTGCCATTAATGAATAAGCTGCACATTCCGCAAATGCCTTCCCTGCAGTCATGGTCAAAAGCAACCGGCTCCTTTCCTTCACCGATCAATTGCTCGCTCAGAGAGTCAATCATTTCCAGGAAAGAACTGTCCGGACTGATATTCTTTATTTGATAAGATTCAAATTTTCCTTTGGCAGTTCTGTTTTCCTGCCTCCATACTTTTAGCGTAAGATCCATAAACTTTTTTATTTATAGTTCCTTGTCTTTACTTCAACAAATTCAAACTGTAGAGTTTCCTTATGCATTTTGGGAGTTTTATCTTCTCCCTTGTATTCCCAGGCACCCACAAAATTAAAGTTCTTATCATCTCTCAGAGCTTCTCCCTCCGGAGTTTTATATTCCTCCCGGAAATGTCCTCCGCAAGATTCATTTCGCTGGAGAGCATCCCTTGCTATGAGTTCACCTATTTCAATGAAATCGGCCAACCGATTGGCTTTTTCCAATTCGGGATTAATGGTATTTGTTTTCCCTGGGATCCGGAGATTTTTCCAGAATTCTTCCCTCAGGGCCTGGATTTTTTCAATGCCCGTTTCCAGTCCTTCTTTAGTCCGACCCATACCGACATAGTCCCACATGAGCTTACCCAGTTCTTTATGTATTGAATCCACACTGCGATTACCTTTGATATTCATCAATTTATCAATATGGGCGAGGGTATTTTCCTTTGCCTCAATAAATTCCGGGGTTTCTTCAGGATTCATCCTGGCTACTCCAATCTGATCGGCGAGATAATTTCCAATAGTAAAAGGAAGAACAAAGTAACCGTCAGCCAATCCCTGCATAAGGGCAGAAGCCCCCAGGCGGTTAGCCCCATGATCAGAGAAATTAGCTTCTCCCAATGCAAATAATCCAGGGATAGTGGTTTGGAGTTCATAATCCACCCATAATCCACCCATGGCATAGTGAAGGGCCGGGTAAATCATCATAGGGGTTTCATAAGGATTATCATCCACAATTTTTTCATACATCTGGAACAGGTTACCATACCTGGCTTCGATGACATCTTTTCCTAATCGTTCTAGAGCATGTTTAAAATCCAGGAATACAGCTTGACCGGTTCCAACACCAAAACCGGCGTCACATCTTTCTTTGGCCGCCCTGGATGCCACATCACGCGGTACCAGGTTACCGAAAGCCGGATACCGTCTTTCCAGGTAATAATCCCGTTTCTCCTCGGGTAAATTCTTTGGCTGAAGCTCTCCTTTGCGGATTTTCTCTGCATCTTCAAGCTCACCCGGAACCCAGATACGTCCATCGTTCCGCAGAGATTCACTCATGAGGGTGAGTTTCGATTGTGCTTCACCATGTACAGGAATACAGGTTGGATGAATTTGCACAAAAGCGGGATTAGCAAAAAACGCTCCTTTTTTATAAACTTTCCATGCTGCACTTCCATTGGAGCCCATGGCATTAGTTGACAGGAAGTAAACGTTCACATAACCTCCTGTTGCCAGAACAACTGCATGGCCGAAATGGGTGCTGATTTCTCCGCTTACCATATTTCTAACCACGATACCACGGGCTCTACCGTCAACCACAACCAGATCCATCATTTCGGTACGGGTGTACAACTCTATATTGCCAGCTGCAATTTGTCTGTTCAGGGCCCCATATGCTCCAAGTAGGAGCTGCTGCCCTGTTTGGCCTCGGGCATAGAAGGTCCTGGAAACCAGGGCTCCTCCAAAGGAACGATTATCAAGGGATCCGCCATAATCGCGGGCAAAGGGTACTCCCTGGGCCACACATTGATCAATGATACTGTTACTGACCTCAGCCAGCCTGTACACATTGGCTTCACGAGACCTATAATCTCCACCTTTTATGGTATCGTAAAATAAGCGATACACACTATCGCCATCATTCTGATAATTTTTTGCTGCATTGATACCACCCTGGGCAGCAATACTGTGAGCACGACGGGGACTATCGGAGTAACAAAAATTTTTGACCTTGAAGCCCAGCTCCCCGAGGGAAGCTGCAGCGGAAGCTCCAGCTAAACCGGTTCCGACAACAATGATATCCAGTTTTCGTTTATTCGCCGGATTGACAAGGTTTTGACTGGCTTTATAATTTTCCCACTTTTCCGCGAGCGGGCCGGATGGTACTTTTGAATTTAATTGACTCATAAAATTAAGTTTTAAATGAGGTCTTAACGGTTAAAGCGTTGAGGCAATTTTAACCCAGATAGGGATCATGGCAAATCCCCCGGCAATGATCAGAGAGACCACCAGGCCTAAAAGGCCGAGGCGTTTGCGCCAAAGTCCGTTGCTCCACCCAAGGGTTTGAAAAGCTGACCAGATAGAATGATAAAGATGAAATCCAAGTGCTATAGCCCCGACTAAATAGACCACATCAATCCACCACCAATTAATAAAGAAGGAGGTAACAAGTGCATAGGAATTTTCCATGTGTACTCCCTGGATAGTCACATCGGCTAATAGATCATGACCGGTGAATTTAATCTTCCAGAAAAAATTCGCAATGTGAATGGCCAAAAAGGCAAAAATAACAAGACCCAAAACAAACATATTGCGGGAAGACCAGGAACTGCTGTGACCCAACTTCTGTTTTTTATACCCCACTGGCCTGGTGTACAGATTGTGAATAGTCAGGATAACCGCATAAAGGATATGCAGAATAAATCCTATGGCTAACACCGGCTCCACAATCCGAATAATGGGATTAGTTGACATAAAATGGGCTGCCCTGTTGAATAACTCCCCGGAGCTATCGAACAGGATCATGGAGTTAACTGTTAAGTGAACCAGCATAAATGTAAGTAAAAATAAGCCGGATAAACTCATCAGAAACTTCTTTCCAATGGAAGAGGAGAGAAATTTTGCCATCTTTTTTGGTTTGGTTTACGCAAAGGTAGAATTTTAGAATTGTGAATTATTTAATAATTGAAATTTATAAAGAGTCTAAAGTAGCAGGGGCGAATTATTATCTTTGTAGAAAGTTTTCTTCCAATGATTTACAGTATAAAAAAGAACGATATCCCCATTCGTTATGATGATGCAGGAAAAGGGGAACCGCTTGTTTTTCTGCACGGTCATCTGGAATCCCTGGATATCTGGGTATGTTTCACCAAATTTTTTGAATCAAAATACCGAATAATCTGCATCGATCTGCCTGGACATGGAGGGACAGGAATCTTTGGGCCAGTTTCGGGGATGGATGTGATGGCAGGAGTTGTAAAAAAGGTTCTGGTCCATCTTGGGATTGAAAAAGCAGTTATTTTCGGGCATTCCATGGGTGGTTATTCCGCCCTGGCAGCTCTGGAGCTATATCCTGAAATTTTCAAGGCTATTTCCCTGTTCCACAGTCATACACATGCTGACAGCTACGAAGTTGGCAAAAAGAGAAATAGGGAAATAAAAATCATAGAAAAAGGGCTTAAGCGGTTATTGGTGATTCAAAATATTCCCAACATGTATGCAACTGACAATCTTGAAAAGTTCCAGGATGCTGTGCGATTTTCAAAGCAGATTGCACATGGATTATCTGACGAGGGTGTTATTGCTGCAATTCGGGGGCTGAAATCACGTCCTGATCGTTCATCTATATTGGAGCAGGCAAAGGTCCCTTGTCTTAATATCATTGGCAGAAAAGATAATTACATCCCTTTTGAGGAAGTTTCCTTGACCACTATTCTCCCAATTGGTTCCAGCCGCTTGATACTGGAGAATTCGGGTCATATGGGATTTATTGAGGAACCGGAAGAAGCACGGAAAGGAATTTTTCAGTTTCTGAATAAAATCGGGTAATCCTGTTTTTTCCCCGATTCAAAAAGATAGCCCGGTATAACTGTCCATTGTCCGGAGGGTTTCGGAGTGATCACCTTGCGTTCCTCAATCCATTTCATCATATTATACCGCAGGTCTTTTGTTGTGGTATTAACCAATCTATCAACCAGTTCCTCCGGGGCAATTCCTGCACCCTCAACCAGGTGACCCCCACCGCCGTTTCCACGGTATGAGTTTAGAGCTACCAGGTATTTATGATCCAAGTCGAAAGTTTTTCCATCTGCCAGTCCAAGTATCTTTACCATCTCACCAGCTGGTTTACTTACATCTACCTCATATTGCAATCCCATGGCTGAATCAAAATTGTAATATGCACGCCTGGTTTGCAGCCGGCCCTGGCTGTTTTCAGTGAAGCGAATAAGGTGATCAGTTGGTGACTTCATGGTGTTAAACCATCCTGCATATGAAAAATTCAGGTAGTCGAGAATTTCCTGACCGCTCAACGCCATTGTATATAGTAAGTTTTCGTACCGTTATAATTCAAATAGGTCTCCTACCTTAATATCTCCCCCTGAAATTTCTGTGTCAAACGACAGGGGAGCAGCAAAAGAAATATCAGCACCTGAAATATCGAGTTGTACCTGATGGATCAGGTCAATAAAAGCTGAGGGGCCAAAAAAAGCATCTCTGGAGGATATTGTCTCAGAGATAGTCCCCAGGGTTCGTGCCACATATTCCCTGACCTCTGTTTGTGCATAGCCAAACTTTTCCATGAATAATTGATCAGGTTCGAATTCCTCCACAGGCTGGTTCGAGCCTTCAAGCCTTTTGATTATCCATTTTCCAGATTTCCTGACCAGATATCGGGTGGAAGCCATGAGGGGATAGCCGGGGTTATCAGCCCAAGGACTGCCATGCGTACTCCCCCTTTTTCAATAATACTGTAGGGTTGAAAATATGGTTCTCCGTTGTCTGTACTGATGGCATTGGCAGCAAGCCAGGGAAAGTTGGATTCACTAACAAGTCTATCGTACACGGGGTGTCCGGCTTCTATATCATGATTACCTACAGTGGCAGCATCGTACTTCATGAAGTTCAATATTTGACCGCAAAGATGGGGTACATCCGTTTTTTCAAAATTGTAATAATACACCACCGGATCACCCTGAATTATGTCCCCATTATCCAAAAGAACCACTTCCTGATCCTGGATCGATCGTTCAATTCTTACCAGGCTTTGCACCCTTGCCAGGGATACTGGCTTTTCTTTGCCTGAATTAATATCTGTAGGGAAAAATGATCCATGAACATCAGTAGTAGCAATGATTTTGATGTTTTGCCCCCTGGGTTGGCAGCTGATCATGGCTAGCAACATTACAGGGATCAGTAGATGTTGTAATCTTTGCATCATGGGATTCAATTTCTTTCTGTAAAGTAACAAAAAAACCGGCCAGGTGTTCAATCCACTTTTTCGTGGATCGGTTCCTGACCGGCCTTTAAACCTGGAATGGCAGGTATTAAAATCCCTGTCTATATCCGCCTCTTTGACCCTGCATGGGAGCTGGTCCGCGGCCGCCTCTGCGTCCTTGCATGGCCTGCATGCGCTGGCCTCTGCGTCCGTTTTGTGCAAAAACCGAACCCGACAACATTAACAGTATAGCTAGTATACTGAAACTTAATAGGTTGATTTTCTTTGTCATTTTTAATCCTCCAATGTATGGTTTACATGCCTTGGACAGATAAACCATCGAAGAGTTTAAACAAATCAGGATTTTTTCTTTTCAATAAGGCCCAAGGCTTCTTTCAGGGTGGTATCAATTCTTTGAATGATAGGATAGAATCCTTCGTTATCGAGGAGGTTGCGACTTATATAAGCTTTGATTTGTGTCAAAACAATTTCTTCCGAGGCTTTTATTTCGCTGTCTTTGACCGAAATTCCATTACTCCTGGCATATGATAGAAATTCTTTAAGCAGAGGACCGTTCTCCAGATAGTCGGAGATTTGAGAAGCCGAAGAAAAGGCACTCAGGTTTTCTCTGTGATTATCAGAATAAAGAAGGGCAAATCTGTAAATTGCCCCGGCCCTGGTGAGTCTCATCAGGAAAGGAGTTACCCCGGTTGTATCGTAAGGGACAAAATGGTCGGGCATTATACCCCCGCCTCCATAAACAATTCGGCCGCCGGGGGTTACAAATTTCAATGAATCGGGGAAATGTATACTATCTTCTTCCATCATTTCACCCTGACTAAAACGGCGATGAAAGTCGAGGTAATAATCTTCCTTACCATTTGTGTAGTCTCTTTGTATGCAACGGCCGGTGGGAGAATAATAACGGGCGGTTGTGAGCCTGAGTGCTGATCCATCAGAAAGCATGACCTGTTCCTGTACCAGCCCCTTTCCAAAAGAACGCCTGCCGATAATTATTCCTCTGTCATTGTCCTGGATGGCACCGGCAACAATCTCAGAAGCAGATGCTGATCCTTCATCAATTAATATAGCCAGTTCAAGGTCTTTGCCCGGAACCTGTCTGCTGGCATAAAAATCCTCTCTTTTTCTGTTATTCCCCTCTGTATAAACGATTAATTGGCCTTCATCAAGAAAGGCATCAGCAATCTGAATGGCAGGGTCCATAATGCCCCCGGAATTTCCACGCAAGTCAATTATGAGTCTGGTACACCCCTGTTTTAAAAGTTTATTAAGGTTTTCAATGAATTCAGTGTAGGTTGTTTGAGAAAAAGTTGTGATTTTAAGAAAGCCGGTTTCATTTGTCATCATATAGGAAACATCCACGCTGTATAGAGGGATTTTGCCACGTGTCAGGGTGAAGTCAATAGGCTGGTCTAAACCTTTTCTGACAACACCCACATTTACCTTTGATCCATTTGGCCCACGCAGCCAGCTTATTACAGAATCTTCAGGTATTCCAACGCCAGCCACCGTGCTGTCATTTACACTAACAATCCTGTCACCGGCCAGAATCCCGGCTTTTTCCGAGGGCCCTCCCCGTATTGCCTGGATAACGAGAATGGTATCTTCCTGCATATTAAATTGCACCCCTATTCCGTCAAAATTACCACGCAGGGTTTCATTAACACCTGCAAGATCTCGCGGGGGGATGTAAATGCTGTGAGGGTCAAGGTTTTTAAGGATTTCAGGGATAAGAATTTCGTTAAAATCTGCCCGATTAACGGAGTCCACATAATTGTTTTCAATATAACCAAGAATAGAGGATACTTTGTCGGGGTGGGAAAAGGAATCCATGGACACACTTCCCTTGGAATTGTATTGGATCATATATCCCAGCAGGATGCCCCCGGTTATTCCCGCAGCAATAATGAGGGGCAGAATGATCCTTAATTTGTTCCGTTCTGAATTCACCTTATTCCAATTCAAGATAATGTGTTTCAATATTAGCTCGCTGAAGAAGCTGTAAACCTTCCTCGTTGCGATAATTTTCACAGAAAACCACCCGGATTATTCCTGCCTGGATAATGAGTTTAGCACATTCTATGCAAGGAGAAGAGGTTATATAAAGGGTCGAGCCCAGGGAGCTTTGGTTGGTTTTCGCTACTTTGGTGATGGCATTGGCCTCAGCGTGCAGAACGTATGGCTTCGTTTGCCCGGATTCATCTTCGCAAATATTTTCGAATCCCATAGGTGTTCCGTTGTATCCATCTGAGATGATCATCCGGTCTTTAACCATCAGTGCCCCTACTTTTCTCCTGTTGCAATATGAATTCTGGGCCCAGATACTGGCCATCCGCAAGTATTGCATATCAAATTGACCTTGTTTTTCGCCGTATGGTTTATCCAAATCCATTTTGTTTACAGAGTATTACTAATGGTTTATTATGCATTTAACAATCTGGGCAAAGATAATATTTCGTTTTCTGACTTTATGCCTTTTTTGATGAATCATGTTGGATTGTCGATATTCTGCAAAACAGGAAACATCTTGCCGTTTCCATATTTTTCCATATATTTATATATCGGACAAATCAATCCAAAAAGCCATGAAAAATATAATATTCATAATAGTTATTGGGCTGGGAATTAGTTTAGCTTGCTTCAGTCAGGATCTTCCCGAAGTGATTGCCCTGCGGGAGATAGAAATACATGAAGAAACTAATGAGGTCATCTTTAAGAACTATTACGCTAAATGGTGTGATGTGCTGGAGGCGCATACCAAGGGAATGAGCGGGTGGTTAATGAAGGGAGATCGCGGTGAGCGGTTGAATAAATACATTTTTGCCTATGGCTTTGATTATAAGGCTGCCAGGGATTATTATTTTCCTACCACTCCACCATCGGATTACAAGCAATTCTATGCTCTGCCGCAGGAGGCCCTGAGCATACTTCCGCAAGGAGTTGAGGGGACCAACACATACACTGATTTTGTAGTGCTGGGTTATGCTGACATTGTCAGGCCCATGATGGGAGAAATAATAGGGATCCACTATTTGAATGTTAAGCAAAGAAAGAGTGATGACTTGGAGAAATTTGTTACCAGTGAGTTCAATTCAGCAGTTTATAACAAAATCCCCGGGCTGAACCTATACATTATGAAAGGCGACCGGGGTGAAATGAAAGACCATTTTATATTGATTTATGTATTTGATACTGTTGAGCGAAGAAACAACTATATCCCAACAGAGGGAACCCCTTCAGAAGAGTTTACAAAAGAGTTCCAGCCGTTAAGCCAGTATTTTGATAAACTTCAGAGTTTCCTGAACGAGGAGGTTTCATATACAGATTATATTGTGGTGTATTAGGAAAACCTATCATACCAGACAGGTCTTCCTATTTCCAGCTTGTAATCTATTTTATTATGGCCGGATGTTATTGATTTAAAAAATTTGGTTTTTCGGCTTGTGGTTTTTTGATTGCCAGAATTGCGGTAATTACTCAAAAGTGCTCTCATTTTGATTGTTTTTGGTAATAAAAACTATATGTTGATGGATCAATCCTTTGCTGAAAGGTAGCAAAGGATAAGAGTAAGACAATCAAAAGGGGATAATTGTTGAACTACCCGGGAAAATATCAGGCTTTATTTGTAAATAAATCTAATCAGTAATTATTATCCTGGTTGATGAATTCATGCCGCCGGCAATTAAACGACAAATATACGTTCCGGCAATTCTTTTCCTGCCTTCATTGGAACCATCCCATATGAACTGGTGATTACCAGGAGTAAAAGTTCCCTCGTATAGATTTTTCACCATTTTCCCGGTCAGGTCAAAAATCATCAGACTTCCTTCTCCTTGGTTATCAAGCCCGAAAGAAATGGTTACCTGGTCTGTTGATGGATTAGGATAAACAGAAATGCTGTTTTCCCCTATAGGTTCCTGGCTGATTCCACTCGCAGCTTTCAGTGGGATCCGGTATTGTGAGCGACCGAAAGTGGCGGCATAAAGCGTCCTGTTTGGTTTATGGATTTTCAGGTCAAGAACAGCCACGAAGGGCATTCCTGTACCCATCAATCCCCAGCTTCCACCTGCGTCATAGGTAGCAAACACTCCCCCGTCAGTTGCTATATAATAACTGCCGGTATTATCGGGATCAATCTGAATATTGTTAACCGGGAAATCAGGGAGATTACCAGAGATATCGATCCAGCTTGCACCCAGGTCATTTGATCTGAAAACATGAGGAACAGGGTCATGATACCTTATTCCTGAATAGGTGACATATATTGTGTTCTCATCCCAGGGATCAGTTGCTACACAGGTTACCCATCTATGCGGCAGATCATCTGAAACTTTTGTCCATTCAAAATGTGCGCCTCCGTTGGTGCTTACCCATACATTACCGTCGTCTGTTCCAGCAAGGATTATCTGGTCATTAACTGCGGAAGCAGCCAGGCAAGAAATGGTCCCGTAATTCCACGGAGCCTGATCACCATTAGTCAGGTCGTTGCTGATACGAGTCCAAGTCATGGCGTGATTTGTTGATTTCCAAACCCGGTATGAACCCAGATATAATGTGCCAGGGGTAGTCGGGTCTAAAATATATGGTGTTTTCCAGTTATAACGATCAGAACTGGAGGGCTTTGCGCCGCTGAAACGTCCTCCCCCATTAGTTGATCGAACAAAACCACCCCTTTGAGATGCTGCATACATATATTTTGAATCTGTAGGATCAACACGCACAATGAATCCATCACCCCCATAAAACGACCGCCAATCATCGAATGAGCCGGTCTGAGTTCCCTGTGTTCCTCGATCCTGTGTGCCACCATACCTGTGATTTTCATTTTGCTCATTCACTTCCACGGTATAGAATTGCGTTATTGGGAGGGTCAAAACTTTATTATTGGTTGTGGTCCCATTTTTGGAAATATACACTCCCCCATCATTTCCCAAAACAACAAAATTCGGGTCGGCAGGATGTGGATAAATCGCATGCTGGTCGACCCAAAAGTTGTCCGGACTGGATGAGCTTGGTATCTGGGACCAGGATTGAGCCCCATCAACAGACTTAAACATGCCTATCCCTGTACTCCAGAGAATATTAGGGTTTGTCGGATCAACCTGGATTTTTGCTGTCCAGTAAGTTCCCTCGATATTTGAGTTTGTTGCCACCCAGCTGTCTCCTCCATCGCTTGTCTTGAAACAATCAATCCAAACCCTGTCAGAGCTTGAATAATGTGCATAAATAATGTTTGGATCAGACATTGACATTCCCAGTCCTATACGGCTAATTTCACCTGTTGGCAATCCATTGGTAAGTTCAGTCCATGTATCACCACCATCATAACTACGATACATCCCACTTGTAGGACCGCCATATTTTCTGTGCTCGGCATGTCTTACGCGCTCCCACATTGTTGCATAAACTGTATCAGGGTGAGTTGGATGGATGCAGAGATCAATACCACCGGTTGAGTCGGAGATATAAAGCACATTCTCCCATGTTTCACCACCATCCTTTGTTCTGTAAATACCTCTATCAGGATTATTTGAAAAGAGGTTACCCATACAGGCAACAAAAACATTGTCCGGATCCTGAGGGTTTACCTCAACCCGGCCAATTCCACCTGCATTTTCAAGTCCAACGTGAACAAATGATTCACCTGCATCAGTGGATTTGAATACTCCATATCCATCATATGTGATCGATCCATTGCCACCATTTGGTTCACCCGTACCCAGGTAAAGAATATTTTTATCACTATAGGCAATACCAAGGTCGCCTGTCGACAGGGTATATTCATTCTCAAAGATTTGTTTCCAGGAGGCACCCTGGTCTGATGTTTTATATAGTCCACCTGAGGCTGCACAAGCATAAATGGTTTGTAAATCTGATGGATGCATTTCTATATCAGTGATCCTGCCTCCAACATTTGACGGCCCGGCAAATTCCCACTTCATGGTACCAGACTTAAAACTCAGGGCCTGTTTGCCAAACTTGATTGCCTCAGCTCTGGCAGCTTCATAATAATCCGGATTCATGGTACCGTGTGGAAATACCCGCTGTGACAGCAACCACTCATTTGGTGCGTATCCAGGTTCGGATGCTGGTTTTTGATCTTTGGGTATTAGAATGATCATTGCCAGAAGGCAAATCAAACTTACTGTAAGGATGATGGGTTTTGAAGTTTTTCGCATGAGTAGCATATGTTTTATTTCCTTGCAATTTCGCCAATAAATGGAGGAATTGCAAACATTAACTGCAGTAGGATATTGGATATTGGATATTTTGTGTCTTTGGTCTTGGGTCTTATGTCTTGAACAAGGGTCTTGTATCTTGTGTCTTGACTCTTGTATCTTGTATCTTGTATCTTGTATCTTGTTTATAGGTTTTTCCCTATAAATTCAAATGCATTATCAAACATAAACCTTTCGATTATTTCGTCGGGATTTATACGGTTAAAATGATTAAGCTTTTCAGCCAGTGGGGATGAGAGGTAGTTAAAGGCATGTTTCTCAAGGTAGCTGTCGAGAAGTGGCATTTGTTCGGCAGTCCAGAAACCGTTGAGCGGGTTGATCAGGCCGTCGAAGTCGGATCCTACTGATTGAATTCCCCATGCAAAAAGGCCTTCGCGGTCCAGGATCTCAGCGATATGCTGTATCTGGTTCCACAATAGCCGGGAACGGTAGAAGAGCATATTCCTGGCACTCATCCTTGGCCCGGTTTTTTTTAGTTCTACCCGGCTACCTACCCTTCGTTCATCCAGCTGGACTCCCAACAAACCACCTGATCTGGCGATCCGGATGATTTCATCATCATAAAAATTTATGTCATCCGATTGAAATCTCCCTGCAGTGTGTTGATTATCAGGGATTTCAAAATCAGCAGATCGAAGACCGTTTACCGCTCCATGGCTCACGATAATGGGAATATTTTCTGAACTGTATTCATTCTCAAGGATCTCATAAAATTCTTTTCTGGATGCCACACTCATGTGTTTTATATCTATCAGTATACGCCTGCCGGTGGAGTTTTCCAGAAGTTTGTGCAGTACCTCAATTCCAAATGGTGTAAAACCGCTATTAATTCCATTTTCCTGATTGCCCGACCATCTTGCTATCCCTTTCAGACTGCTGGCATGTCCGCATAACTCATTATAAAAATGATGGGCCATACCTATGAAAAAAAGCCTGTGTTCCCATTTCTTGATTTTTTCAATGTTCCCAAGGACTTCGGCCTCATTCATTTCCCTGTTCATTAACTGCAAACCGGTATTGAATACACTTGCCCCTTCAATGGTCAAAATCAAATAAATGGTTTTTACCGTATCATAGGCATCTAATTTTATTTCATCGAAGTGTGAAACTATTTTGTAACGGCATTTTTCTCCTTCTAATTGAATGACCTGGCCATCTAATTGTTTATAGAAATCGTAGCCCATTTCCAGGTCGGTGAAATAATCTGGCATTTTCTGCAGGTGATCTATCCTGTTACGACCCACACCCATTATCAGATCTTTTAGGATGTCTCCACCTAAACCGGTACTGGGTTTGCCCAATACAAATCCTTTTTCCGGGGGATAGAGGGAGACAAAGGCCACTGATGCACCTCCATAACACAGTGTTGATAGATCAGCCTGGCTAAACTTGGTAAGGGAAGAAATAATGTTAAGTGCCTTATCTGCAGCAGTAGGTGGATCGTAGTGCCAGATGCTGTTTTTTGATCTGCGGTGCGGGCTGTTTTTCCCGGGCGGAGTTTTGTCGAAGCTCTTTCCCATTGGCTTCAAGGCTGGATGAACATGTAGATCGATGTATGGCATTTTGATAAGCTTATTGTATGTTTGTCAGGCTTATTAGAGAGATACTTTATATGCATCCTCAAAATACAGAAAATCAATGGGAAAAAAACTATCGAGGTTTCGGAACTTTTTTTTGATGTACCTCAGATTCTTGTTACCTTTAAATTTTTAGGTAAAAAACGACAAATAAAGATATTATGGGAAAAGGTGATCGGAAAACAAAACGGGGTAAACTATTTCTGGGATCTTCGGGGAAATTGAACAAGAAAAAACCCGTAATAAAGACAATTAAGCCTGCAAGTCCTGCTGCTACTGTAGTTGAGAAGAAACCTGGCAGAGCTAAGAAAAAGGAATAACCAAAACATTCAAATAATGACAACTGAGAAATCATCACATTCGGATTGCTGTGACAGCAAGTTCACAGCAAGTAAAGGAACTTCAGGTGCTGTTTACGGATTGGGCTTCATAGGGGCTGCTATTTATTTTATCGGACATGCAGCTACATTCTGGGCCGGAGTACTGGGATTTTTAAAAGCCATAATCTGGCCCTTATTTTTGGTATTGAAGGCGCTGGAGAAACTTTACATGTAGAAGGCTTAAGAAGCTAAGTAAGCTCGCTATCAGGTTCCCGCCTTCGGGAATGACACTCACTATTGCGATCCAATTTTGATGGCTCAACCCACATGTCATCTCGGAGCGTAGCGACGATCCCGATAGTGAAGCGTATCGGGACCATGCGGGAATCGGGTGGTGTACCACCATACTATCTTTGAGAGATCTTATATAAATACTCCTTAGTACGGACGAATAAGGCTCCGTCCACTACGGCGGGGGAAGCCATAATGCCATCGGGTAATTGATTTTCGGCAATCTTATTAAAGCTGCGTCCCGGTGTGAATATGGTGCATAATCCTTCTTCATCGAAAGTGTAGATTTTCCCTTCCGCATAGATGGGAGAAGATGATGTTTGCCTGCCAACCCGCTCAGACCATATTTCTTCACCAGTTTTGGGATCAAGACATTTTGCCTGACCGCCTGTGTTGATCATGTAAAGCAGACCATCGATCAGCAATGGAGATGAACGGGCCTGCATACTTTTTACATTCATCCATACAGTTGCCTTCCCGGTTTGATCTCCTTTGCCTTCCAGTTTTATGCCCAGCATGGAAGATTTGCCAAATCCTGTATTGATGAAAATCATATTATCATTCATGACTGGCTGAGCCGATGCTGAGAAACCTTCATAATGCACAATCCATAACTCCTCACCGGTTTCAGGAAGATAGCCCATTATAGCATGCGGGCCAGCACTTATAAGAAGTGTCTGTCCTTCAATATCGGAGAACACAGGGGTCGTAAAAGCTTTTTTCTGATCGAAAGGGAGTTTACTAAAATCAAGTCCCCGGGGACGTTTCCATATAGATATGCCATTCTTTTTGTTCAGAGCCTCCAGATATTGTACATCAGTGCCATCCATGGTAAGGATCAGAAGATCTTTGTATATAACCGGGGAAGACCCGGGGCCCACTTCATGATCACAGTTGATATCTCTTCGTTCCCAGAGAATTTTTCCATTTTGACTGTTGATACAGGCTGTACCGTAAGTTCCGAAATGCACATAGGCCCTCTCCGGTTCCAGAACAGGAGCAGGGGAGGCATAGCTGTTTAAAGGGTGGATTTCCATCGGCTTATCCTCCTCAAAAACCTTGATATTGTGGATAATGGATCCATTGTTCTCATCCACACAAATAGCCCTGAATTCCTTACCCTCAGGAGTAGCTGTTGTCAGCCATACCTGTCCTTCCAGCACAACTGGCGACGACCAGCCTTTGCCTTCAATGGGTGTTTTCCAGGCCACATTTATGGAATCGCTCCAATGGATCGGAACATTAAGAGCTGCACTATGGCCATTACTGTCAGGCCCCCGATAGTTAACCCAGGAATCAGCCTGGGCATAAATCCTGACCCAGGAAGCAGCAAATCCCAGGATAAATATTGCCAGCAAGCAAACTGTTTTGGTTCCCTTCATAATCAAAATAATCCGCCTAAGATAATAAAACTTGACATCTGATATTAATTAAGACCGGTCTGTCAATTTTGTGCATATTGTTGCTAATATATGGGCATGGCCCTGTTTCACTTCGGATTAATTTTAACTTAAACTAATAAGGGATTTACACATGTTTTATTCTGGTTCTTCATTTGACCTGCAAAAACATAGTATCCCGCAGATAATTATGGCATTATGAGAAAACAACTTTTGCCTGCTGTCCTTTTCCCCTTCCTCTTGATTCCTGTTATGACCTTTGCGCAGGGAGAGAAAACCTATTCCTATCAAATTAAAATCGATCGGAACTAATCTATAGAAAAATGAAACATCGTAATATTGCTATGATCGCTCTTGCAATCCTTTGGGGATTTCTGGCCAGCGTAAATGCCCAGGAGCGAATCGTAACCTACAGCCCTAAACCTTGGTTACCCACTATCTGGACATCTGAACCTCCCCCCAACTGCCCCTTTGAGCAATCCACAGAAATCGTAGGCCTGGCCTTTACCAGACGGTATGTTAGCTATACCGATGCCGATACATTTTACCCCTCCTGGGCTCCTGATGATAATATGTATTGCGGCTGGACCGACGGCGAGATTGGTCTGGAGGCTGTTCAGTCTGGTGGTAAGGAAAGGGCGCGGGCCGGGATTGTTAAAATTGAAGGAGACGACCCCATGAATTTAACAGTCACCTGGATGGCATTTTTCGTAAATTCGGTATCTGAAACAACTTCCAATGTTGGCTTAGCAGAATTTGCAGTATTTAACAACTAAAAAACTATGAAAACTAAGATTCTTGTATTCGCAATTATTTTAAACGTCTTCAGTATCCCTGCTTTTTCTCAACTGGCATTCGAGAAAAACGAATATGTTGCCCGCAGGGAAAAACTAATGGATATGATACCGGATGGAATACTTATACTCAGGGGTGCAGCCTTATCGGTGGGGTATAGCCCCTTTTTTCAATATAACAACCTGGATTATTTCACAGGTATGGATATCCCAAATCTGATATTGGTAATTGACGGCATTGAAAGAACCAGTACGGTTTTTTTTACCATAAGTGAGAATGAGGCCAGGGGCGAGGGCATTTCTATGGATCTCGTAAAGAATCACGGGAAGTATACAGGAATTGAAAATACTCTGCCATTCGAAGATTTTACTAAATTTTTGACAGCCAGGCTGGGAAAGGTTAAAATCTTATACACTCCTTTCAATTCCGAAGAGCTCCTGGCAGAAGTCTCGGCGGAGAAATCCAGAAGCCTTAAAAACTCAATGACTCAGGATGAATGGGATGGCCGACTCAGCCGCGAACTGCAGTTTGTAAAAAATCTCAATGAAAAGTTCCCTCAAATAGAGGTCAAAGACTGCTTTGGGATAATTTCAGATCTCAGAAAGATCAAATCTGCAGCTGAAGTAGACGTTATGCGTGAAGCAGGCCGAATAGGAGTAAAAGCCCATCTGGCTTTTATGCAAGCTACCGGGGTAAATGTGAAAGAATGGGATCTTGCAAATTTGTTTGAATATACCTGTAAACAGGAAGGAGCCCAGGGACTTGCATACAATACGATTATCATGTCAGCTGAAAACATGCCCTACGGACATTATAACATCTACAATCGAACGCTTGCAGCAGGTGATTTCGTGGTACTGGATGCAGGACCGGATTACAAATATTATGATGTGGATTTTTCCACTTCCTTTCCTGCTAACGGAAAGTTTACGCCTAAACAAAAAGAACTTTATGAATTGGCCAACGCCCTTCGGGAAGTATGTGTGAAAAGCTATAAACCAGGTATTACCCTCGGGGATGTTGGACAAAAAGTGAGAAAATATCTTGTCGATAAGGGTTATGATCCAGAGGAAGGCAGATTTAGGGGATTCATAAAATACGGGGGATATAACCATTCCGTTGGAATGGCGGTTCATGATGGAATGGGAACTTTCCTCGGTACGAATGAGGTATTGCAGGAGGGCTTTGTCTTTGCATGCGATATTAATATGTATTATCGAGAGTTGGAGATTTGTATCCGGCTTGAGGATACCGTAGTCATAACAAAAGACGGATGTGAAGTACTATCAGCAGAATTACCCCGTACTGTCGAGGAAGTTGAGAAAACTATGGCCAAAACTAAAAATTAGTATTAAATAAAAAGAATATGAAATATCCATGAGCAATAAATAGCACACCAACCGCGAATGAATATAAGT
>CAYXJR010000042.1:0-38382 GCA_964465145.1 uncultured Porphyromonadaceae bacterium | reverse complement strand
CTTA
Organism: uncultured Porphyromonadaceae bacterium; assembly: GCA_964465145.1. Taxonomy (GTDB): domain Bacteria; phylum Bacteroidota; class Bacteroidia; order Bacteroidales; family UBA12481; genus JAUVKA01. Next base: position 38,378 of record CAYXJR010000042.1, on the reverse strand, counting down.
TATTCATTCGCGGTTGGTGTGCTATTTATTGCTCATGGATATTTCATATTGGTATTAATTATATAAAGCACTTTATCTTCAAATATATTACTATTTTATATAGTATCCGTTCCCCGTTCCCCGTTCCCCATTCCCCAATTATACAGATTAATAATCAGAGAGAAATGATTTTCTTTTTTTTGCAATTCCTCTTGGTGTGAGTCCTGAGGTTGAACCGTAAAGGGCAGATGTCCATGATCCGTACATGGGGTTTGGGAGAACTATGAAACGTTTGCCAAATTCTTCCCGGTATTTATCAACCGTGAGTTTTCCAAATTGAATTGATCGATCATGAAAAATTTCTGAGAAATCTTCCAGGTTATCCCCCACCAACAAAATAATTTCGTGACCGGATAAGACTTTCTCCCTCAAGAATGTTTTTTGCTTCTGAATGACTGTTGTCCAAAATGGTTTCATCAATATCAACAACCACAGCCGGTGGTTTTTCACTGTCAGGATTTTGAAGGGCTTGCTGAACTCTGTACTCAGCCAGGTTGAACGACTGGTAATATAAAGCCCGCATTTCAGCCGAATGCTGATACCAAAGCGTACTCATAGTCATTTGCTCTGAATCAGGAGACACAAATCTCAATACGGTACAGGCAGAAAGCAGGAAAATTAAAGGTAACAGATAGATTTTTTTCATAATTGTGTACTCTTCAGATGCACCATAATGCATGGCAATATTAACTGATCAACAAATTTGCAAAATAATCGAATCACTTTCCTATGGTCATGAAAATGGTTCATTTTCAGCCAAAGCCAAAAATATTTTGTAACTTTTCCACATCATACAGCGTCATAGCTTTGACCTTTTTACCCGATTTGATGACCGTAGCGGATTATAATAGAAGTGTGGATCAATTTGCTGATCCGGTTTACCGATTTGTACTGAAGAATATTCAGAATGAGGAAAAAGCTCGTGATGTGGTTCAGGATACATTCGAAAAGTTGTGGGTTAACCATGAGCGTGTTGATGGTAATAAGGTGAAGTCGTATATCTTCACTACAGCCTATCACACCATGATTGACAAGATCAGGAAGGATAAAAAGCAAGGTGATTTTGAACAGGTTGACCAAAGAAAATATGCTCATGAAGAGCAGTATAGCGATCTTAGAGAAATATTGAATGAAGCCATTACCCGTCTTCCAGATGATCAGAAATCGGTTGTCCTGCTGAGAGATTATGAGGGTTATTCATACAAGGAAATAGCCGAGCTGACAGGGCTGAGTGAACCGCAGGTAAAGGTTTATATATACAGAGCAAGAGTATTTTTAAAAACTTATATTGGATCAGTGGAAACACTAGTTTAGCATGGACCGGATCAATAGAAATAATTATGAGGCTTTCTTCCTGGACTACCACGAAGGGCGTCTCAATTCTGCTGAGGAGCAAATGATAATGGCTTTTCTGCAGGAGCATCCGGAATTCTATGATGCATTTGAAGATTACAACGGGGTTGTAATACCTGTTCCCGATATCCGGTATCCTGATAAATCAGAATTATTTCGAACAGAGATCTCTTTACCTGATTCCAATGAATGGGAATATAAGTGTATAGCTTTTATGGAAGGAGATTTGACGGATGATGATTTGAGCGATTTTGAGCGTCAGCGTTTATCGGATCCTGAAAAAGCTAAAGTGCTGGAACTATATCTTGCCACGCGCTTGATACCTGAAGAAAGCCTACAATTCCATGACAAGCAAGCATTAAAAAAGAAAGTTGTGCTTATCCCAAGATGGATATATGGTGCAGTCTCAGCAGCAGCCATCCTGGTACTTGCCTGGATAATATTTACTCCCCGTTCTGGTATAATTGATAACCAGTTAATTGCAGACGACAGTTCCCGGCAGGTAATTAATATCGACAAAATATCGCATCCGGATAAATATGAAAAGATTTCCTCCACAGAGCAACAAAAACCAGCTATGCTAAAGTCATCCCTGGCCAAAGCAGTTGTGCCGGAAGGCAATCCGGAATCCATTGGCACGGATGATGAAGAAATGGTTCGCGACAACTTCACAATGGCCAGCCTGGCCACTAGAAGACCTGGCCGGGTTGAATCAAATTTTGAAGTGACTTATCCCACTTCCTCCTTATTTGTATACAGGTTTATACCGGGAGTAGAGGATGATGATTATATTACTCTGGTAGCGTTTTCGGGAGAATTTATCCGGGAACAACTACTTGGCCAGGATCCTGAGCTTGTCAAGAAATCCCGTTTTTCTCTTTGGGAATTAGCGGATGCCGGCCTGGAAAAAATTTCTTCTGTTTTTGGCATAGGTGCCGATATTGAAAGAGAATATAACCAATCAGGTGAACTGGTGGCTGTTTCTTTCGAATCCTCACTCGTTGGATTCAACACCCCTGTAAAAAGAAAGCAAAACGCACAAGCCGACTAGCTGTTTGTAACTTTTTTCAACCCCTTTCCGTCATACCTCCAGATATTAGAAAACAACTTAACAATTAATATTATGAAACGTATTTCACTATTACTAGCTGTACTATTAGGATTTGGTTCAGCTGCCTTTTCACAGGAAGCCGATACTTCCAAAGTGAGAATTGGAAAAAAACAGTATACCATTATCGTTGACGATGACAAAGAAATCAGGATTGTGACTGATGAGTCAGGGAAGAATGAAACGGTTGATGTACGGGGACATGATCACAATAGTAATAAAATGCACAGGATGAATGGTATATGGGACGGCCTTGAAATAGGGATGAATAGTTTTGTAAATTCTGATTATGAGATGGATCTTCCCTCTAATGCAGAATTTATGGATCTTATGGTCCCAAATTCCTGGGCTGTAAACCTTAATTTTGCGGAAAAATCATTCGGATTGATTGGTAACTATTTTGGGATCGTTACAGGACTTGGATTTGAATACAACAGATACATGCTGACCAATGATGTTGATATTGAAGAGGTTGATGGGTTCATGACTGGTGTGCCCCTAGATATTGATCTGGACAAAAATCGATTAAGCGTTTGTTATCTTGACATCCCGCTTCTTGCTGAGATTCAATTGCCAATCACAGGTGAAAGCAAGCGGATACATTTATCAGGGGGTGTTATTGGCGGTATGCGCCTTGGATCCCGTCTGGTACAGAAATATACCATCGACGGAGAAAAACAAAAGAACAAAACAAAAGACAGTTTCAATCTGCGCAATTTCCGTTACGGATTTACTGCGCGGGTTGGATATGGTGATTTTGCTTTCTTTGCCAACTATTATCCACAAACATTGTTTGCTGAGGGCATGGGGCCGGAAATTTTTCCTGTCACAGTTGGAATCCACTTGGGTGGAGAATAATTCATAGAGGTTTGTTTAAGGTAAAACCCGGAAGCTGGCTTCCGGGTTTTTTATTATCTTGGCTCCATGACTGTGTTAACAAGCAATGAAAAGAGCCGATATCATCGACACCTGATTCTTGATGAGATTGGAGAAGAAGGACAGGGAAAGATTAAAAACTCAAGTGTACTGGTTGTTGGCGCCGGGGGACTTGGATGTCCTGTTTTGCAATATCTCACTGCAACAGGAGTGGGCAGGATTGGGGTGATGGACGACGACAAGGTTGACATTTCTAATCTTCAAAGACAGGTTTTTTATGGTATGAACGACCTGGGAAAGCACAAAGCTATCGTGGCAACCTCACGTATGAAGAGGATGAATTCAAATGTTGATTTTGATCTGCTTAATATCAGAATAAGTTATAAAAATGCCCTGAAAATTGCTCCCAATTACGACATTATTGTTGATTGTACTGACAATCTTAAGGCCAGATATATTCTTAGCGATACTGCAATTTTGAGTGGGAAACCCCTTGTTCATGCTTCGGTATTTAAATACCAGGGGCAGATGAGTGTTTTTGGGTATCAGGGTGGACCATCTTATAGGTGCTTATTTCCTGAACCCACTCCGGAACAAATGAATAATGCACCGATATTAGGAATCTATAGCATCGTACCAGGTATTATCGGACTGATCCAGGCCAACGAAGTTATAAAAATAATTACCGGAGCCGGGAATGTTATGTCGGGAAAGCTTCTTATATACAATGCCTTAACCAATCAGTTCAATAAGATAAACATTGCCAGGGATGAAAATAATTTTATCAAAGAGAATCTATTAAAAATATTTGCACACTAAAACAATTATATCAGCATGAAATTATTGTTAATCAGTAACTCTACCAATCCCGGAGAAGCTTACCTTGACTATCCCAAAGATGACATCAGGGCGTTTTTAGGTCGGGAAATAAAGAAAACCTTGTTTTTGCCTTATGCAGCGGTAAGTTTTTCCTACGATAAATATGCCTTGAAGGTTCAGGAGCGTTTTGATGAAATTGGGTATGAAGTTGATTCAATTCACCTGCACAAGGATCCTATTGCAGCGGTACAGGAGGCCGAGGCCATTATTGTTGGTGGTGGAAATACCTGGCATCTTACTCGTATTATACACGATAACCAACTCATTGATGTGATCCGTGATAAAGTTCTTAAGGGAACTCCGTATGTTGGATGGAGTGCAGGGTCGAATATGGCCTGTCCGACAATTAAGACAACCAATGATATGCCCATTATTGATCCCAGGGGATTTCATGCTTTTAATTTTATTCCTTTTCAGATCAACCCGCATTATCTTGACGCCAATCCAGAAGGACATGCCGGGGAAACACGTGAGCAAAGAATAGAGGAGTTCCTGGAGGTTAACCAACAGATGCATGTGCTGGGACTCAGGGAAGGGACAATGCTAAAGGTAATTAATAATCATATTGATTTAATCGGGCCGAGACCAGCCAGGATATTTAAAAAAGGACAAGAACCCCAGGAAATTCATGCTGGGGAAAACCTGGATTTTCTGATGAAATAAGTAAAGGCTAATTCTATTCTGCGCTAAGCTCTACCCAAACCGGGCAGTGATCGGAATGGACCGCCAGTGAAGAAATGCCAGCCCCGGTCAATTTAGTTCCCACAGGCTTTGTAACAAGGTGGTAATCAATTCTCCATCCCAGGTTTTTTGCCCGGCTGTTTGCCCGGTATGACCACCATGAATATTGATCGGGTGAAGGATCGAAAACACGGAAGGAATCAACAAACCCAATATCCAGAAAGGAGTCAAACCAGGCTTTTTCTTCGGGAAGAAATCCGGATGATTTAAGGTGTTTGTCAGGACGGTTGATGTCAATAAGTTTGTGACAGATGTTAAAGTCGCCGGAAATAATCAGCCTGGGTCTTTCAAGGATCAGCTCAATGATGAATGCTGAAAAATCAGATAAAAAATCAATTTTAAAATCCTGACGTATATCCCCGGATGTACCAGAAGGGAAATAAGCCGAAATCACACTTAGGTCACCATAATCCGCCCGAATAACCCTGCCCTCAGAATCATATTTTTCCAACCCCATCCCATAATGCACCAGATCGGGTTCGGTAAGGCTAAGGATCCCCACACCAGAATAACCTTTCTTTTCAGCGGGCATCCAGTACTGATGATAGCCCATAGATTCGAACACTGATGTATCGAATTGTTCAGCCAGGGCCTTGGTTTCCTGAATGCAAACAACATCCGGTTTGACGGAATCAATCCATTCAGCCAGGCCTTTCCCCAGTGCTGCCCGGATACCATTTACATTATAACTGAATATTTTCATTACCCCTTATTTGTAGTGTTTATGCAGAGTATAGGGAGCCAAAGATAAAAAAAATGATTTCTCTTTTGTCACCACGAAATACCCTTGCTACTTTTGGGTGATGGAAACGGGTATAGTGATAAGGACAACAGGTTCATGGCATACGGTCAGGGCCAAGGAGGGATTGGAGATCCTTTGTAAGGTTAAAGGCAGGTTCAGGATAAAGGGTATCCGGACCACCAATCCGGTTGCTGTTGGTGATATTGTTGACGTTCAGTATGCTGAAGGAGGGGATGTTGGGGTGATTTTCAAGATCCATCCCCGACGTAATTATATCATTCGCAAAGCCACTAACCTGAGCAGGGAATCTCACATTATTGGAGCCAATATTGATCAGGCATGGCTGATTGCCACACTTCGGAATCCTGTTACCTTTTCCCTTTTTATTGATCGCTTTATTGTCACAGCAGAGGCCTATCAAGTTCCGGCCAGGCTTGTTTTTAACAAATGGGACATATATACCAAAGAAGAAAAAGAGCAGTTGGAAAACTGGAAATATATTTATGAAAAGGCCGGCTATCCCTGCCTTTTCACCTCGGTTATATCCGGTGTAGGCATCAGGGAATTAAGGCTTGCTATTAAAGATAGACTTAATATTTTCAGTGGCAATTCGGGTGTGGGGAAGTCCTCACTGATCAATGAGCTGGATCCGGCCCAGGACCGAAGAACAGATACCATTTCAGAAATGCACCGGACAGGAAAACACACCACCACTTATCCGGAAATGCTTAGCATAAAAAGTGGTGGCAGCATAATTGACACCCCGGGAATCAGTGGATTTGGCACGGTGGATATTAATAAAAACGAACTATACCATTTCTTTCCTGAAATCTTCAAACATGCAGCTGGCTGTCTGTTTCATAATTGCACCCATTTTCATGAGCCTGGTTGTGCGGTTCAGAAAGCTGTGGTTAATGGTGAGATAAGCCAAATGCGCTATGGGAATTACCTGTCAATGCTTGAGGAGGAACCCGGGAAGTACAGACAATCACCCTGGTAAAAATTAATTTTATGAAACCAGTATACCTGGATTACAATGCGACCACTCCGATCGACCCGGAAGTGATCACTGCCATGGAGCCCTATTTACGGAGTCATTTTGGCAATCCCAGCAGCAGCCATTCCTTTGGAGCAGCTACACGGTCGGCAGTAGAAAAATCCAGGAAACAGGTTGCTGATCTCCTGGGTGCTCATAGTTATGAGATCATTTTTACCAGCGGAGGAACTGAATCGAACAATATTGCCGTTCAGGGGGTTGCCCTTGCCAAACAACACCTGGGGCGCCATATCATCACTTCAGCAATTGAGCACCCTGCCATCATGGAGGTGTGTGAATACCTTGAGGAAAATGGTTTCCGGATTACGAGAGTTCCCGTGGATGCCTATGGAATGGTTGACCCGGAAGAAGTCAAACAGGCTATCATGCCCGACACAATCCTGATAACCATTATGCATGCCAACAACGAGGTTGGCACTATCCAGCCCATCAGGGAAATTGCCCGGATAGCCAGGGAAAATAATATATTATTCCATACCGATGCGGCTCAATCGGTTGGAAAAACTAGAGTGAAGGTGGAGGATCTGGGTGTTGATCTGTTGTCTGTTGCCGGACATAAGCTATATGCGCCAAAGGGAGTGGGGGCATTGTATGTACGTGAGGGTGTTGAGCTTAAGAAATTTATTCATGGAGCTGACCATGAACAAAATATGCGTCCGGGAACTGAGAATGTCCTGGAGATTGTTGGATTGGGCAAGGCATGTGAAATTGCTGGCAGGGATCTTGAAAAAAACATAGCAAATCTTAAGTCTAAGCGGGATCGTCTGCTTGCAGGACTTGAAGAGACATTTACAGATATGAAGGTTAACGGACACCCGGCATTGTGTCTTCCAAACACTCTTAATGTGTCTTTCCCGGGCCTGGGAGCCAATACCATTCTGGGATCTCTTGAAAATCTTGCCGTCTCGGCTGGGGCAGCCTGCCATGTGGATCAGATAGACCTGTCGCCAGTCCTTGTTGCCATGGGCGTGCCCGTTGAGATAGCCATGGGATCCATTCGCCTTTCAACAGGCAAGTATACCACTAATGAGGAGATTGACCAGGCAGTGAACGAGTTAGCAACAACCATCAATTCTCTTAAGTCAACAGATGAATCCATCCAGCCAGCAACTAAAATTAATGAAGTTAAACTCACCCATTTTACCCATGGTTTAGGCTGCGCATGCAAACTCAGGCCCCAGGATCTGGAAAAGGTTCTGAAAGGAATGCCCATACCGGTTCATCCGGATGTACTCGTTGGGCAGGAGACTTCTGATGATGCAGCAATTTACCGAATCAGTCCTGACATCGCTTTGGTTCAAACCGTTGACTTCTTTACACCCGTGGTGGATGATCCTTATCAGTTTGGTGCGATAACGGCTGCGAATGCCCTAAGTGATATTTATGCCATGGGAGGGGAGCCCTTGTTTGCTTTAAATATAGTTGCTTTTCCATCAAAAAGACTTCCACTGGAGGTACTCCGTCAGATTCTTAAGGGAGCTGAGGATAAAGCAGCTGAAGCAGGATTGTTGATTTTGGGTGGGCATACCATAGAGGATAACGAACCTAAATACGGTATGGCGGTTACCGGGAAAGTTCATCCTGATAAGATTTGGAGAAATAATACCGCTGAACCAGGCGATTATCTGGTATTGACCAAACCCATTGGAACAGGGGTGTTATCCACTGCTTTGAAAAGAGGACTTTTATCCTCTGATAGAATTCAGGTACTGGTTGAACTAATGAGCAGATTAAACAGGAAGTCGGCTGAGATCATGAAAGAATTCATTGTTCATGCCGTTACCGATGTTACGGGATTTGGGCTTCTGGGACATTTGCACGAGATAACTAAAGGGAGTTCTGTCGATGCAGAATTGCGGATACAAGACGTACCTGTACTGGATGAGGTTAAAGAAATGCTTGCTTCAAATGTTATTCCGGGTGGAACGGTAAATAATCTCGACTTTGTTAAAGATTTTATCAGTGCGGGGAAGGATGTGAGCAGAATTGAGCAGTTGATGCTTGCAGATGCCCAGACTTCAGGGGGTTTGTTATTTACCATTCCTCCACAGGAAGTTGAGCGGATTCAACAAAAATTCAATGAGGAGAACGAGCCATTTTTTATAATTGGGAAAATACTCGGAAAGGGAGAAGGAACAATTTATTTATCAAAGAATAAAAGGTGAAATATTTAGAAAGCAGGGAATTTCTGGGAAAAGCTGAAAACCTTCCTGTTGTGGATGTCCGCTCACCGGGAGAATATCTCGAGGGTCATATTCCAGGAGCCATTAATATTCCTCTTTTCACTAACGAAGAGCGCAGTGAGGTTGGGATATTATACAAAAAACAAGGGCGTCTGGCTTCTATTCGCAAAGGGTTGGAATTTGTTGGTCCAAAAATGGTTCAGCTGGTTGACCTTGCCCTGGAGCTGAGCCCAGGAGGTGAATTGTTGGTGCATTGCTGGCGGGGCGGCATGAGAAGTGAATCAATGGCATGGCTGTTTGAAACTGCAGGATTAAGATGCAGTGTGCTTACAGGGGGATATAAGGCCTACCGCAAGCATATTCGTGAAAACCTTTTTCAGGAAAAGGAAATGCTTGTTCTGGGCGGACTTACAGGTAGCGGGAAAACACTCCTGCTGCATGAGATGCAGGAGTTAGGTGAACCTGTAGTTGACCTGGAGGGCCTGGCCTCTCACAAAGGTTCTGCCTTTGGAGGGATTGGCCAGGGCAAACAACCCAACACCGAGCAATTCGAAAATAACTTATACTGGGAAATGAGTAAGATCAAAGAATCCTACTGTTGGGTGGAGGACGAAAGTCTCCATATAGGTAAGATCTTTATCCCGAAACCATTTTATGAAAGAATGCTGCAGTCGAAATTGCTGTTTATCGATGTACCCCATGAATATCGCGTTCAGGTTCTTGTCTCAGATTATGCCATGCAGGATATTAATTTACTGGAAGAAGCAATATTAAGAGTAGAAAAACGACTGGGTAAATTGGCTGCCAGGCAAGCTATAGAAGCCTTGCAGTCTGGGGATTTTTATGAAACAGCCAGCATACTTATTGCCTATTATGATAAAACCTATCAATATGGTTTAAACCGTAAAAAAGAAGATCTTGTTTGTCGACTCGATCTTACAGAAATTCCTCCGGATAGTTATTCAGACACTATTATCAAGCAAAAAAAATCCCTGCTTGGAAAAAATCTTCCTGGTATACAATAGAACATTGGGATTTTACGTTATTTAATGTTGTAATATACCAAAACTGGATTTACTAACCAATACCCTTTTGTCTTGCACATTTATACTCGCAAACAACGCTGGAAGTTTTTCTTGTTGGCCGGGGCCATAATTATCGGATTATTGACCAGTTGGTATACCAATAATTTGGTTAAAAGCCTGGAAAAGGAAGAAAAGCAGAAGATAGAAATCTGGGCTGATGCACAGCAATATATTTCAAATCCCGATCTGGATCAGGATCAGGAATTTATTGCTTTTTGCCTGCAGATTGTGGAGCTGAATGAAACCATCCCGCTTGTTACTATTGATGATGACGGAAAAATACTGTATGTCAGAAACGTACGTCTTTTAGATAGCGAGGGAAACAAGGTCGATTATAAGCCTGGCGTCAATCTATCCAACAAAAGCCTGAAATATCTTGACAAGCAGCTTGAGGTAATGAAGGGCCAGCATGATCCGATCATACTGGAACTGGACGACAGCAAGCAATACACCTACTATAAAGATAGTGTTATTCTTTACAGGATTCAGTTTTATCCCCTTGTTCAGCTGGCCGTCATATTCATATTTATCTTCATTGCCTATTTTGCTTTCAGCACCTCCAAAAGGGCTGAGCAAAACCAGGTTTGGGTGGGTATGTCGAAGGAAACTGCTCACCAGTTGGGAACACCCATTTCCTCCTTGATGGCCTGGATAGAGCTTCTTAAAATGAGAGAGACGGATCAAAAGATGCTGGCAGAGGTTGGGAAAGATGTGAACCGACTGGAAACTATTGCAGACAGGTTTTCCAAAATTGGATCTGCTCCGGTACTTATTCCAGATAATATTCTGATTGTTTTGAATAATGCTGTGGAATATTTAAAAAACCGCTCATCAAACAAGGTTCAGTTCAACCTGCATTTCGGGGGAATGGATGAGTTGTATGTTCCATTGAATGTATCTCTTTTCGATTGGGTTATTGAAAATCTTTGCAAGAATGCTATTGATGCCATGAATGGTGTAGGCACCATTGATCTGGCAGTGAAAGACCAGGGTCAAGTGGTATATGTTGATATTACGGATTCAGGCAAAGGCCTGAATAAGTCGAATTATAAGGTGATCTTCCAACCTGGGTATACCACTAAGCCACGTGGATGGGGCCTTGGCTTATCCCTGGTAAAAAGAATAATAGAAAATTATCATAAAGGAAAGATCTTCGTCAAAAATTCTGATATGGGGAAAGGCACAACCTTTCGGATAGTTCTTAGAAAGTAAATGGGAAAATAAAGAGGTTGAGCAATTTAGCCAGCAGTTCTGTGCGTTTTTTTATTTCGATTTTGTTTTTTAGCTTTGCACGGCAATTTTTTAGCGTGATGCAGTTGAATATTTTTCGGATTCCTGTTCATTCCTCGTCAAACGAAGTACAGGAATACGATTTTGAGATTGATGATTCGTTCTTTGCACATTTTGAGTATGGCGAAATTAAAAAGGGCCGGCTTCAGGTAAGGGTAAAAGTGATATATTTTCATCATCAGATACAGCTTGATGTTAATATCGGTGGGATTGTAGAGCTTGTTTGTGGCAGATGTCTGGACAGCTACAGCGAGAAACTGGATTCACATTACATCCTTTATGGGAAGTTTGGCCAAGGATCAGGCCAGGATGATCTGGATGTTGTATGGATCCCGGATAACAAGAATTTTATTGATCTGGTACCGGTTTTGTATGAATACATTAACCTGAGTTTGCCGCTCAAAAAGATTCACCCCAAAGATGAGGAGGGTAATTCGTTGTGTAATAGCGAAATGATAAGCAGGTTAAATGAACTGAACATCAATCAGGAAGAAGAATTTGAATAAAACTGAATAAAATATTTGTGAAATGGCACATCCAAAGCATAAGATTTCAAAACAAAGACGGAATAAGCGTAGAACTCATTACAAAGCTACTCCGGTACAATTATCTACCTGTTCAAATTGCGGATCGGCTGTTCAGTACCACCGTGTTTGCCCAGAATGTGGTCACTACCGTGGCAAGTTGGCTATTGAAAAAGAAGTATTAGCTTAATTATTTCTGGCCTTGCCGGCCATCCGAAACCATGAGGATCGGGTTGGATACTATGGGGGGCGATTATGCTCCAGCAGCTACTGTTGAGGGGGCTGTTATGGCCAGGCAGGAACTCTCTGACTCGGTTGAATTAGTCTTAATTGGTAATAAAGATTTGGTTATTGCCGAACTCGAATCACTGCAGGCGGATCCTTCCATGTTTTCTTTTGTTCACACTACAGAAGTTCTGGCAATGGGTGACCATCCGGTAAAATCATTTTCCAAAAAAAAGGGTTCAAGCCTTGTTATGGGGTTTGACTTGCTCTCCCGTGGTCATCTGGATGCTTTTTGTAGTGCTGGCAATACCGGGGCAATGATGGCAGGAGCCATGTTTTCGGTAAAATCAATTCCTGGGATTATTCGTCCGGCTATTGCCGTCGCTTTTCCGAAAGCTTCGGGTGGAGTTAATCTGCTGTTGGATGTAGGGTTGAATCCCGATGCCCGCCCAGATGTTCTTTATCAATATGCAATAATGGGATCCATGTATGCTGAACATGTATATGGAAAAGCCAACCCTCGTGTAGGCTTACTTAATATTGGATCTGAGGAAGACAAGGGGAACCTTTTAACAAAATCAACCTACCAGTCAATGTTGGATAATCCTGATTTTAATTTTGTTGGGAATATTGAGGGTAATGAATTGTTTGCAGATAGAACAGACGTAATTGTCTGTGATGGATTTACCGGTAATGTGGTTCTGAAACAAGCTGAATCATTTTACTATCTGATAAAAAAGGCAAAAATCGACAGCCCGTACTTTGAACAGTTTAACTATGAACGGTTAGGAGGGACCCCTATTCTTGGAATAGGTTTCCCAGTGCTTATAGGCCATGGTATTTCAAGTGGGCTGGCTATTAAAAACATGATTCTTCAAAACAAAGTAATTGTTGAATCCGGATTGGTTGAAAAATTTAGAAAAGCTTTTAAATGATGAAGAAAACATATGCAGCAATAACAGGAGTGGCTGGGTACGTGCCTGAGGATATCCTGACAAACGAAGACCTTGAAAAAATGGTTGATACCACGGATGAGTGGATCACCTCCAGGACAGGAATCAAAGAACGTCACATTCTACGTAAGCCAGGTCTGGGAACTTCTGATTTGGGTGCCCCAGCTGTAAAATTATTACTTGAAAAGACCGGAACTAATCCTGATGATATAGATATTTTGATCTGCGGGACGATTACTCCAGACATGCAATTCCCTGCCACAGCTTCCATCATTTGCGATAAGGTGGGTATTAACAATGCATTCAGTTTTGATATAGCAGCAGCTTGTTCTGGATTTATTTACATGCTCACCACGGCATCAAAATTTATAGAAACGGGTTCTGCCAAAAAAATTATCTGTGTGGGTGCCGATAAAATGTCATCTATTACTGATTATCAGGATCGCACTACCTGCCCATTATTTGGTGATGCTGCCGGAGCAGTCCTGCTTGAGGCCAGTACTGAATATGGGATAAAGGACTATATCCTCAGGGGAGATCCTTCCGGAAGAAAATATCTCTATCAGAAGGCAGGCGGATCCGTTCGGCCGTCATCACACGAAACCATTGACGCCAGAGAACATTTTGTATACCAGGAAGGACAGGTAGTATATAAGGTGGCAGTTAGTAAAATGGCCGATGTGTCTGTTGAAATGATGGAAAAACATAATATAGCATCTGATGATCTGAATTGGCTGGTTCCACATCAGGCCAACCTAAGGATCATTGAGGCAGTTGCCAGAAGAATGGGGATAAACAAAGAGCAGGTCATGATCAATATTCAAAAATATGGAAATACAACAAATGCAACAATTCCACTTTGTTTATGGGATTATGAAAATCAACTAAGAAAGGGTGATAAATTAATCCTTACGGCCTTTGGTGGTGGATATACCTGGGGATCAATTTATTTAACCTGGGCTTATGATCCTAAGTAGTTTTATTTAGTTGGTAAAATTGATAAATTTGCTTAAAATCTAAGGGTTATGGCAAAAGAAATGGAAACGGCTAATACGATCAATTTGATCGCCAACGGCACACAGGTTACAGGAGATATCAAATCAGATTCAGGCATCCGGATTGATGGTCATCTGAAGGGAAAAATGAACATAAAGGGGAAGGTGGTTATTGGTAATACCGGGTTGGTAGATGGTGATATCAACTGCAAGCAAATTGAAGTTTCGGGACAGGTTAACGGTAACATTCATGCTGGTGAGCTTGTCAACCTGAAATCTTCGGCAAAGATCAACGGGGAGATAGTCACTCGAAAACTGGCTATTGAACCAGGGGCGGTATTTACCGGTACTTGCCGCATGGACGGGGGAACGGATGGAATCCAAAAAGAAATCCCCGGCAAATAAGCCGAAAGAAACAAAAAAATACCTGCAGGATTATGCCAGGTATTCCACTTTGGCATTCAGGCTGATCGCTGTTGTTTTAATCGGGTTCTTTGGAGGAATGAAACTCGATCAGTGGTTGAATACGAAATTTCCGGTATTTACTTTAGTCCTTGCATTTGCAGGACTTTTTTTATCATTATACCTTCTTATCAAAGATCTTCTTAAATGAATACAGATAACAGGTTCTTCAAACAACTTTTTGTGCTAACCCTGGTTATTGGGGTCGTGGGTGCCATCTTATTTATAACCATACTTAAGGAATATTATTTGTCGATTTTTCCGATTATGCTGCTTTTTTTCGCCGTCATGACAGTTTTTTTTCATATTGTTTTGGTGCGTTCCTTAAAGAAAAATCCGCAAAAATTTTCCTATGTATTCATGGGCCTTTCCGCCGGGAAGTTGTTATTAATGCTACTGGCAATTGTGGTGTACCTTATCCTGAAAAGAGAAACAGTGATACCTTTTCTTGCGGGAACATTTTTACTTTATTTGGTGTTTACCTTATTTGAGGTAAAAACACTATTGCGATTGGTTCAGGGGAAAGAATAATATTTTTACATTTGCATTTCTTTGGAGGAAAGCTTTTTGGAACAGATGATTATCAGAAAAATACTTATAGGTTTTCTATTATTTTATTTAGCTTCTGGATTATCTTTTGGCCGATCGGGCCATGGGAATAAGGAGCAGGCTCACAATCCCGAAGAACAGTCTGAGTTTGATCCGGGAACCTTTATAATGGAGCACGTTCAGGATTCATATGAATGGCATATCATGACGGTGGGTGAAACCCATATAAGCATTCCCCTCCCTGTGATCCTTTATAGTAAAACAAAAGGTTTAAATGTGTTTATGTCATCACGTTTTCACCATGGACATTCGGCCTATAAGGGCTTTATGATTGCCGAAGAAGGTGAAAAAAAAGGATGTATTATTGAAGTGGATGATCTTGGACATGAAGTTGAGGGAGCCGCTTTGCCATTGGATCTTTCTATGACAAAAACTGCAACTGCACTGATCATCAGTTTAATTATGATGATGTTGGTCTTTATCTCCATTGCTAAAAAGTACAAGGACAACCCCAAAAGCCCCCCCAAAGGTTTACAATCTGTCCTGGAGCCAGTTATCTTATTTGTAAGAGACGACATAGCGCTCCCTTCAATTGGTAAAAAGAGGTATGAGAAATTCATGCCTTTCCTTCTTTCAGTTTTCTTCTTTATTCTTTTTAATAACCTGCTGGGTGTTTTTCCTATTCCACCTGGTGGTGCTAATGTAACTGGTAATATTGCTATTACAGGAGTTTTGGCTTTGTTTACTTTTATTATTACCACCCTTAGCGCAAACAAGAACTATTGGAAGCATATTATTAATGCCCCAGGGGTTCCCTGGTGGCTGAAATTTCCTATACCCCTGATGCCTTTTATAGAATTGTTAGGTGTTTTCACTAAGCCTTTGGTTTTGTGTATCCGGCTTTTTGCAAATATTCTGGCAGGGCATTTTATTATTCTCAGTTTTGTTGTTTTGATTTTTATTTTCGGGCAGATTAACTGGATTGCCGGATATGGAGTATCAGTATTATCTATGGTTTTTTATGTTTTTATGACTCTGCTGGAATTTCTTGTTGCATTTATCCAGGCATATGTTTTCACTCTTCTTTCAGCCCTGTATTTTGGCATGGCCAGGGAGGAGGCGCATTAGATATTTACCTTAAATTAAATAAGTTATGGTTGCATTTTTATTATTACAAACAGCAGGAGTAGCGGTAGCCCAAATGGGTGCTGCATTAGGAGCCGGCCTGGCTGCTATAGGTGCCGGGATCGGCATTGGCCAGATCGGCAACAAGGCCATGGAAGCTATTGCCCGTCAACCTGAAGCCGTTGGAGATATCAGAGCGAATATGATCATTTCTGCTGCTTTGGTTGAAGGAGCTGCCTTCTTTGCCATGATTGTTTGTTTGTTAATCGTTTTTCTGGCAAAATAAGCCGGATGGGTTGCCTTCCGGGATTGCCGGAAAGCAGCCCTTTAATTTTTAATTAAAGACAAATGGGTATAATAAGTCCTGATGTTGGAACCATTTTTTGGATGGTCCTGGGCTTTTCATTGGTATTCTTCATCTTACGAAAGTTTGGATGGAATGTGATCCTGCAAAGCCTGAAAGAAAGAGAACAATCTATTGAAGAAGCATTACTTCTGGCTGAAAAGGCCAGGGAAGAAGTGGCTTCTTTAAAGGCAGATCATGATATTTTGCTAAAAGAGGCGCGCGCGGAGCGTGAAGCCCTTATTGGTGATGCAAGAAAAATAAGAGCAGAACTCATCGAAAAGGCCAGGGAAGATGCTTCCCTTGAAGCAGATAAAGTTTTGGAAAACACCCTTAAGGAGATTGAGAACGAAAAAAGATCAGCTTTGAATGAAATTAAAGCACAGGTAGCTGACCTTTCTGTTGAAATAGCTGAAAAAATCCTGAGGAAGGAACTCAGCCTGGAAAATAAGCAACAAGACTTTATTCAGGATATGCTGGATGACCTGAAGTTGAATTAGGATGAACGACAGCAAAATAGCGGTGCGTTACGCCAAGGCACTTTTTGAAGCTGCTCTGGATAAAGGAAGGCTGGATAGTATTCAGGAGGACATGAATTCTTTGGGGTCGCTTGATAGGCAGGTGCCTGAATTCAGAGATTTGCTGGAGAGTCCAATTCTTAATGTAAGGGCGAAGCAAAAGATTTTGACAAACCTGTTCAAGGGGAAATTAGAAGATTTGTCCTTCAGGTTTTTGATGCTATTGACCGAAAAAAAGAGAGAGTCCTTTCTCCCATCTGCATGCCGCGTTTTTCATGATCTGTATAAAAAGGAAAAAGATATAATGGCTGCCATGGTTACCACTGCAGGAACTTTGCAGGTCGCAACAGCCAAACATATAAAGGAAACGCTAGAAGATTTTTTTAAAAGTCATATTGAACTGATAACGGAAGTTAATCCCGATCTTATTGGTGGATTTATTCTACGTGTGGAGGACCAACAACTTGATGCTAGCGTGGCATTGCAGCTCAAAAAAATTAAAAAAGAATTGGACCAGTCAGTAATTTTCTAAAGCAGAAAAAATGTTAAAGTTTTTAAGATGGTTTATGAAATTGGTCCGCCCGGAATCATCTGGGTTTGTGAAGAATATTCAAACTAATTCAGAACAGGGAAGAAGTATGAATCAGGGAATCAGGGCTGGAAAAAAACCAGTTAAGGAAAAGGACCTGGTTTTTTGGATACCATCTGGAAAAATTATTGAGATAGATAAAAACAGCCAGGGCCTTACCACGGATGTTCATTTGGCTTCCGGAGCTGGCTTTGTCCCTGTTAATTATATTGGTTCCTTTAAGCACAGCGCAAAGAAGCAGGGATTGTCGAGAGTTTCTCATCACCTTGAATTAGGCCTGGCTGAAGGTGATGAACTGAGAGAAAACGCGGAGGAAATAATTTCCAAAAACGTCAAAATTTCTATTCTTCACCTTGACAGATATGGGGACGGATTTTTTTATGGTGAAGACAATGGCCTGTCTGTTATTGACTTCAATGGCAAAATTATGGTACTGGATGGCACCGAGGATAATGTTTTTTACGAATTGGCACATGAGTGCCTGAATAAGATAATACCGAAAACAGAACAATAAAGTATTATGGCTCAGATAAAACCAGCAGAAGTTTCCGAAATACTGAAACAGCAACTTGAAGGAATTCAAACAGGTACCCAGATGGATGAAGTGGGTACAGTGCTTCAGGTAGGCGATGGGATTGCCAGGATATATGGTCTTTCCAAAGTGCAGTCGAATGAATTGATAGAGTTCGATAACGGCGTAATGGGTATTGTACTTAACCTTGAAGAAGACAATGTTGGTGCTGTACTCTTGGGGCCGTCTGAGGGCATTCGGGAAGGAGATTCTGTAAAGAGGTCTCAACGAATATCTTCAATACGTGTTGGAGAGGGACTTCTTGGCCGGGTAGTAAATACTCTGGGGAACCCCCTTGACGGGAAAGGGCCTATTACCGGTGACCTGATTGAATTGCCTCTGGAGAGAAAGGCCCCTGGTGTTATCTTTCGTCAGCCTGTTAATGAACCCCTTCAAACAGGTATCAAGGCTATTGATGCCATGATCCCGATCGGCCGTGGACAGAGAGAACTAATCATTGGCGACAGGCAGACAGGTAAGACAGCCATAGCAATTGATACTATCATTAACCAGCGGGAATTCTATGAAAAAGGAGAACCGGTATATTGTATTTATGTATCAATAGGACAAAAGGGTTCTACCGTTGCACGGATTGCCAAGGTCCTTGAAGAAAAAGGAGCCATGCCCTATACCACTATTGTCATGGCGACTGCTGCAGATCCTGCAGCACTTCAGTTCTACGCCCCCTTCGCCGGGGCAACCATCGGGGAGTATTTCCGCGACACTGGCAGGCCGGCCTTAATCGTTTACGACGATCTTTCAAAACAAGCTGTCTCTTACCGGGAGGTTTCTCTGTTATTACGTCGTCCTCCGGGACGCGAGGCATACCCGGGAGATATTTTTTATCTCCACTCCCGCTTATTGGAAAGAGCTGCAAAGATCATTGAATCAGACGAGATTGCCCGTAAAATGAATGATTTGCCGGAAGCCCTTAAATCAATGGTAAAAGGAGGAGGATCCCTTACTGCCCTCCCCTTGATTGAAACACAGGCGGGTGATGTTTCTGCTTATATTCCAACCAACGTGATCTCCATTACTGATGGCCAGATTTTTCTTGAGTCCTCTCTGTTTAATTCAGGGATCAGGCCTGCTATTAACGTAGGGATTTCTGTTTCCAGGGTTGGAGGAGAAGCACAGATTAAGGCCATGAAGAAAGTTGCCGGTACCCTGAAACTCGACCAGGCACAATACCGGGAATTAGAGGCCTTTTCAAAATTCGGGTCCGATCTTGATGCAGCTACCATGGCTGTTCTGAATAAAGGGAAACGAAATGTTGAGATCCTGAAACAGGGACTATATAATCCGCAAACGGTTGAAAAACAGATTGCCATTTTATTCTGCGGGACTAAGGGCTTACTCGGTGATGTGCCTGTTGATAAGATCCGGGAATT
Source organism: uncultured Porphyromonadaceae bacterium (assembly GCA_964465145.1). Taxonomy (GTDB): domain Bacteria; phylum Bacteroidota; class Bacteroidia; order Bacteroidales; family UBA12481; genus JAUVKA01. The sequence goes on along the minus strand of CAYXJR010000042.1, from coordinate 18,780 downwards.
TGAAATGGAGTTTCTGGAATACCTTGGCATGAAGCATAAGGATACTATGGCTGAGCTACGGGAAGGAAAACTGACTGCGGAAACGGAAAAAATTATCCAGGAAGCTGCAGCGGAATTAACTGCAAAATATCGTGACTAGCCTGAAAAAGCCTTGAATTTATGGCCAATCTTAAAGAAATACGAATCCGGATAAGCTCGGTTAAATCAACCAGGCAAATCACCAGTGCCATGAAGATGGTATCGGCCGCCAAATTAAAAAAGGCTCAGGATGCTATTCTTCAAATGCGGCCGTATGCAAGAAAACTTCATGATATTCTGACACATTTAAGCGCAAACCTTGAAAATATTGAAGGAAATATTTATGCTGCCGACCGACCTGTTCAACGGGTTCTTTTGGTGGTGATTACGGCAAACAGAGGCTTGTGTGGCGGCTTTAACTCAAATGTGGTTAAGAAAACCGTGGACATAATCCAGGGGCCATATAGTTCCTTTCACCAAGCAGGAAATCTGGATATACTCCTCCTGGGTAAAAAAGGTGGTGATATACTTAAAAGCAAAGGTTTTCTGGCAATAGGTGAGCACAATGCTGCTATCGATAAGCCCAAATTTGAAAGCGTTGCTTCTGTGGCCGAACAGATCATGCTGCTATACAGTGATAATAATTACGACAGAATAGATTTAATCTATAATCAGTTTAAAAATTCTGCTTCTCAATTCCTGACCCAGGAGCGATTCCTGCCAGTGTCCATTGAAAAGGACGAGGCACATCATCACCGGCCAAATTATATTTTTGAACCCAGCCTGGAATATATGGTTGAAGTATTGATCCCTGAGGCCTTGAAGATACAGTTTTACAAAGCTGTTCTTGATTCTCAGGCAGCCGAACATGGTGCCAGGATGACTGCTATGCACCAGGCAACTGATAATGCCACAGAGCTTATTCATGATCTTAAATTGGAATACAACAAGGCTCGTCAGGCAGCAATTACCAGTCAACTGGTTGAAATTGTCAGTGGGGCAGAAGCTTTAAAAACATAAAATCCCCACCTGATGAAATGCCTGGTATTTTTATTAGTTTTCTTCACGATTATCTCAGAGTCATTTTCTCAGTATACTATTAATGTCCAGGTTGATTCAATGCCAACCAACAGGGCCTATCTGTATGAATTCAGAGGTACCCAAACCCAAATGCTGGACTCAGTTCGCACAACAATTCCCGGTAATGTTAAATTTTCTCTGCCCCCCGATGCACACCCCGGACTATACCGGATCGTGGTCGGGCCCAATAATTTCTGGGACTTTATTTTTAACAAGGAGAACATACGGATGAGAACCCACTATGCATCCCCCCGGGATAGCCTGAAGGTAATTGAATCAGTCGAAAACACCCTGTTTGTAAAATATATGTCCTACTTTATTACATTAAATCGCAAGGCGGATGCGATTAGCAGGCTGATGACTCTTTATGAAAAGAACAGTGAGTTTTTCAAATCTCTGAACAGGGAATTGATGAATCTGAGAATGGAAGACCCCCAATTAATAAGCAGGGAGATAATAAAAGAACACCCCGGGTCTTATGTAGCGCGCTTTCTGAAGGTAGGACAAAATCCAATAGTGCCTGTAGGCCTTGGAAAAAATCAAGAAATAGAATATGTTATCGAACATTTTTTTGATGAAACTGAATTTTCCGATTCTTCATTAATCTATAGTCCCCCTTTAATAACAAAAATCCGGACTTATTTCGGTTTATTTGAGCAGGCATTCCCTCCAGCGGAGTCGGAGGGCGGGATGATCAAGGGACTTGACCGCCTGATGTCTTCGGCTGCAGTTTCTGAACCTGTATATGATTTTATCCTGGCTGATCTGGCCGATGGTTTTGAACGTTCGGAATATGAAACCTTTTTTGCCTATTTAACAGAGACTTATCTACTGGATGCCGGATGTACCAATGAGGAAAGATCAACTGAGCTGGCCGAAGTTTTGGCCAGTATTCAGAAAACAGCAATTGGTAATAAAGCACCGGAAATTATTCTCCCGCTGGCAGATGGGCCGGTTATTATGTCTGATATACCAGAGAAATTTGTTCTGGTCCTTTTCTGGGCGAGCTGGTGCCCACATTGCAATGAAATTCTTCCTGATTTTAAAAAACTCTATGAAGCTTATCACCCCGCTGGATTTGAAATTGTTGCAATCTCCATTGACAAGGAAAAAGCAGCATATACATCTGCTCTGGCGAAAGGGCAATATCCCTGGATAAACTATTCTGAATTAAAAGGCTGGGATTGCAGTATTGCCTATGATTACGGTATAAGGGCAACTCCCACCATGGTTTTGCTGGATGGCGAACGAAAAATTGTTGCAAAACCACGAAACCTGGGGATTCTGGTCGAAACTCTAAATCAACAAGGATTGCGGCCTATTCGTTGATCTCGTTGAAAGCCTCGCATACATTATAGACGTAATCTCCAAGTTTTTCACTCTCCGAGAAGAGATCGTTGTAGATCACTCCTGCCATGTATGTGTAATCTTTTTGATTTTCTATATTGTCCAGATGGCTTTTTCTTAGCTCGTTTCTATAATTGTTAATTGTTTCTTCAAGGCGGTCAGCAACAATCATATCGACCTCCTGGGGATGCTTTCTTAGCATTTCCTGCATATTGTTAATTGATTTTTCAACCAAATTAAACATGGCTTCCAGGTTTGTCCTTAATTCCTCAGGAAACACGGCTTTTTCATTTTTCTTTCGGATAAAGGTGCGGGAAAGATTGTTTCCGCAATCAGATAAACTTTCCAGATTGTCGATAATGTTTAAGTATGCTTTGATCCGTTTTGACCCATCCTCACTTAGCTCACCCTCTGTAATCAAAGTCAAATAATTTGCTATCTCTAGTTCTATTTTATCACTGACATCTTCATATTTTTCAATCTTTCCAACCCTTTTTTCAAAATCGCTGTCTTTTGTTTCAAACAATTGTTTGCGAACTATTTTAAACATTTTAGCAGTGTGATCAGAATAGAAAATAATTTCCTTTTTTGCTTGCAACAAGCTCAATTCGGAAGTCGAAAGTAATCCTGTTTTTATAAACATAAGATTAAATTCCTCATCATCCTCCTTTGACCGCACCAATTTGATAACGGTTTTTTGAATTAAAGGAACAAACCATATCAGAATAAATACGTTAAGGAGATTGAATGTAGTGTGAAACAATGACAGGGCTATTGGGAGGCTTTTTGAACTAATAAATGGAGATTCTGAACCCATTTCTATCACCAACCAGTCGATTCCTTTTAAGAACAAAGGAAATACAAGGGTCATCCATAAAACGCCAAATGTATTAAAAATCAGGTGAGCTCTGGCTGCTCGTTTGGCTGAAACATTTGCCACCGTAGCTGCCAGATTAGTCGTTATAGTGGTCCCGATGTTTTCCCCAAGCACCAATGCAGCAGCAGTGTCGAAACCTATCCATCCGTTGCTGGCCATTACCAATGTCAGTGCCATGGTGGCTGAAGAGGATTGGATTATTACCGTTAACAGGGTCCCAATTGCTAAAAAAATGAAATAGGACAAAATCCCAAGATCGGTATAGTTAGAAAGGAAAGACAAGATCTCAGTATTGGATCGGATATCAGGAACGGAGCCCTTCATGTATTCCAGGCCAAGGAAAATGAGGGCAAAGCCAAGTATTATCTCGCCGATCGATTTTCGTCGGCTAATCTTAGAAAAAAGCAGAGGAACCGACAATCCTATGAGAGGCAAACTCAGAGCACTGATTTTTATTTTGAATCCTAAAATAGAAATAATCCAAGCTGTTATGGTTGTACCAATATTGGCACCCATAACAACTCCAATAGATTCCAGGAGGGAAAGTAACCCTGCATTGACAAAGCTGACAACCATAACAGTTGTTGCTGAGGAGGATTGTATGATTGCAGTGATCAGCAGGCCGGTAAAAACTCCTTTTATTCTGGAAGAAGTCATGGCTGCTAAAATATTTCTCAGTTTTGAGCCAGCCACTTTCTGCAATGACTCGCTCATCATCTTCATCCCGAACAAAAATATTCCAAGGGATCCAATGAGTTCCAGAAAATCAACAGGAGTAAATTTCATTAAGCCGGGTTAGATGAACAAATATAAAAAACCCGGTTGAAATTATCGTGGGGGTTGTTATAAATCAGAATATTTTTTCTAACCACGTTCAATAAAGTCTCTGTGCGATTTTAATAAGTTTACCAAGTAAAGGACATAATTTTTTGACTCCTGCAGAATACCAATGTAAAGTGCCGAATTTCGGGTTCCTACCAGTTCTGTTTTAATCCTTCTTATCTGATTCTTTCTATAATCAGTAAGTGTATTCAGGATTTTCTGTTGTTCATCAGTAATTTCGACAAGTTTATTAAAATCATTCTGTAAAACGGACTGGCGGGTTGTTTCTGATAGAGATTGTATTTCAGTGGTCAATTGTCGCAATTCTTCTTGCTGAACAGGGATTAATCCTTTATGATTATTGTCAATATGCTTGAAGACAGGTTGTTCAATAAAGGTCAGGCAATGCGCCATTTCCCTCATATAATCTAACTCCTGCACATAGTGCGGACCTGCTTCAATATGGTCATCTCCCAGCAGGGCAATCGTTTTATGTATATTGTCTTTCAGATATTTAGTGAGTTTATTGAGTTCCTCTATCCTGGGCATAAGCTTTCGTATTGCCTTCCTGTCCTCTTTTATCAAACCCTCCATTATTGCGCTATAAATATTGTTCGACTCTTCAAGAAATTTACTGACATTATTAATACAGGTGTCGGCAATGGAGGTGGGTTCACCTTGTTGCGCATCTGCAATCGCATCCGATTCTGTATCCTGACCCTCGGTTTTTTTACGGTGAAATATGTGAGTTCTTATGAGTAACAAGACAGATAATCCTATGAGAATAATAATTGCCGTTAATCCACCCCAACTGATTAATAGTGCAATTAGGAATGATACCGTAAAAGCAAGAAATGCTGTAAAAAACCATCCGGCTATAACAGTCAGGACGCCGGTTATCCGGTACACTGCACTTTCCCGGCCCCAGGCCCCGTCTGACAGGGAGGTTCCCATAGCTACCATAAAGGTTACATAAGTGGTGGACAGTGGTAGTTTTAAGGAGGTTCCCAAAGCGATCAATATGGCTGCTACCACAAGGTTTACCGATGCGCGAACCAAATCGAAAGAAGTTCCAGCAATATTTGTATCTCCGTTGTTGTTATTGTCGAAGCGTTTTTCAATATTTTTGATTACACGGTTGGGGATAACATATTGTATGGCCCTGTTAAATGATCTGGTTTGGCGGACAATGATTCTTGAAAAAGCTGATGAACTAAAACGCTCAACACCCTCATCCTGGCGACTAAGATCGATAGTTGTTTTAGTTACAGACCTTGACTTCTTTGATGTCCACAATGTAATAACCATTACCAGTCCAGCCAGCAGAAGATAGAGGGTGGGTGTATGTACCTTGCCCTGTAATGAAACCATTAATAATGAGTCGGCCTGACTGGATGGATCGGCCAGGAATGTTTTTAGGGATTCAAAACCAGCCAGTGGTACACCGATAAAATTCACAAGGTCATTTCCGGCAAAAGCCATGGCAAGGGAAAATGTTCCAACCATGACAATGATTTTGAAAATATTAATCCGTGTCAGCCATAACAAAACCTGGAGAATAATAGTCCAGCCGGCAAAACTTAACCCAATAATGGCCCCGGTGTTATTATTTATCCACTGCAGTGTTGTTTCATTAATAAATGATGAACCTTTTGCACCCTTGATCAGCATAAAATATGTGATGGCTGAGATGGCCGCCCCGCCAAATAATGAACCATACCTTTTATAAGTTTTGGAGTAATTAAATGTAAATACCAATCTTGCCAGATACTGTACAAAGGCCCCCACCAGGAAGGCAATTACAACGGATATCAATATACCCGAAATGATGGCAAGGGCCTTGGCAGAGTTTATGTACTCACCCATTTCTCCCATAGGCTGGCCAATAGCTTTTATTTTGATCAAAGCCACAGCCACAGAAGCCCCAAGCAGCTCAAATACTATCGACACAGTTGTGGAGGTAGGTAAGCCGAGAGTGTTGTAGGCATCCAGGAGAATGATATCGGTCATCATTACTGCCAGGAAGATCAATATTATCTCTGCAAAATAAAACTTTTCCGGATGCATTATCCCCTTTCTGGCAACCTCCATCATGCCGCCTGAAAAAGTTGCTCCGACCAAAATACCCAGGGCGGCCACCAACATGATGATCTTAAATGGTGCGGCTTTCGAACCAATGGCGGAATTTAGAAAATTCACCGCATCGTTACTTACACCAACTATCAAATCGGAAATTGCAAGTAAAAATAGGATTACAACAATAAATATGTAGAAATTTTCCATGTTGATTATGGGTTGGATATTTTGCAAAGTTGGAATAATTTGCTGGTTTTAATATTAATATTGTATTAAGCTTTTGTTAATTTCTGCTTATAAATATGCTGACAATAACGGAATAATTGAAAAAATAAATGTGATTTTATTGCATTTGTTAGGATTTACATTAATAGTAATTTAGCGTCCTGGGTTTCTGCCCTGTCTGACCCGAAAGACTGTGTATGATATGGTTTAAAATTGCCAGTATAATTCTACGGTATAGGATCATGTTCCTGCTTGTAATTACGGGCCTTACAGCCTTTATGGCATTGCAGGTCCCTAAACTTCAACTGGATTATGGATACAGCGGGATGATGCCGGATTCTGATTCTGTTTCCATTAAACTGGAAGAATTCAAAAAGGTTTTCGGTGGCGATGCTAACATTTTCCTCTTTGGAATCCAGGATAGCCAGTTTTTTTCCCTGGAAAAATTCAATGACTGGATACAGTTAAAAAATGCACTTCTGGAAATTGATGGCATTGAGGCTGTCCTGTCTGTTTCAGACGCATTAGAGATTAAAAAGGATAAGACAGGAGGAAAATTTTTATTTAATTCAATATTTCCGGAAAGGATTGATTCTCAATCAGAATTAGACAGCCTGGTTGAGGTATTTCACCACTTACCCATCTATAGGGATCTTTTGTACACACCGCAATCTAAGGTATATATGATGATCCTCACCATGGATTCTGTAATGGTGGACAGCAAAAACAGAGAACTGATTGTAGAAAAGACCCAGGAACTGGCTGGCCAATGGGGGGATAAGTATAACCAGCAGGTACATTATTCTGGCCTTCCATATCTGCGGTCGCTGTTGTTGATCATGATAAAGTCTGAGCTATTGAAGTTCATATACCTGGCAGCGGCTGTCACTTTCATTCTGTTATTAATTTTCTTCAGATCTCTCAAGGCCGTGATACCCAGTGTTTTGATTGTAGGCATGGGTGTGTTGTGGGCATTTGGGACTATGGTCCTGATGGATTTTAAGATTACCGTTCTTACGGGAATGATACCACCAGTTATTATTGTTATAGGAATACCCAATTGTGTTTTTTTAATAAATAAGTACCATCAGGAGTTTAAAAAACACGGCAATAAAATCAAGGCACTGCAGAGGGCAATAGATAAAGTGGGCTATGCTGTATTTCTTACCAATCTTACAACGGCTGCTGGATTTGCAACCTTTATGGTAATCAATAATCAAATGCTTGCCAGGTTTGGCTTTATCGCTGCGGCCAATATCATGATACTATTCGTTCTTTCAGTTGTGCTTATTCCAATTATATTCTCCTTTCTCCCTTCTCCTTCTGAAAGGCAGATTAAACACCTGGATCATAAATTCATCAGTCGGATAATAGAAGTATTTATTTATCTCATTAAAAACCACCGTAAAGTCATATACCTGGTTTTTGTCCTGATGCTGGTCCTTTCAGTATGGGGAATCAGTAAAATGAAAACAACAGGCTTCATTGTTGATGATATTCCTAAGGATCATCCTCTTTATACAGATCTGAAATTTTTCGAAAAGCATATAGGAGGAGTAATGCCCCTGGAAGTATCAATCGATACCAAAAGGCCAAAGGGTGCTATAAGAAATGAGACCCTTAAGAAAGTGGAAATGTTTCAGAATAAGCTGGCGGGATATCCTGAATTATCCAGGTCCTTATCAGCTGTCGACGGCTTGAAATTTGCCAGACAGGCCTATTTCAACGGGGATGAAGACCAATATAAACTACCCAGCAAACAGGAGCAGAATTTTATCCTGAGATCGATTGAAGAAAGTGCGGATAATAGTTTTCTCCTGAGGATGCTCATTGATTCAACACGGCAAAAAATGCGTGTTAACATGCGTGTGGCTGATATTGGGGTAACAAGGATGCTTGTTTTGAAAGACAGCATTCAAAAAGACCTTGATTATTTTTTCCCGGCCAGTGAGTACCGCGCTATTCTGACGGGTTCCAGCCTGACATTTACTTTTGGCACCCATTACCTGGTCAAAAATCTTTTTGTCAGTCTGGGACTGGCCATTCTCCTTATATCCGTGTTTATGGCCTGGATGTTTTCCTCAACAAGGATGGTTTTGATATCAATATTCCCCAACTTGCTTCCCCTGTTGATCACGGCAGGAATAATGGGTTTTTTCTCCATACCGATCAAACCATCTACAATACTGGTTTTTAGTATTGCTTTTGGGATATCTGTAGATACGGCCATCCATTTTCTGGCAAAATTTCGTCAGGAGCTGGCCTGCAGCAGCACGCCTCCCGACCAGGCTGTTATAAGTGCATTAAGAGAAGTGGGCGTAAGTATTATCTATACCGTTATAATTTTGTTTTTTGGATTTGGCATCTTTGTGGCCTCCGAATTTGGTGGGACTGTAGCGATGGGATTACTGATATCAATAACATTGTTTATGGCAGTATTTTCAAATCTGCTTTTGGTTCCATCGTTTTTATTAGACCAGGCCAGAAAAGGAAAGATGAGACAGAAAAAAGAAAAACAGGGAAGGTTATGAAGTCTATAGATGATATTCATGAATTGGTTTTACGGGAGATTAAACTGCAAAATGAGGCCCTTGAACCAAAAGAATTGTATGAACCCATATGGTATACTCTAAAAAGTGGTGGTAAAAGGCTGCGTCCAATACTAGTGCTGCAGGGATGCCAGTTGTTTTCGGACGACATAGAGCAGGCGTTAAAACCAGCCTTGGGGATTGAATTGTTTCATAATTTCACATTACTGCACGATGATATAATGGACAAGGCCTTTCTGAGAAGAAATCAGCCCACTGTTCATACTAAATGGGATGTTAACAGGGCCATTCTTTCGGGTGATGCGATGGCAATCCAAGCTAATATTTTTATCTCTTCATGTCGTCCTGATCTTCTGCCGGAAGTTCTGCGTGTCTTCAACAAAACAGCCCTTCAAGTTTGTGAAGGTCAGCAATATGACCTTAATTTTGAAATTATGGACAAGGTGAATGTATCTGAATACATGAACATGATTAAGCTAAAGACCGCTGTATTGCTGGCCGGAAGTTTGAAAATCGGGGCAATTATTGGTGGGTCTGGTATCATACAGGCCGATTTGGTATATGATTTTGGCTATGACATGGGTATGGCATTTCAATTACAGGATGATTACCTGGATACTTTTGGAAGCCCGGAAACATTTGGTAAAAAAATAGGGGGAGATATTCTGGCTAATAAAAAGACATTTCTCCTTATTCAAGCTAAGGAAAGAGCTAATCCTCAACAATTGAAGGAACTTTTGTCCTGGTATTCTTGTGAGGATCCTGATCCTGAAGAAAAAATTGCGGCTGTCAAGAAAATTTTCCTGGAGCTGGAAATTGACCGCCTTACCAGGGAGCAGGTAATCTTTTTTTCAAAAAAAGCATTGGCGACACTTGAAAAGGTGGATACGGAAAATGGCAGGAAATTGGAACTTAAAAATTTCACTAACAAGCTGATCAATCGTGTCAGCTAGGAAAAAAATCCTAACTTTGGGGCTTGATTTTTTAAAGGTTTGATATGGCAAAAAATATAGGGAAAATTGTTCAGGTTATTGGGCCCGTAGTGGATGTTGACTTCTCAGGTGAAGGAATTGAATTACCCGAGATTTATGAATCATTAGAGGTTCAGAGAGATAATGAAGAGCCTCTTGTTGTTGAGTGTCAGCAGCACATTGGGGAGCACACTGTACGTGCCATTGCCATGGATTCAACCGAGGGATTATACAGGGGAATGCAAGTGGTCGCTACCGGCTCGCCCATCCTCATGCCAGTTGGTGATCAAACGAAAGGCCGGTTGCTAAATGTAACTGGTAATCCTATAGACGGGATGGGTCCATTATCGAAAAAAAATGGATATCCTATTCATCGTGATCCACCAAAATATCAGGAGCTGAGCACGGAGACAGAAGTTCTATTTACCGGCATAAAGGTCATTGACCTGATTGAACCTTATTCTAAAGGAGGGAAAATTGGATTGTTTGGTGGTGCAGGGGTGGGTAAGACGGTTTTGATTCTCGAATTGATCAACAATATTGCCAAAGGATATTCTGGTTTATCAGTATTTGCCGGGGTTGGCGAACGCACAAGAGAGGGAAATGATTTGCTCCGGGAAATGCTAGAAGCTGGTGTTGTAAATTACGGACCCGAATTTATGGAGGACATGGAAAAAGGGGGCTGGGATCTTTCGAAAGTTGACCCGGAAAAACTGGCCGAATCCAAACTGGCACTGGTTTATGGACAAATGAACGAACCTCCAGGGGCCCGTGCTCGTGTAGCTCTGTCAGGATTAGCTCTGGCGGAGAATTTCCGGGATGGAGATGGAACTGGCAGTGGACGTGATATTCTTTTCTTTATGGACAATGTTTTCCGTTTCACCCAGGCTGGTTCAGAAGTGTCAGCTCTATTAGGACGGATGCCATCTGCGGTAGGATATCAACCTACTCTGGCTACCGAAATGGGTGCCATGCAGGAAAGAATTACTTCAACCCGTCATGGTTCAATTACTTCAGTTCAGGCGGTATATGTGCCAGCTGATGACCTTACGGATCCTGCACCTGCTACAATATTTTCTCACCTGGATGCAACAACGGTGTTGAGCAGGAAAATTTCCGAATTAGGGATATACCCTGCAGTGGATCCCCTGGATTCAACTTCCAGGATATTATCACCTGAAAATGTTGGGAAAGAGCATTATGACACAGCTCAGGAGGTTAAGGAAATCCTACAGAGATACCAGGAATTACTTGATATAATTGCTATTCTTGGAATGGATGAGTTATCGGAAGATGACAAAATTGTTGTTCATAGAGCCCGAAGGGTACAGCGCTTTCTATCCCAGCCATTTCATGTTGCCGAGCAGTTTACCGGCCGGCCGGGAGCCATGGTCAGTATTGAGGATACCATCAAGGGATTTAAGATGATACTGAGAGGCGATGTTGATAAATACCCGGAAGCAGCTTTCAACCTTGTTGGAAATATCGATGAGGCTATTGAAAAAGGTGAAAAAATGCTAGCCGAAGCAAAGCAGGCATAAATTTAAAAACAGACTCGTGTATCTGGAAATTGTTACACCGGATAAAAAGATTTTCGCTGGGGAAATTGATCTTATCAAACTACCTGGAAGTAAGGGTTCGTTTGAAATTCTAGAAAACCATGCCCCACTGATCTCAACTTTGGAAGAGGGTCCTGTAAAGGTCATTGACAAGACCGGAACAGTGCATAACTTCCAAATAAGCAAGGGGGTAGTGGAATGCCTGGATAATAACGTTGTGGTTCTGGTCGAAAGCAATAAATAAACCGGCTCGTGGAAGTCAGGTACCTCTTTCTTCATCCTCCGGAAACTTCGGAAATACTGTTTTCAACCCCCCTCATCAGGGCTATTGTGAAGTCGGTTGAACATGCTGAAGTAATTTCTGCAGCTCCCAAACAATTCCATTGGCTGCTGGAAAATAATCCTTTTGTTAGTTCACTTGTTTCATACGAAAAGAATCCATCCAAAAATATCGGACAATTCAGAGATGTCAAAGCCGATTACCTGATTGATCTGACGGGGGGTATGAAAACTTCATGGTTCAAAAACCGGTTGCGTGTGATGGATTTTACACTGCACCATAAGAAGCTTAAGCATATTCGTAGTATAATTGGCAGGCGTGAAGCCGGTGAAGCATTCAGACAAGCGGGGATGGAATTATTGGATGTATTTGACCTTATTGATGATGGGCCGGGGTTAGATTTTTTCTACGGCCATAATAATCTTTTCCTAAAAAACGCCCTGCCTGAATCATTTCTGGAAAGCTATGCTGTTTTGGACATGCCGGCTCATGATCCAGGGGAGAAGGATCTTTCGGATCCGATCAGTGAACTGATCAGCCGTATTGAGAGGCCCTTGGTGCTGTGTGGCCATGAACACTGGCGCCTGACCAGTGAGGAGATTATGCGGAAAACAGGATGTACTGTGCTGAGTACCTGTGGAGATTTTACCGGGCAGGAGCAGGTTTATATAAGATCTGGCGCAAGAGTATTGCTTGACATTGAACCAGGACGGGAAATTTGGGCTATGGTTTTTGATAAACCACATTTGTTTGTGGATATTAGGGAGGAACCAAACAGCTGGAAAAAGCAGGTTGAAACCATTCAAAACTATCTAAAATAAATTATGACAGATTTATCCATTAAGCCTGATAAGATTGAGGTGATGGCTCCGGTGGGATCCTGGGATTCCCTTTCGGCGGCTATTCAAGGGGGGGCTGGGTCGGTGTATTTTGGATTGGAAAAGCTTAATATGCGCGCCAGATCCAGCATCAACTTCACCCTGGATGATCTTTCTGAGATAGCAGCAAAATGCAAGAAGCATGGGGTAAAATCCTATCTGACGCTGAACACAGTACTTTACGATGAGGATATACCCATGATGAAAAAGCTGGTAGATGCTGCAGCCGATCATGGGATCAGTGCTGCTATCGTGTCTGATCAATCTGCTATAGAATATGCCAGGGAAAAGGGTGTTGAAATCCATCTTTCTACCCAATTAAACATATCCAATTACCAGGCGTTAAAATTTTATGCACAATATGCAGATGTTGTTGTCCTGGCCCGTGAATTGAATCTTGATCAGGTAGAGGAAATATACCGGCAAATTGAAGAGGATCAATTAAGGGGGCCCTCCGGGAATCTTATCCGTCTTGAACTTTTTGTTCATGGAGCTCTTTGTATGGCAATATCTGGCAAGTGCTATCTCAGCCTTCACCAATATAACTACTCAGCCAACCGTGGTTCATGCCTTCAGGGCTGTCGCAGAAGCTACAAGCTGACAGATAATGAATCCGGAGATGAGCTGGTTGTGGACAATGAATATTTGATGTCTGCCAAAGACCTTTGCACCATAGGTTTCGTAGATAGGATTATTGATAGTGGAATAAGTGTTTTAAAAATCGAAGGCAGAGCCAGGCCCCCGGAATATGTCAAAACTGTTTGCGAATGCTATAAACAAGCTGTTGACAGTATTCCTCTGGGGGAATATAGTACTGAGAATATCGATAGGTGGGAAACCAGGCTAAAGCAGGTATTCAACCGGGGATTCTGGGATGGCTATTACCTTGGGCAAAAGTTAGGAGAATGGAGTGAGGTATATGGCAGCAAAGCTGCAAGGAGAAAAGAATATCTTGGAAAGGGAAGCAATTATTTTCCAAATATTGGTGTTGCCGAATTCGTAATGGAAACAAAATCTCTTAAGGTTGGTGACAGGGTTCTGATAACCGGGCCTACAACCGGTGCAGTGGAATTAGAAGTTAAGGAATTGCGCCTGGATGATCAGGCTGTTGAAGAGGTAAAAAAGGGCGATAGGTTCTCAATGAAAGTTGATGAAAAGATTCGAAGATCAGATAAATTATACAAGTGGAAGGACGCTGAATCCCCTTCCTAAAAATTAAGTTCTTCTCTATTAATGTCTTCCGCAAATTGTTAATTTTTTAACTTTTTTGGAGAGCATCTTCAAGGAAACAATTCCCATCTTTGGGCTCCATTTACCAATTGTTAACAATCGGTTGATACAGTGTTGGCAAATAGTTAAAAAGTTCAGCCGGGAAGGCCTCAAGTGCCTGTTCTGTTTGATTATCTTGCAGTTTACACTACGAAATTCTAAAATTCAAACTATAAATAATTGTTATACCTAAACATTTCAATTCTATGAGAAAAACAACCCAAATCTTGATGTTGGTAGTATTGGGGATGTTCCTAGCCGGAACATCTTATGCTCAGGTTACCACATCCGGTATGAACGGTAAGGTAACCGGTCCTGACGGCGACGGCCTAATCGGAGCTACCGTTGTTGCGATTCATGTTCCAACCGGAACACAGTTCGGAGGCATCTCTGATGCTGAAGGATTCTTCCGCCTTCCCAACATGGATGTAGGGGGTCCTTACACCATGAAAGTCAGTTATGTTGGATATGAGGCCTGGACTAAGGAAGGAATCTATCTTACATTAGGTCAAACCTTTAAGATTAATCCGGGGTTAAAAACTACTGAGGTTCGCCTTGGGGAAGTAGCTGTAATTGGACAAAAAGGAACCAATGATGTATTTGATGGTAACCGTACTGGAGCCGAAACATTTGTCAGTATTGACAAAATTGATGCCATGCCTACTGTTGGCCGCGACCTCACAGATTTCACCCGTCTTACTCCTCAGGCAACTGTGGATGATAACAGTGCAATCAGTATTGCCGGAGTGAACAATCGTTACAATAGCCTGACTATTGACGGTGGTATTCAGAATGATGTTTTTGGACTAGCAGCTTCTGGTGTTAATGGTGGACAAACGGGAGGTACTCCTATCTCTTTGGACGCTATCGAACAGTTCCAGATAACTATTGCCCCTTTTGATGTCCGCCATAGCGGATTTGCCGGTGCCAGCATAAATGCTGTAACCCGTAGAGGAACAAACCAATTTCACGGATCTGTTTATGGATTTTACAGGGACCAAAACCTTTCGGGTAAGACCCCTTTGAATGCCATGAATATTGAAGGCAAAACCGATGAAGAGATCGCTGATGCCCGTACAAAACTGGCGGATTTTACTGCTGTTACTACTGGCTTCCGTTTGGGCGGCCCGATTGTTAAGAACAAACTGCATTTCTTTGTAAATGCTGAAATGCAGCGGGATGCAACTCCACAGCCATTTAGCATTGATAATTACAACGGAAATGCAACTACTTCCCAGCTTGGTGAGCTGGCTTCCTATGTTGAGAATACTTATGGTTATGTTACCGGCGGCTTTGAAAACAATTCTTCAGAGTTAAAGTCTGATAAATTTCTGGCCCGTTTAGACTGGAACATCAACGAGTCACACAAATTGATGTTGCGCCACAGCTATACCAAGCACGAATCCCTGAGCCCTTATCGTTCTTCATCAACATCCCTCAACTTCCTAAATAACGGGATATTTTTCCCGAGCAAGACCAATTCAACAACACTTGAATTGAAATCTAACCTTGAAGGGATGAGCAATGACCTTATTGCTGTTTACACAACTGTTCGTGATGACCGTGACCCGATGGGCGACAGCTATTTCCCATCTGTTCGTATTTATGATGGAAAGGGTACAATATACTTAGGTTCAGAGGCTTACTCCACTGCAAACGAGTTGAATCAGAATATTTTCACAATTACTGACAACTTAAGTATCTACAAAGGGAAACATACCATTACCGTTGGTACTAACAATGAATTTGCCGGTGTTTACAACTTGTTCATGCGGAAAAACTTTGGTGAGTACCGGTTTTATAACATACAGGATTTCTACGATAACAAACCTTTCCAATATGAGCGTGGATATTCATTGGTGGATGACATCACTGGTGACGGTTCAGCAGCAGCAGCCGACTTTAAAATGCTGCAGTTAGGATTGTATGTTCAGGATGAGTTCCAGGCAAGTGACGATTTCAAAGTAACTTTTGGTATTCGTGCGGATATGCCTATGTTCCTTACTCAACCTCCTGTTGATAATGATTTCAATACAACTACCATTCCAAAGCTTGAAGCTGCTGGTTGGGACATGATGGGTGCTCAGGCTGGGCAGATGCCTAAATCTCAGGTTCTGTTTTCACCACGTATTGGTTTCAACTGGGATCTTAGCGGTGATGAGTCTACTCAACTGCGTGGAGGTGTTGGTATCTTCACTTCCCGTTTACCTCTGGTATGGCCTGGTGGATCATATACCAATAGTGGTGTAGTTATTGGCGGTATTTATTACAAAGGATCCGATATTGTTTTCAGCGGTGATCCTCAGAAACAATATGAAAATACTGATTTTGGTATGGCCGATGCTATTCCAAGCGGACAAATGGATCTCTTTTCCAAAGACTTCAAATTCCCGCAAGTGTTCCGGGCAAACCTGGGATTAGACCAGAAACTTGCCTGGGGAATGATCGGTACCATTGAAGGGATTTTCACAAAGACCATAAATAATGTGAATTATTATAATCTGAATTTAGACCCGAAGTCCGAATTCAACCTGACCGGTGCTGATAACAGGCCATACTACTCTGATAGCAGTATTGACCGGACTTATACAAGGATCATATTGGGTACCAACACCAATGAAGGTTATGCATACAACTTTAGTGCTGTTTTAGAGAAGCCATTTGATAATGGATTCACTGCCAATATCGCTTATTCATATGGCCGCTCAATGGCTGTAAACGATGCTACTTCATCACAGAATTCCAGCCAATGGTTATACAATGAGCAAGTGAATGGATTAAATAACCTGGATCTCACATATTCAGATTTCGATCAGGGTCACAGAGTAACAACTTTCCTGAGCTATCGCAAAGAGTATTTTAACCATGCTGCTACCATGATTAGCTTATTCTACAATGGATCTTCCGGACATCGCTTCTCCTATGTATACAACGACTATGGTGATCTGAACGGAGAAGGCCAAAACTCAGGCAACCTGATTTATGTTCCTGCTTCCAAAGGTGAAATTGTATTTGCCGATGCTGCAACAGCTGATGCACAATGGGCTGATTTGGATGCCTATATTGAAGATGATGCTTACCTAAGTCAGCATCGTGGTGAATATGCTGAACGCAACGGTGCCCGCACACCATTCCGTAACACCATTGACCTGAAAATTGCTCAGGATATCTTTGTTCAGGCTGGTAATACCCGTCACAAATTGCAACTAACCCTGGATGTTTTCAATCTTGGTAATATGATCAATGCCGATTGGGGACGCCGCTGGTATGTATCCAATGATGCTTTCACCCTGATTGGTTTTGAAGGCATGGCAGAGGATGGAACTACTCCAACTTTTGAGTTTAGCACTCCAAAGAATACCTGGAATGCTGACGACAGCGGCCTTCGTGCTTCACGCTGGATGGCACAGGTAGGTGTACGTTATTCATTCTAAATATTAATGGTGATTTATAAAAGAGCCTCCTTTCCGGGGGCTCTTTTTTTACTACATTACCCCTGTTATGACTAAACGATCAAAGTTTGAACAGCAGTTATTATCATTTTCAGCTTTAATTTTGGTTTTTCTGGTTATTTCCCTTTCATCCCCTGCCTGTTCAAGGGATAAGGAGGAAAATAGCCCTGACCGGACCTATGTTATTATGCTGTCGATAGACGGATGCCGCTGGGATTATCCGGATTTGGCCGATATGCCAAACCTGGATCTGATGGAAGAGCTGGGGGTTAAAGCGGAATATTTGATTCCATCTTATCCGACAAAGACATTCCCAAACCACTATTCGATTGCCACCGGCCTATACCCGGATCATCACGGGATTGTACAGAACAACTTTTACGACCCCGCAACAGATAGTTTTTTTACCATGGGGAATCGCAGCATGGTGGAGGACTCAATATTCTGGGAGGGGGAAGCAATATGGGAAACAGCGGAAAGCCAAGGGGTAAGAACGGCTGCCTTTTACTGGGTCGGGACCGAAACAAATGAATATTTCCATCCATCCATCCGCAAGTATTTTAACGATGAAATCCCATTCGGAACCCGCATTGATTCAGCTGTATCATGGCTTTACCTGCCGGAAAAAATCCGTCCTCACTTGGTTCTGTTCTACTTTGAAGAACCCGATGGGGTTGGCCATACTTACGGACCAGGCTCTGATGAAACAAAATCGGTTTTATCTCAACTCGATAGCCTTATTGGTGTTACGATAGTTAAAATTGAGCAGGCTGAAGCAGATCTTGATATTGAAATCAATTTTATTGTTACCTCCGACCATGGTATGGGTTATATCCCCCCTGATCAATACATTTTTTTAGATGATTACCTTGACCTTGATGATATCATCGGTTACTCCGGTTCGAATCCAAGTTATTCAATACAGCCAGTAGAAGGGGAAAATGCAGATGTTATTTCTGCTCTTTCGGCCGTGCCGCATCTGAAAGTATGGACGAAAGAACAATTACCTCCTCATTATCATTACGGAACGCACAAGAGGATTTTCGATATCATTATCGAGGCCGACCCGGGTTGGGGGCTTGAAATAGAAAAGCGTAATAGAGCATACTCTCTGGGCACACACGGATACGATCCCGGGAATCCGGATATGCATGCTATTTTTTATGCCATGGGCCCGGCTTTTAAATCCGGATACTCACATGTGAGTTTTGAAAATGTATGTATTTATCCTTTACTAGCAGAAATCCTTGACCTGGATCCTGCTCCAACAGACGGGAAACTGGAAACTGTAAGATCAATGCTAAAGGATCATTAGTTACAAGGTTGAGTCCCCTCTGAAAAGGGACGTTTAACAGTTTAATAATAACTGTAAAATTC
>CAYXJR010000041.1:0-38770 GCA_964465145.1 uncultured Porphyromonadaceae bacterium | reverse complement strand
ATGCTTAGTGTGTTGAATATCAATTTATTGAAATTTGCAACTGTTTAAGATCAGTCAAACAGAATAAAAGCCAATATAGGCTTACACTATTCAGGATTTCTTGTTAACAAGAAGTATTATCATTCGCTTCAGCCTAGATTATCAGCTAGATATATGTTAAATGAGTCCTGGTCTATGAAAGCTTCGTATGCCAGGATGCAACAATATATTCATCTCTTAACAAATAATAATATTGGCTTGCCAACAGATTTATGGGTTCCGGCAACGGATAAAATATTACCACAAAAATCCCATCAGATTGCTTTTGGCTTCGCAAAAACCTTTTCGGAAATGTATAGTCTTTCAATTGAGGGGTATTATAAAACAATGGATAATCTTATTGAATATAAAGATGGAGCTTCATTTATGGGAGCAAGCACTGAGTGGGAAGATAAAGTTGAAATGGGGAAAGGATGGGCCTATGGTGGAGAACTGTTTTTTGAAAAAAGAATTGGAAAGTTAACAGGATGGGTAGGCTATACCTTGTCCTGGACCAACAGACAATTTGATGGAATTAATGAAGGGAAAATTTTTCCGTACAAATATGATAGAAGACACGATATTTCCGTGGTGCTCAGCTACCCGATCAATGAAAAATGGGATTTTTCAGCAAGCTGGATCTATGGAACAGGAACTGCTCACACCCTACCAACAGAACGATATTATGGTAATACTAGCGGCAGTAATTATGGTGGGATTCTTAATTCAGGGTACGTGTACTACAATAATAATCAACCCTCTGGTGACTTTTCCGGGGAAGTTCAGCATATTGACGGGAGAAATTCCATAAGAGCTGCCGATTATCATCGTCTTGATGTTAGTTTCCAAAAAACAACAAAGAAAAAATGGGGAGAATCAACATGGACTCTTGGAGTTTACAATGCGTATAACCGGAAGAATCCATTTTACTATTATATCGGAAGGGACAACAGAGGAAATCGTGCTTTGCGCAGAGTGAGTCTGTTCCCATTTATTCCTTCTGCCACCTTGAGTTTTAAATTTTAATCATAGAGTCTATGAAAACTATATGTCTGCTTCTGGTTGTCTGTATATCGATATTCATTTTTAATGCCTGCGAGACAACCGAGAAAATTGACGATTTCCCCTTACGGCCTTCACAGCTTGTGATAAATTGTTTTTTCACTCAGGACAGCACCTGGGAATTTCAGGTAAGTAAAAGCTTGTCTGTGTTGGATAATGCTGATTTAAAATTCATTAACAATGCAACAATCAAACTATTCAAGGATTCTGCATTAATTGAAACAATCACTGAGCAAGATGCTGATAGTTGGTATAGGTCTGATAATAACCTGCCTGAAATGGGGGCAGAGTATTCAATTGAAGTCTCATCCCCTGATTTTGGCAAAACATTGTTAGCTAAGGAATATACCCCACAAGCCGTTACTGTTTCCAATGTCTCGGTAGTATTAACCGATTCGTCATATTATGAAGGAATAAATTATGATGGTAGAAGGTATTATGGTGGTAACGTTGAAGGTAATTTCAATATTTTATTTACCGATCCCACTATTATTGATAATTATTATCAATTGTCGATATTTTATAATGATACTATTTATAGTCAAGATTCTTTGGAGTATGATCTTTATAGATATGAACTACCAATTTCAAGCGATGATGGAGCAATTCAAAATGATGGAGATAATCCTGCCAGATTATTATTAACTGATAATATTTTTGATGGACAAGACTACCAGCTGAAAGTTAATTTTAATGATTGGAGGGCCCGAAGGGGAAAGACTTACTATATTGAATTGATTTCACTGAACAGATCCGGATATCTCTATAGAAAATCCATTGATGACTATAATCAAGCCAGGAATGATCCATTTGCTGAACCGGTTATGGTTTATTGTAACATAGAAAACGGTTATGGCATTTTTTCTGGCTACTCAACAGATACTTACATGGTTACGTTTTAGTAAACCTTCAATAAGTTTAGAATTTTAGGGAAAGGATGTTAGATGTTGAAGAGGATAACGGATAACCGATGTCACCTTTTCTTCGTAACCTCATGTAACTTATTTTAGTCCCTTTTCTTTCGTCTTAGGTCTTGCGTCTTACGTCTTAGGTCTTGTTGGTGTACGCCAACAACCGCCCGTCCTGACGGATCAGCATTATCCATAAATTGGCTGTCCCATTCCAGGGCTTCCGGAGTGCTGCAGGCGATAGATGGGGCTGATGGGACACAGGCCGCGGCAGAGTCTGATGGAAAATGTTCAAAATAAATACTTCGATAAAAATATTCTTCCTTGCTTCGTGGTGTATGAATAGGGAATCTGAAATGGGCATTATCCATTTGTTCATCACTGACCTTATCATCGGTTAGTTGTTTCAAAGTGTCAATCCAACTGTACCCAACCCCATCTGAGAATTGCTCTTTCTGTCGCCATAAAACACTTTCAGGCAGGTAATTTTCAAAGGCTTTTCTTATCAACCATTTTTCCATTCGCCCATTTTTAATCATTTTATCAGCAGGATTCAGTCGCATGGCAACATCAAGAAACTCCTTATCCAAAAAGGGTACCCGCCCTTCTACTCCCCATGCCGACAATGATTTATTCGCCCTCAGACAGTCGAAAAGATGGAGCCGTTCAAGCTTGCGATTAGTTTCCACATGAAAAGCCTCCGGAGAAGGAGCCTTATGGAAATATAAATACCCGCCAAATATCTCATCTGCTCCTTCACCGGATAAAACCATCTTAATCCCCATGGATTTTATTACCCGGGCCATAAGATACATGGGTGTGCTGGCTCTAATAGTGGTTACATCGTAGGTCTCAAGATAATAAATCACGTCCCTGATAGCATCAAGACCTTCCTCTATGGTAAAATGAATTTCATGATGGACAGTATCCAGGTAATCAGCTACTTTCCTGGCTGCTACAAGATCAGGAGATCCCTCCAACCCTACTGCAAAGGAATGCAGGCGAGGCCACCAGGCTTCCTTTGTGTCCCCGGATTCAATCCGTTTCCTCGCATAACGGGAGGCAATGGCGGAAATGACTGACGAATCCAGCCCCCCAGATAGTAAAACCCCATAGGGAACATCCGACATCAACTGCCGGTGGACGGCTTGCTCCAGAGCATCCCTCAGCTCGTCCATATCTGTTTGATTGTCAGCTACCGCATCATAATCCGACCAGTCTCGCTTATACCACTTTGTGAATTTACCCTCAGGGCTGTAATAGTAGTGCCCGGGCAAAAACTCCTCAATCTTGCTGCATACACCCTCCAGGGCTTTTAGCTCTGATGCAACATAAAACTGACCATGCATATCCCATCCCATGTATAAAGGGTTGATACCAATGTGGTCGCGTGCTATCAGATAACAGTCCTTCTCTTCATCATAAAGAGCAAAAGCAAATTGCCCGTTCAACTCTTCAATGAAATCTTTGCCTTTTTTCTGATATAGAGCAAGTATTACCTCACAATCTGATTGGGTCAGAAATTTATAGGACCCATTGATATACTTCCTTATTTCCTGATGATTGAAAATCTCTCCATTAACAGCAAGAATGACTTTCCTGTCAGGGGAATATAAAGGTTGTCCTCCTGATTCAGGGTCAACAATTGATAGCCTTTCGTGAGCCAAAATGGCTTTTCCCCCACAATAAATTCCAGACCAATCCGGCCCGCGATGTCTGACTTTTTTTGACATTTCCAGCACCTGGGACCTCAAACTCTGAGAATCCTGCTTTAGTTCAAATACTCCTACAATTCCACACATAATTTAGTGACAAGTGACGTTCTTTGTGAATGTGCCTTCATCAAATGGCTGTTAATAATCGGTTTTAATTTAGGGGGTAAAAGTATGCTAAAGACTTAAAATATAAACAAAAATAGATAAATTGATTAAAAATTATCATATAATGATCAAAAAGACTTATTGATTGATAGTTTATATGCAGAAAAATGGTATTTAGGTTTTCAATTTGAAAGCAAGACAAGTGCATTAGCCACTTTTCTCTCTCCTTCCTGATCAAATTTCCCATTATCGGATGGGCAGTTAATAACACCTCTGGCAGATTCGATCTTGAGTCACATTGTGGTTGTGTAAGCTTGCCCTGTGAATAAATCAAAAACAAATACACGGTCAAAACCATTTGGGAAGGACCATTTTTCTGTTTGATTCCTCAGATTAAAGCTTTCCGGGCCATCCAGGTATTCAAAGTGTATTAGAAGCCAAAGTTCAATGAAATCAGGGTTTTCATAGTACCTTCGTTTATTTTCTTTTAACATTATGGTCATTAGTAATTGCTCATAGGCATACTTTGGTTTCATTATTCCAGCCATAGAATAGTGGTGCCCAGGAGGAGGCAGGAGCTGGACAAGTTCAATCCCAATCTTTTTTTTCGGCCCATTCTGAATAATGAAATCAGGGGACTCAGACTTAATGATTTGTCCCTCTGGAAAATCTGGATAGTTTTTCTTGAATAATCTGATTACAATATGCTCATGTTTAAGGTTCATCGAAAATACTAATCCCAGTTAATAGCAACTTTGCCCTTTGATTTTCTGGATTCCAGGTAGTCATGAGCCTCTGCAATTTGATCGGCGGGAAAAGTTTTATCGAGCCGGGGATCGATGATTCCGGATTCACAGAGTTCGATGACCCTATCCAGGGCTTTTTTAAGAATATGTGGTTTATGATCAGCAATACGTAACATGTTAACCCCAATCATAGCCTGGGATTTTACAACCAGTCGGATAGGACTATGAAAACCAAATCCAAGCCCGACCTTGATGGCTCCCCACTTGCTTGTTTTGCTTCCTTTATTCTGATCAGCAGCTCCATAGGAAACAATTTTCCCTACTGGTCCAAGAAGATTAAAGCCTTGTTTATATCGCTTACCCCCCAGATTATCAAAAACTACATCCAGCTTTTCTTCACCGAGAATTTCAGGTATCCGAATAGAGAAATCCTCCTTTAAGTAATCAATGGGATAATCTACACCGATTTCCTTAAGGTATTCCTGTTTTCCTGTTGATGCAGTGGCGAACACAGTGCATCCCTTATGTTTTGCCAATTGGACCAGAACTCGTCCAACTCCTCCTGAAGCAGCTTGAATCAGGACTTTATCTCCCGGGTACAGGTTCAAAACTTCCTCAGCGCAAACAATGGCAGTGCAGGCTTGTGTGGTGAGCGTGGTTGCCCTTGCCGGCTCCCATCCCTCGGGGATAGAATGGACACCGGCTGCATTTGTGCTCACATATTCAGCGTATCCCCCGAAGCGGGTCATAGCCGTTACCATTTGACCTTTGGCTAATCCTTCAACTCCTTCTCCGATTTCTTCTATAGTACCAGCAACATCATAACCCAAAACGGCTGGGAGCGGCGGGGCTTCCTTATAGAGTCCCCTGCGTGCCATAACATCGGCAAAATTCAATCCGGAAGATTTGACTTTTATAACAACTTCCCCTTTTCCTGCTTTGGGGATACCCATTTCACGGACCTCAAAAGCGTCCTTGCTTTCGCCATATTTTATTAAAAAGATTGCTTTCATATATCTTATTCAGCTAACAGTTGATTCTTGCAATTATCCAATTCCTCTATTTTGCCCGGCTCAAGAGTGGGATAAGAAAGATGGAGTGAACTTAGTTTTTCGACAATAATTTTTGAGATGCTCAGTCGGGCAAACCACTTCTTGTCAGAAGGGACAACATACCAGGGAGCATTCTCGGTACTGGTGGCTATGATAGTTTCCTCATAACATTTCTGGTATTGATCCCAGTATTGCCGTTCCTTAATATCACCTTCTGAAAATTTCCAGTTCTTTGAAGGAGTATCAATTCGTTGTAAAAGACGATTCTTCTGTTCGTCTTTTGAGATATGCAGGAAGAATTTCAGTATAATAGTTCCGTTTTCCGACAGGTATTGCTCGTAGTCACGAATCTGGCGGTACCGTTGTTCCCAAATATCTTCCCTAACTAATTCTTTAGGTATCAATTGGTATTTGAGGAGGTTGTGAACCTTAACCACTAATACTTCCTCATAATAGGACCTGTTGAAAATTCCGATATTTCCTCGCTCAGGAAGGTGTTTGTTTATCCGCCAAAGGTAGTCGTGGTTGAGCTCTTCATCGGTTGGAACTTTGAAACTCCTCACCTGAGTACCTTGCGGATTCAGCCCCGACATTACATGTTTTATTGCCCCGTCCTTGCCGGCTGTATCCATTGCCTGGAAAATCAGCAAAATGCTATATTGGTTGTGGGCATAAAGCATATCCTGGAGTTCTTTCATCTTCCTAATATTTTTTGCCAGGTGTTTATTAGCTTCCTTTTTTGAGGAAAAAGAATCCGTTAAATCTGTTGCAAAGTCTTTAAGGATAAATTCCTTTCCTGGGGATATTTTTAAGTCCATATTTTATATATTATAGTTCATAGCTTCAATCTACCATAAAAATCCTTCCTGAAATTGTTCTTCTTTTGAATTCCTGATATTTTCCTGTCTTTCAAGCTTACCAAAATAGTCCTGGAAATCAGCGTATTTTTTATCAATAATTGCCGAATCAAGGTCGTTTAAATATTTCTTTTCTACCGATTTCTGGGATAGACTCATCTTTTGTTTTGACAAGGGAGCATGCTCCCTTGTTATTGTTTCAGCATGCTCCCTTGTTATTGTTTCAGCATGCTCCCTTGTTATTGTTTCAAGATCCCAAGATTACTGTATTTACCCGACACCTCAAAATCGTATTCAGGGTATTCGTAAATTGGTAATCGGGGTTCAGTTTCACCCATGGAATATCCCCAGATACTCTTATATTCTGAGCTGTCTTCTCCAAGCTCCTCCAATTGTTGAAGGTATTCCCTTATTGATTTGGATTCGATGATAATAACTTTATCCATGTTATGAATAATAGGACTGTGCTTACGAGTAGAGTCATAATCAAATTCCAGGATTCTCCGGCCATAACGGGTGATGCCTATGGTTCTGAATGACAAACTTTTGCCCACCCCAGGCAAGTTCAGTACATTTCGATCAGTAGCGAGGAAAGGTAGGCCTGCTTTGGTTTTCAGATCGTTGATGTTTTCTACCATGTTTTCAGCTTCTTCAGGGAACTTTCTTATTTCATCATAATATTTATCCGGAATCCTCCCAATTACTTTTTCTTCTATCTGCTCCTGAACAGCTCTTTCATTAGTGGCAAAATTGAAGTTGTTCTCCATGTAGCCTTTTACACTGAAGGTATAATAGTTAAGAATCCCAATATTATTCAGAACAGCTCTTAGCTTGGAGGAGTGTCCCCTGCGAGAAGCAGCAGCCGTAAAGACCAGCTGGTTGGTGACAGTCCATCCTGCGTGAGTAAGCATTTGGATAGCCTTGCTGGCTTCAGGAGTCACTTCCATTGGAGACTCAAAGTGTGTTTGAATTATAAACTGTTTGATACCAATAGTGGATGCTTTTTCTTTGAAAGATCTAAGTATTTCTACCAAATCGGGAGTGATCCGCTGAGGCAGGTAAACGGGTAGTCTTGTTCCTAGTCTGACCCGAAGCATTTCGGCATATTTTTCACCATCCGGTCTGGATTTATTTGCCTCAATTTTCCTTAAAGACATCTCATATACCTTGTCGAGAATATTTTTCAATGATTTATCAGATGACATCAATGCATCTCCACCGGTAATAAGAATATCCCTCAACTGGGAATCGTCCTCGAAATACTTAATCAAGCGAGTAAGTTTATCATCCCAGTTTTCTCCGGGGAGTAATTTGTCGAGGTTAAAATTCAAGTGGCCGCTCTGGAAATCATATAATCTCTGACAGGATGCACATAATCCGCCACAAGCCCGTCCCATAGTATCAGGGATAAGGATAGCAACTTCCGGATACCGGCGGTGGATATTATGTGTTGATGGCAAAAGCCACCCCGCTACATTAGGTTTACCTGGCTCTACCTGATCTTCTTTTTCCCAGGCCACAATATGACCATATTCATCAATCAACTGCTGGGAGTATACCACATAATACCTGATGGCAAGGTCGGCCCCAATAGCAAAATATGGAACTCGCACATGAATTAATGAAAGATAATAGGGATTGATAAAAAATGGGATCCCTTTCTTCTCCGCTTCTAACAAAACCTTCATGGTATCGGGATCCAACGAATTACCAAGAAATTCATTGAGTAATTCCGGGGTGCGAACAGCAAATCGCAGATGAAACAGATTATCATCCCACCATTCAAGACAACGGAAGTATTTTTGTTCCTGAGACATACCTTCCTCAAAGAAAAATCTCCCGGATTTAATTTCTCCGGAATCAATTTTGTTGATAATCAACTTAAGTATTCTTTCCCGGTTCTCCTCCCTCAACTTAACGATTCTGGGATCCAATCCGGAACACCAACGATCCATCCAATTCTCTACCTGTTCTCTGGATGGGATCTCTCGTTTCATTTGTCCTGAGAATTGGCGAAATACCTGAAGCATATCCTCAAAAAATGCAGGTTTGGCACCTCCGGTTCCATAAGTAGTTCCAAGCCAAATCAGATGTATGGGATTACTTATTGCCAGCTCTCCACGAAGGTTCTGATCAACGAACTCCCTGCCTGCATTATCCACATAATCAAGTATTCGTATAGCCGCATAATCCTTCCATGTGAGTTTATCAAAAGCCTCCCTTCCCTGAACCTCCCGTTTATAGTAGGAAAAGGCATCTGGATTCTTCTTAAGCTCAGCGAGTACCCAGTTCCTTACACCTACAAGAGCTTCTGTCTCATTTTTGGCATTTTGCATTATCTCTTTCAGAGGAGGATTCTCATTGAGCAATCGGTCGAGAAGACGGTGGGACCTGACCGTAATAGCGATTTGATCTAGTTTGTGGGGTATAACAGACATGATAAGAGATGTTGTATTTCCCCCAATTTACGAATAGTAAATCTTATTATGGATTATTGTGAGCTTATTCCACAATTATTTCATCCAGGAACAGCCAGCTTTTGCCTCCTTTGCCGGGATGCCAATCGGGACAAACCCCCAGATTGTCAATTTCAAGTTGTAACACCTGACTAAGACCTTCGACTTCAAACTCATATTCTTTAATTATAAATCCCTTTCTGAATAATTTTGGGTCCGTCTGGATTAACTTAACCTCCTTTAACTTATTTTCACCTAATCCGGTTTTAAGTAATACCGATTTTGGTAAAAAGATCCAGTTACCAGTATCCTGAAGGACCCTGATGGTGACTTTTGTTATTTCAACCGGCTTATCGAAATTAATTCTGGCATCAAGGTCATCACCTTCAAACCCAAGCCATTGACCATCGTCGAATTGGTAGGAACCACGAAGGTTATTTATGAGAGTGACAGCACCTGCCCCTTGATAACTCGGGTGAGGCTGAGTGGTCAGTTCTATTTTTGCATCTACCGCCAGATTTTGTATAGGCGGTAAACTGACCGGAATGTCCGAGGGTGTTCCGAAATCCCACTCCAGGTGTTTGTTGATCAACTCGGCGGCAATTTCCGGATGTTGTTTAATCACATTGAATTCTTCTCCTACGTCTTGTTCCAGATTGACCAGGAAAAGCTGGTCGTTCTCCCCATCAAGTGGATATTTTTTAGATGGGTCAGAGGGATTACCAAGGAGTTTCCAAGATCCTGATCTTACAGCCCATTGCTTACCAAGTTTCCAATGGAATACCTCATGCTGCGTGGATGCATTATCCATGATTACCGGTAAAAGACTTTTTCCCTCCACTTCTTCCGGAATGCTTTCTATCCCGCATAATTCGGCAATAGTGGGAAACCAATCGTAATTGATACAGGCAACATCATTTACCATCGAAGTCGGCAGCTTTTTCGGCCAGCTGATGATGGCAGGAATGCGGATCCCACCTTCGAATAGCGAAGCTTTGGCACCCCTGTATGGACCAGAGTTCCCCCCGCCGTTGAAGGCACGTGCTTCACATGAGTGTCCCTGATCGGATTGAAATATGATAATGGTATTTTCCCGCAAACCTAAGTCATTCAGAGCTTTAACCAGCTCTCCAACTCTTTCGTCAATGGTGGAAATGAAGCCGGCATAGTCTCTTCTCGGCATAGACAAATCCTTGTAATATTCCCGCCATTTATCAGTTGGTTGCAATGGATAGTGTGGCAGATTAATAGCGAAGTACAGGAAAAAAGGTTCTTCACGGTGCTGTTTAAAAAAATCAATCGCTTTCCCGGTCATCAAATCGGGGAAGTATTCCCCCTCCCTGAAAATTTCTACACCATTTTCCCATAGGTCGTGGCGGTTTGGCCCGTTCCAATAGAAGTAATGGGAGTAGTTGTCTATGCATCCGCCCATGTGTCCAAAAGTATAATCAAATCCCTGGGCCATCGGCCGGGTGTCTGTGCTGTATCCCATGTGCCATTTCCCAATATGACCGGTAGCATACCCTGCTTCGTTGAGAACTTCCGCTATGGTCACCCGGTCCGTGGGCATACCTGGATCCCCGGGTTGGGAGGAGGTATTATTAGGCAAACCAGCTGCCTGGGGACTCATTCCTGTCATCAAGGCAGCCCGGGATGGAGAACAAACGGAGGAGCCGGCATAAAACTGGGTAAAGCGTATACCTTCCTGTGCCAATTGATCCAGGCTTGGTGTGAAAAGATCCTTCGCTCCATAACAATTCAGGTCGATGGATCCCTGATCATCAGAATAAATCAAAAGGACATTGGGTTTATCAGCTTTTTCCCTGCAACCAGAAAATAGTAACATGACGATTGCAGGTAAAATAAAGCTGTATTTTAAGCGATTGTTTATTTTCATAATATCGGTAATAAATTTTTTGGTCTAATCTTTAATCATCTTCTGATCATCCAAACAGGATCTCCTCCAGCTCTCAAGATCGATTTTCATCCTTTCTGCAATTCCTGGTAATTGATCAATTAAGTCGCTGGTTTCTTTTGGATCATTATGAATTTTTTCAAGTTCTCTTGGGAGTAGCATTAACTATTTCAAGTCTGATTTCATGATCCATTCCGAAAGTAATAAAAAGATGGTTGACAAGACTCCAACCTCTGTAAATCTTACAAATTATTACTAACTTGTTAATCTAATTAAAACCATAGAAATCATGCTGGAACGACTGGGTTATTTACTTCTGGTAATTGCACTGATAGCTTGGACCTATCTGATGGTGAAAGGATTGATTCAGGCTTTTCCCGAAGGGGTCATAGGCTTCATTGCCATTGCCGGATTAGGGCTGCTCTTTATTAAAGTAGTTAAGGACCGATTAAGAAATAAGGAAGACGATTTTTACGATAAAAATGTAAAAAAATGATAAAAATAGAAGATATTCTGGTGACCACTCAGGATAATTTTGAGGATCACCAAATCGCTCAAACTATAGGTTTGGTGAAAGGTAACACAATTAGAGCCCGGCATATTGGGAAAGATATTATGGCTGGATTGCGGGCTATTGTTGGCGGAGAAATTGAAGAGTACACCAAGGTTTTTGCCGAAGCCAGGGAACAGGCAATTGATCGATTGATTGAGGATGCCAAGAGGGTAGGAGCCGATGGTGTGGTATGTATGCGGTTAACCACTTCAACCGTGATGCAGGGCGCTGCTGAACTCCTTGCATATGGTACAGCAGTGAAATTTAAGTGAGTCGATTTCTGAGCCTGGATGGGGAGGACCTCTCCAGGTGCCAATTATTAAATACTTAAGGCAGCCTTCAGCTTGCCCAATAGTTCCTTGGCGTTGTCCATTGTGAAACACAGAGGAGGTTTGAACTTTATTACATTCTCCCAGGGACCATCAGCACTTAGAAGAATTTCCTTCCTTTTCATTTCGTTGACCAGCCATGTGGCCATCTCCGGGTAGGGCTCCCGGTCAACAAGATTTTTCACTAGTTCAATGCCGATAAATAGTCCGGTACCACGAATATCCCCGATTACAGGCCTGCTCCGTCTACTATCTTCTTGCTGAATTTTTAAAAGCCCGGTAATCAGATAATCGCCAACTTTCCTGGCATTCTCCTGTAAACCATCTTTTTCAATAGCATCAAGAACGGCTAATCCAATTTCACAGCTAACCGGATTACCACCAAAAGAGCTGAAGAATTCCAGCCCGTTTTCAAAACTTGCAGAAATTTTATCTCTGAATACAACAGCTCCAATAGGATGTCCATTCCCCATGGGTTTACCGAGTATCACAATATCCGGGATCACATCATAAAGTTCAAATCCCCAGAATGTCTTTCCAACTCTTCCGAATCCTGTTTGAACTTCATCGGCAATGCATACACCACCTGATTTTCTAACTACTGCATAAACTTCCCTGAGGTAATTCTCTGGCAAAATTATCTGCCCCCCACAACCCGGGATGGATTCAGCTATGAAACCTGCAAGATTAGAATTCAGTCCATTATTAT
Source organism: uncultured Porphyromonadaceae bacterium (assembly GCA_964465145.1). Taxonomy (GTDB): domain Bacteria; phylum Bacteroidota; class Bacteroidia; order Bacteroidales; family UBA12481; genus JAUVKA01. Next base: position 26,345 of record CAYXJR010000041.1, on the reverse strand, counting down.
CAGAGAGTATTCGGAATACTTCCTCAGAATATTTCTTGCCAACAACATGGGACTCCAATCCTTCTCCCCCTGATGTACCATCTCTTTTTCCTTCCAATCTGTACCTCCCGCGATATGTGTCCGGAATAGGCGCAATATGAACATTATCTGGTTTCCCTGATCCCCCACGGCTGTTGAACTTATACGGACTCAAACCGATCGCTGTTTGATTATTGCCATGGTAGGCATGGTCCAGAACGATAAATTCTTTCCTCCCTGTATGTGTTTGAGCCAAACGAATTGCCAGGTCGGTGGCGGCAGATCCGGAATTGACAAAAATTATCTTATTCAGTGGATCCGGGAATTTGTCCAACAGCCTCCTTGCGTACTCATTCAGACTGTCATAAAGATACCTGGTGTTAGTATTTAATCGTGACATTTGTTTTTGCCCCGCTGCAACTACCCGGGGATGACAATGACCAACATGGGGAATGTTGTTGACTCCATCAAGGTAGGTATGGCCCTCATCATCATACATATATTGCAGTGCTGAACCAATCATTCTAATGGGTTCTGTATAGCTGACAGATAAGCAGCTTGGCAAGCAGGAGTTTCTTTCATCAACCATCTTTTGCTTGTCGGTCAAAAAATCTGTGGCATCCTGACCACAAGCTTTATAAAAGCTTAACAAAGCTTTTACAGGGCTGATTTTTATCCAATGGTGCAGAAGAGCCCAGGCTGGCCTGGCACTGATTTGATAATAATTATTTCCCGCTTGCTCACTTTCTTTTTTAGCAGCCATCACCACAGTGGTGCAGAGCCGGGCAGCCACCAGGTAGTAAAGAATACTCAATTCTTCCCTTGCTAAAGGCAGATTGGAATTATATCCCCTGATAATTTCAATGGCTGTTCTCAATGGGTCATCCTGATTCATCAAGCTATAAGCAAGAGCTATAGCCAACTCATGAATAGTGGCCGTAAAAACCATATCACCAAAATCGATTAATCCAGCTACCATATTTTGCCTGATTAAAATATTCCAGTCGTTAATATCATTGTGAATAAGACTTTTGCGGAGCTGGGGGTATAGAGGTATAACAACTTCACGAAATCGCATGAAGTAAAATTCGACCAGGGTTCGGTTATATGGATCTGAAATATGCTTTGTGAGATTCTCCGATTCCAAAAATCTAAATAGATCCCATTCCAAATTTCTAAGCCTGAAAACCTGTTCATCACATTTCAACAATTCCTTGTCCAATTGTCCAATAAAAACTCCCAGGGAACTGTAAAAAGATATAGGAAGCTCACTTTCTCCTAGAAAATTGCCATCCAGGAATGTCAACTGACGAACCAGAACAGTCTGACCATTAATCTCCCAATAGTAAAGTTTGTTACCGTCTATTCCCGGGATCACCTCAGGTATATAGCTGCCGATTTCCGGAATATCTTTCAGATGTTCCAGAGTCCTGATTTGAGCCATGATTATTTCCTTAGACCCCAGGTCGGCACTTATCTTTAATATTGATTTTATGCCTTCGTGGCTCAATATGAAATTAAGATCTTCATAACCAGGCAGGGGTTTTATTTTGACCTGGATGCCGTAATTTTCAAGCAGGAAATTATCTATCTCTTTCAGTGGGATATTAATCATTCTGGGATTGATTTAGACCTTGGATCCAGATGTTTATATTCAGATGTGAAGATACAAAAATCGCTTAAGGACAAGCCATCATTATGTTGGGGCTGTCTCAAAAGTCCTTTGAGGCCCCTTGTGAAGTCCTTGGTGTACCTTGTGGGGAGAAAATGATTACTTCTTAGGCCGCAGTCTGGACGTTTTTATTTCAAAACTTCGAAAATACCTCAAACCTGATAGTAGCTTGAAAATAGTGAATCGGCATGAGGTTGGATTTGTTTTAAAAGATTAATTTTGATACTAACATACAATACTCAAGCAAATAGAAAAACATAATTATGGCCGGCTACAAAATCATTTCAGAAACCAGGGAAATCCGGGATGTAACAAGGGTAATTCTAAAGGATTACGGACAACTTATTATTAAACAGGGAGATACAGAGCAGTTGATTGTCGAGGGACAAGATCAGGTCATAAGCCAGGTAAAAACTCAGGTCCGGCAAGGAGAGCTATTACTGGATATCGAAGGTGGATGGTTCGACAAGACCTGGAAGGCCTTTACCTCAGTAGTCGAAGGTAATTCCCTTACCTATACACTGACCATAAAGAATCTCGATGGAATTTTTGTTTCCGGAGCTGCCCGTGTGAAATGTAACAAGCTGATCTTTAATAATCTTAAGCTGACTTTAAAAGGTGCGGGAGAAATTATTTTCAACAATATTCAAGGCGGCAGGTTAGACGTTGAATTACCAGGTGCTGGTATAATATCATTAGCTGGCAAGATTGTTGAGCAGACTGTTAAACTTTCAGGGGCTGGCAGTTATGATGCTCCGCGACTCGAAAGCCAGATCTGCCGGGCTAGTTTGCAGGGCGTAGGAAGAGCCACTGTATGGGCAACAAAACAACTGGATGCTAAAGTGGAAGGTGTTGGGAGCATTGATTACTTTGGCAGTCCCGATGTCCGTAAATCAGTTTCAGGCCTCGGCAAAATACACCAACGTAAATATTAAGCTAATACTTATTTCCCCTTTTTAATGAATTGTCCGTTGTGAAACTCTTCAAATGCCGCGAATAACTCTTCCTTGGTATTCATCACAATAGGACCTCTCCATTCAATGGGTTCGTCAAGCAGTTTGCCTCCTATTAATAAGAACCGGAAAGGCTTGGTCCCGGAATCAATGAATACCTGGTCGCCTTTAACTAATTTGGCCATAGTTCCAGCCTGTACTTTTTTGTCTTTTTTCGGGTTGAAATATCCTGACCCCTCAAAGACATAAACAAAAACCGTATGATCCTTTTCAATATCCAAAGTTTGCTCAGTATTCCCTGGAACGGTAACATCCAGGAACAATGGCTGTCCAATGATTTCCTTACCTGGTCCCTCAATTCCCTGAAATTTTCCAGCAATTATCTTTACACTCAATCCTTTCCATTCCACAACTGGTATATCAGATGAGGGGATGTCCCGGTACCTGGGGTCCATCATTTTATGGCTTTTGGGAAGATTAACCCAAAGTTGGAATCCTGACATCCGACCCTCGTATTCCCTTGGCATCTCCTGGTGGATGATTCCACTTCCAGCTGTCATCCACTGCACGTCACCAGATTTGATTATGCCAGAATTGCCTAGACTATCCTTGTGTTCAACCTCCCCATCCAGCATGTAAGTTACTGTCTCAATCCCGCGGTGTGGATGCCATGGGAATCCAGCCATATAATCAATGGGATTATCCGATCCAAAATGATCCAACATAAGGAAGGGATCAAGTAAGCCCCTTCGTGGATATCCAAAAACCCTTTTCAATTTAACTCCTGCACCTTCAATCATATAATGGTTGCGTAAGGTTGTTTCAATTTTCCTTATCATTTACAATAAAATATTTTAATGACTAATTGTACAATTTACACAAAATTGCGAGAATTCCTATTTGGTCGGAAACATTTTGATTGAATAGTCTATTAAGCTCAAAATCAGGTATTTTTTATTACCCTTGAAGCAATAGTGAAACGAGCGCAAAAAGCACGGACCTGCTTTACCATCCCATAATGCAAATTTCAAAAGTAATGGGAATTAGACTTTGATTTTTATAATTTAGACCCGATGCTTTAGAACCTAAAAGTAATATTATGAGTAAAATTATAGATTCATCAACTTCCCACCGCTTCTCGAGTCGTTGGGGCTTACTTCTCAGTGCTCTGGGTATTGCTGTTGGAACCGGAAATATTTGGCGTTTTCCCCGGATTGTGGCACAGGAAGGTGGCGAAAAAGGTGCTGGAGCTTTTATAATCGCATGGGTAGTCTTTCTTTTTTTATGGAGCATCCCATTGATTATTGCAGAATACACTCTGGGACGAAAGCACAGAATGGGAGTGGTAGGTGTCTTTGTTAAGTCATTAGGAAAAAAGTTTGCCTGGATGGGAGCTTTTGTTGCATTTGTTACAGCTGCAATAACATTTTTCTATACCGTTGTCGTCGGGTGGTGCATCTTCTACTTTTTCAAGACCCTCACCAGCGATCTTCCTATGACTACCCAGCAGGCCATGGATACATGGAACACTTATCAGTCAGGAAATTCTATTTACATCTTTCACTTCCTGGCAATTGCCTTTGCAGCTTTTGCTATCTGGAAGGGTGTGAAGTCGATCGAAAAAGTGAATAAAATATTGATCCCGGCTTTGCTGGTAATTGTGTTGCTATCTGTGATTCGCTCAATCACTTTACCTGGCGCGGGTGAGGGAATTGCATACTTGTTCCGAACAGATTTTTCCCAGCTTTCCAATCCTAAAGTTTGGCTTGCAGCCCTAACCCAAAATGCCTGGGATACCGGAGCTGGCTGGGGCTTGTTTCTTACCTACGCAGCCTATATGAAAAAGGAACATGGAACTGTTAAGAATGCTTTTATAACCGGTATTGGAAATAACACTGTATCGCTTCTTTCCGGAATCATGGTTTTCGGAGCGGTATTCGCAATTCTTGGAACAGAAATGGGTATGGCCCGCCCCGAAATCATGGAAGTAATGAAAACCTCGGGACCAGCCAGTACCGGCCTGACTTTCATCTGGATGCCACAACTGTTTGCACGAATGGTAATGGGTCATCCTCTTGCTATCCTATTCTTTTTGGGTCTTACTTTCGCTGGTTTTTCTTCCCTTATCGCCCAGATAGAATTGTGTACAAGGATATTTGTTGATACCGGCATGAAAAGAAAATTTGCAATTCTTCTGGTAGTATCTCTGATCTATTTACTCGGTATTCCTGCAGCACGAAACCTCAATTGGCTGAGTAACCAGGATCATGTTTGGGGAATCGGGCTGATGATTTCCGGTGCCCTGATGGCTTTTGTCATCATCAAATCTGGTGCTAAAAAGATACGATTGGAACTGAATATGGACGAGAACGACTGGCATTTACGACCATGGTGGGCTATAGTAATGAAATATTTTATCCCCTTCGCCGCTATAGCTCTTTTGATTTGGTGGTTCTACCTGGCTGCTACTGTGTTCGCTCCAGGAGATTGGTATAATCCCTTCAACCCATTCAGTATCATGACCTGCCTGGCCCAATGGGGAATAATGCTGACCATCTTTGTGATATTCAACAAAAAGATTGCCGGATCCTTAGCGAACTAAAGGCTTTAGGCGTAAGGCATGATTATTCTCTGATTCTCCATGAAAATATCAATGCAGATTTGAAATATTTATGGTAAAATATTATCCTTACCATATGATAACTAGAAATGCAGAGAAACAATTACTGGAAACATTAAGTTTTCTTGTGTCTTGCGTCTTGTATCTTTTGTCTTGATTTATGTGTCATCCTCTCCATCCGGCATTAATTTCCCATCCGAAATACCATAATCCATGGTTTAGGATTGGTGGATTAGTGGATCGGTGGATTGGTGGATTGGTGGATTAGTGGATTGGTGGATTGGTGGATTGGTGGATCGGTGGATTGGTGGATCGGTGGATTGGTGGATTGGTGGATTAGTGGATTGGTGGATTAGTGGATTGGCGTTAATATTGCCCGTAGGGCATAAATAATTGTAGTAATCCTTGATTTCAACACAGGTTTCGTTCCAGATTATAGTCATAACCCTTATGACATTTTCCGCATGTCTGATCATAAGCCAACAATGATCCTGAGAACTTTATCAGATCCTGATGCGCAAGATCTTTGTTTGTTGTTTCACCCGGGTTTCCGGCGTGACAAACATCGCAACCATTGGGATCTCCCTCAATAGCTCCCAGGGCATATATTTGTTGCGCCATTTTGCTATCATGCTCACGGATGGGTTCCAGGCCCTTATGGCACTACAGACAATATTGTTAAGGTGCGGGATATCCGGATGCGGAAACAGGTATATTATTATTGGTTAATTCTGCACTTGTAAATGCAGAATTAAGAAAGACCAATAATATTGCAGTAATAGAGGTAATGAGAAAGGTATTAATCAGAGTTTTTTTCGCAGTTTTCATACCAAGGTTTTGAAATACCCACTCCTCGTAATTTCTTGCAAACTCAGATTTGGGCATAGTTTCCCTAAATATAAGAAAAGCCCCGGTAATAGTCCTTACCTATTTATCCTGCCTCTTTTCTGAGATTGCAATAGTAGATCAGCAATAGCCACTGCAGCGATAGATTCAAGAACTACAGGGACACGCAGGGCAATGCACTTATCATGGCGGCCTCCAATTTTCAACTCCTCAACCTTTCCGGATTCCAGATTGAGAGTGTTTTGGGATTTTCCGGTGGAGGAGGTGGGTTTTACTGCTACCCTGAAAACCAGTTCATTACCATTACTTATACCCCCATTTATCCCGCCTGCGTGGTTAGTTTCTGTTTTACCATCAACAGAAAGAATATTGTCGTTGTGCTCCGAGCCTTTCATGCGGGCTGCAGGAAAACCGCTGCCAAACTCTACCCCTTTTGTTGCCGGAATGGCAAAAACCAGCTGAGCGATCTTAGATTCCAGAGAATCAAAAAAAGGCTCGCCAACACCGATGGGCATGGGGGAAGCTTTACATTCTACAATCCCACCAATGGAGTCATCCTCTTGAACTGCTATGTCAATGGCTTTTTCAATGTCTTTCAGCCCCCCGGCTTCGATTAACCTGGCCTGTATTTGAATGGGATCAGCAATTTTTTTTGCAACTACCCCAGCCGCAACAAGGCCCAGTGTTAACCTGCCGGAAAAATGCCCCCCACCGCGATGATCATTAAATCCACCGAACTTTTGCATGGCAACCCAATCAGCATGCCCTGGCCTGGGCTGTTTTTTCAGGTGGTCGTATTCCTTCGACTGGGTATTTTGGTTTTCAAAAATGATGGTCAGTGGAGCTCCGGTAGTATAACCATTGAAACATCCACTAATAATGCTGGGATAATCCTTTTCAATCCGGGGCGTTGTACCAACGGCACCTGGCTGTCGCCTCTTCAGGTCGGGTAGGAAATCTTCCTCTTTTAACCGAATGCCGGCTGGGCAGCCATCGATGCTCACCCCAACAACCGGGCCATGAGATTCGCCAAAAATCGATAAACGGAAAAGTGTACCTGTACTATTCATCAACTTGTCCTCCAATTTGCTTTAAATCCTCATAAAATAAAGGATAAGATTTAGCCACACAATGGGCATCGTTAATAGTAACCATTTGATCTACAGATGGTAAAATAATTGTTGCTACTGCCATGGCAATGCGGTGATCGTTGTGAGATTCCACCCTTGCTCCGCGAATTCTACAGGGTCCATTAACTACCATATTATTACCTTCAATATGAATATCTACCCCTAATTTACACATTTCCAACTCTAGTGCCACAGCTCGATTACTTTCTTTGTGAATCAGCCGGTCAGCCCCTGATATAGTTGTTGATCCAGAACAATGAGCTGCCAGGGCAATCAGAGGCGGAAATAGATCGGGGCAATGCGTAGCATCAAATTCAAATCCCCGGAGGTTTGTTCGCTTGACTGTAATGCCTTTATCCTCAATATTGATATCTGCTCCTGCAAGTTCAAGGGCCTGAAGTATCCTTCTGTCGGCTTGCAGGGAATCTGATTTCAATCCGGATAAAGTTATGTTTCCGGCTATGGCTCCGGCAACCAGAAGGAAGGCTGCACCCGACCAATCCCCCTCAATGATATAATCAGTCGGCTTATATGTTTGATTGCCAGGTATATAGAATTTTTTATAATTTCTATGACTGACCTTAACTCCAAACGATTCCATTATTTCCAGGGTCATGTCGATGTAAGGAGTGCTTTTCAGGTTATGGACAGATATAGAGGAATCTTGAGAAGCCATTGGAAGGGCCATAATCAAACCAGTTAAAACCTGGGAGGAAATTGAGCCATCTATAGTAATATGGCCGCCTATCATAGGCCCCTGAATGCGAATAGGCAGGTATCCGTTTTCTGTTGAACAGTTTACCCCCAGAGAAGAAAGTGCCTCCTGGATGATGTGCATAGGCCTTGTGGCAAGAGAGCCAGATCCGGTGAGATAAACAGGATATGGCTGAAGAGCCGCTATAGCAGAAAAAAGCCTTATTCCCAAACCGGCTTCTCCGAAATCAAGAGAGGAACGTACCTGGGATAGTCCTCCTTGAACAATTAGTCGATCGCCGAAATCATCTACAGTGGCTCCCAGGCTCTTTATAACCTCCATAGCTGCCAGAGCATCTTCAGAACGACTGGGATTCCGCAGAATTGTTGTCCCTTTGGCCAGTAGGGCCGAGGCTAGGGCTCTCTGTGCATAACTCTTGGACGAAGGAGCCTGAAGATTTCCTGTAATATGGGAATATCGAATTGTTTTTGTTGTCATCCTTCCTGGGGCTTTTACCCAATGTGTTAATCGTTCATCACCTTGATCTGCCTGTTGATGGATTCCTGGTGGATGGCCGATAAGATCTTCATGGTGAATTCTTCCGACAATCCTTTAGCTTTGGCTATAGCTGTGCTTTGCTCAACCACTTTGTCCCATCTCCTAGACTGAAGAATGGTCACATTGTTTTCCTTTTTGCACAACCCAATCTTTTCTGCCACATTCATTCGGCTCTCCAGAATACTCATAAGTTCATCATCCAGACGATCAATTTCAGATCTAAGATCTTCAAGCTGATGAAGAAAACCATTATTTCCCGCATCCATCCTTCTTAGGGTCAGGCTGTTAATCAACTCGTTAAGTTCCTTCGGGGTGATTTGCTGTTTGGCATCCGACCAGGCTTTTTTTGGATTAATATGAGATTCAATCATTAACCCTTCAAAGTTCAGGTCCATAGCTTTCTGGGAGATCTCCTTTAACAAGTCGGTCCGGCCGGCAATATGGCTGGGATCACAAAACATTGGCAAATCTGGTCTTCTGCGCTTGAGATCAATAGCAATCTGCCAGTTGGGAGCATTCCTGTAACGTGTTTCGCCATAACTGGAAAAACCACGATGGATTGCAGCCAATCGGTGTATCCCTGCCTTGGAAAGACGCTCAATAGCTCCGCACCATAATTCCACATCAGGATTAATAGGATTTTTTACCAGTACAGGAATGTCAACTCCTTCCAGTGCGTTGGCAATTTCTTGGACAGTAAATGGATTTACGGTTGTTCTGGCTCCAATCCAGAGAAAATCAACCCCATATTTCAATGCCTCGTAGGTGTGTTGTGCATTGGCTACTTCCGTAGTAGTAAAAAAACCGGTTTCTTCTTTGACTTTTCTTAACCATTTCAAGCCTTCAACCCCAACCCCTTCGAAGGTATTTGGGCGGGTCCTCGGTTTCCAGATTCCGGCCCGGAAAACCTGGGTGCGAGTCTGTTTCAATTGCCTGGCTGTCTCCATAAGCTGCTTTTCAGTCTCAGCAGAACAGGGTCCGGAGATCAAGAGCGGCCGGTCTGTTTTCAATCCCCATTCGGATAATGGGGCAATTTTAACTTCGTCCATCATTATTGAATTAAAGTTTTTTGAATGCTATTTGCTTCCTTAATGAGCTTTTCAACTTTTTCTTCATCATTTTCAGCAATACTCTTTTTAAATTCCTCCATCTTTTGAATGTAGGTTTCAATTACTTCGATAACGTTTTTCTTATTCTGAGTGAAAACCGGGACCCACATCTCAGCTGAACTGGCAGCCAGCCTTACAGTACTGTCAAAACCCCCACTTGCCAGGTTGAAAATATTCTTTTCGTTTTTTTCCTTTTCTAATACGGTCAGGGCCAGGGCAAAGGAAGAAATATGTGAAATATGAGAAATATAGGCTGCATGGAGATCGTGTTCCCTGGCATTCATGAACACAATGCGCATTTGTAGGGCCATGTACAGCTTGGTTACTGTTTCCAGAGCCTTAGCGCTGCTATCAGCCATATCACAAATGATTCCAACCTTTTTTGCAAATAAGCCAGGTAATGCTGCCATGGGGCCAGAATATTCTGTCCCGGCCATGGGGTGAAAGGGTACATAATTTGCCCGATTTGGATGTCCTTTTACCGCTTCAATGATCTCAAGCTTGGATGATCCCATGTCTGTAACCACCTGGTGGGTACAATAGTCAAGAATCATGGGAAGAAGTTGCTTAATCCCGTCCACAGGGATTGCCAATACGATAATGTCAGCCTGGGCGATACCAGCATGTAGGGGCATAACCTCATCCACCAATCCGCGTTCCATGGCAATCTCCCTGTGCCTGGGGTTCTTGTCAACTCCTATGACGCGGTCGGAAAAACGCCTGGCTTTCAATTCGATAGCCATCGATCCACCTATAAGCCCTAATCCTATTATTGTTACTGTCATTTCTCCTGCTTGTGCTATGTCAAAGATATAATATATGTTGCGCTGGTGTTTCGAAATTCCCTAACTGATCCAAAATCCTCTTTTTGGCTTTAACAATGATATCAACAGGCTGGCAGAGGCTGGCCCTCAAATATTGCATCCCGCCGGTACCGAAAATAAACCCCGGAGTAATAAACACTCTTGACTTCTGAAGAATTTCCTCTGCAATATCTTTGCCCGCACCTGCTGTTGCCGGTACCTTGGCCCAAACGAACATGCCCGTTTGCCCTAAATCGTAAGTGCATTTCAGTAGATCAAATATTTCCCATATTTTTTCTCTTCGCTCCCTATATATTCTATTCTGTTTTTCATACCATTCTGTGCCGGCTTGTAATGCTTTTACGGCAGCCAGCTGAAGGGGTTTGAACATTCCGGAATCCATATTGCTTTTTACCCTGAGAATGTATTGGATGTATTCCGCTTTCCCGGCAACCATACCCATTCTCCATCCAGCCATATTATGCGATTTACTCAAACTGTTAAGCTCCATAATTACACCCTTGGCTCCTGGCAGCGATAGAAGGCTATATGGTTTATCATTTAATATGAAACTGTAAGGATTGTCATTTATTATCAGAATATTATTCCTTCTGGCAAATTCAATAAGCCGGGTAAAAAATTCCTTATTTCCAGGTTGACCGGTTGGCATATTGGGATAATTGACCCACATGACACGGGTTCCTTTTAACAGGTTCTTCTCCAAAAGTCCAAGATCAGGCATCCACTGGCTGTCTTCAATTAGTGGATATTCGTGCACAACAGCTCCAACCAACTCACCTACAGAGCGGTAGGCAGGATAACCAGGATTTGGAACCAAAACTACATCCCCTGGATTAAGAAATGCCAGCGAGATATTCATAATTCCTTCTTTTGATCCCATCAGAGGTAGTATTTCTGATATGGGATCGAGTATCACCTGGTAATATCTTGAATACCAGTTTGCAAATGCCTCCCGAAGTTCAGGTATGCCGGCATAGGGTTGATATCCATGATTCTGTTCCAGCTGGGACTGTTGGTGAAGCACCTCAATAACCTCAGGAGAAGGAGGAAGATCAGGACTACCTATACCAAGGTTGATGACAGGATTTCCAGTCTTATTCATATTACGGATTTCCTGAAGTTTTTGGGAGAAGTAATACTCCTCAACCCTTTCAACCCGCTTAGCTGGTTCTATTTCTGAACTTATCATAATAAATCTTTACCTTTTTTATATTCCCCCAACAGAGTCAGATCAATTGTCAATGGACGGATGGCTTCCAATGATTGCTTATATCTTTCAAACTGGTCAAAAGTAAGATCAACAAGAAAATGATACCGGAATCCCTCACCTAATATCGGGATGGATTGAATCTTAGATAGGTTTAGGTCATAAAATGAAAATATTGACAATACCTGAGATAAGCTTCCGGTTTTATGTGGCAGAGAAAAAGATAAGGATGATTTATCCGGGTTCTCAAGCTTATATTTCGGCTCTCCATTGGGTTTGTAAAGAACAAGGAACCGTGTAAAGTTCTTTTTATTGGTTTCAATTTCTTCAGCAATAATTTCCAAACCATACATCTCTGCAGCAATCCTGCTGGCTATGGCAGCACCTCCCTGGATTTTCTCCTCTGCAATTTTCTTTGCACTCAATGCGGTATCTTCTGATTCGATGAGCTTTATGAGGGGATATTGCTTAAAGAACTTTCGAGTTTGGGCAATCGCCATATAATGTGAATAAACCTCTCTTATTTCTTCAAGTTTTTGTCCTGGCAGGGCCATTAAGTGTTGACTCACACGGAGAAATTTTTCACCAATGACGGAAAAACCTGAATCCCTGAGCAGGGAATAATTTGGCAACAAAGAACCGGCAACTGTATTTTCAATTGCCATTACAGCAACATCTGCCCTCCTGTCACCAACCTGATCAAAAAGCTCCTCAAAGCTGTTGCAGCAGATCATCTCAAGATCATCGGATTCAAAATATTCACGGGCTGCCTGGTCATGAAAGGATCCTTTTCCTCCCTGTATAGCTACTTTCAAAATGCTTGTTTTTTGTTCTCGTTTAAAAAAAAATCCCGCCTTTAAGCGGGATCCGTAATTTCATATTTTTACATACTTCTACAATTCCCGCTTGTGTTGCGTAAAAAAGTAAAAGTAATATGCATTGTTAAAGATGTTCATTTTTCCTGTTCAGGCTTCAAAAGTAGGAAGGTTTATCGATTATGCAAAATATTTTCTGTTTAAATTTGTAAGGAAGTGATTTTACTTTCGACATTTAAATCCAAATCCATATGACATCTATTATTCAAGAACCGCGGAAATTCAGGAGGGGGAAAATGATTGTTGCGGCGATACTATTGGCAGTTTCAATGCTGCCCTCCTGTGTCGTCAAGGAGTTTCATATTATTTCGGATGAAGAATTCTTAAATCAGGTTCATGTTAAGTTCGAGTCCAGGAAAGAATTAGCCAGCAATCGAGCAGCTGAGCTTTTCGATGTTTTCAAACAGGATCTTAGCCCTGTTGAGATAGAAGGAATGAAATTTTTGTATGCTTATATGCCATTAAATGACCTGGCAGATTACGATGGGGACTTTTTCCTAAAGCATGTAAGGGCCAGTCTTGCAGCCAGGGATACCTTTGCCTGGGGGCCTGATGTTCCCGAGGCTGAATTCAGGCATTTTGTTCTGCCTTATCGTGTGAATAATGAAAATCTGGATACAGCCCGCCTTGTTTTTTTTAATGAACTAAAAGACCGCATCCGTCATCTGGATATGCTGGAAGCTGCTCTCGAAGTTAACCACTGGTGTCATGAAAAAGTGACTTATCGTGGTGCAGATATTCGAACTTCCTCACCCCTTGCTTCAGTTAGAACTGCTTTTGGACGCTGTGGAGAGGAATCCACTTTTACGGTTGCTGCCTTGCGTTCTGTTGGGATTCCTGCCAGACAGGTATACACCCCCCGCTGGGCACATTCGGATGATAATCATGCATGGGTGGAGTTTTGGGCCCAGGGTGAGTGGCACTACATGGGAGCCTGTGAGCCGGAAGCTGTGGCGAATTATGGCTGGTTTACCGAACCGGCCCGGCGGGCAATGCTTGTGCATACAAAAGCCTTTGGGAATTATAAAGGGACGGAAAGAGTGACGAATAATGAAGAAAATTATGCCCTCCTGAATACACTCGGAGTATATGCCCAAACCCATGAATTAACCGTTCATGTTTTAAATGCCGATAAATCTCCCGTTAAGGATGCCATTGTAGAGTTTCAACTGTACAATTATGCGGAGTTTTATCCCATTGCAATATTAAAAACTGATGAAGATGGGTATTGTAGCTTTTTTACCGGTCTGGGAGATCTGCTGGTATGGGCATATCATCAGGATAAATTTGATTTTGAAAAAATTTCTGTGGGGATTACAGATACTGTAAGCTTGGTTTTGGATAATAAGGACTTGGATGGAATTGCTTTGGACCTCGATCTGGTTCCTCCAATTGAGCGGGAACCATACATGGTTTCCCAGCTTGGGAAAGACGAAAATAACCGGCGACTGCAGGAAGAGGATTCTATCCGAACAGGTTATGAGGACAGTTTTATGGATGAGGATCAAGTCAATGAATTTGCTGACAACCTTGGCCTTCAATCAGATGAACTATGGAGCAGAATCAGGGATAGCAGAGGGAATTATTCAGAGATTATTAAATTCCTTAAAACAGCTGATAAAGAGCAGCTTTCGCGTGCGATGAAACTTCTCGGCCAGGTATCCCAGAAAGACCTCAGGGATACCAAATCTGAAATCCTTATGGATCACCTGACCGCTAGTTATTCCTTCATGGAAAACCAGGATTACCCAATGGAGCTATTTGAAGAATATGTACTAAATCCAAGGGTTGACAATGAAATGCTTGTGTCCTACAGGCATTTATTCCAGGAAGCGTTCAGCGGAGGACTGGGTGAGGAGATTCGTAATGACCCGGAAAAACTCGTGTCCTGGTTTAGGGATAGTATAAGGATAGAAGAGAATGAAAACTATTATCAGACACCCTTAACTCCAGTAGGTTGCTACCAGTTAAAGATATCAGATCAGCAATCAAGGGATATCATGTGTATAGCTGTTTATCGCTCCCTGGCCATACCGTCGAGAATGGAACCTGGCACCCTTCTGCCTCAATACTGGTTTGATAATCAGTGGAATACAATTTATTTTGATAAAAAATCTTACGGAAATGATAAAAAGGCCTGGGTAAAGTTAATCGCTGATCCCAATAACCCTGTAAATCCAAAATACCTTGCCCATTTTACTCTGGCCCAATTCAGAGATGGGAAATACCATACCCTGATGTACGGTTGGGATACCCCCATCGACGAATTAGACAAGACAATAGAGTTGAATGCTGGCGGGTATATGTTGGTTACCGGCAATCGACAGCCTGGGGGAATGGTTTTGAACCGGACCAACTTTTTTACTCTCAAGCCCGGAGATAAAAGAGATTTGAATGTTGTGATTAGAACGAATACGAAAAACATAGAACCTCTGGGAAAGATTAGTCTTAATCGGGAATTTGAAAACTTGTTAGGCGGAGAAAATAATATCGATGTTATTGCCGGAGCAGGTAATATTATTATGGCATGGCTGGATCCTGACAAAGAACCTACTAAACATGCCATTAAGGACCTTGGGGAATTAAAAGCTGAGCTAAACAAATTGCCTTGTCGATTTATTTTTATCCTCCCAAAAGATAAAATAACAGACAGTTTTAGTTTGGATGATTTGAAAGATCTGCCAGAGCAGAGCAGCTACCTTAAAGCAAACGATTTAAATTTCCTTGAGGAAATTGAGAATGTTACAGGTAAATCCTTAAAAGATCATTTTCCTGTATTCCTGCTGGTTAACATAGATGGTCAGATTACGTATCTGTCTTCAGGTTATAAGATTGGTATTGCCGAAGAAATAATAAAACAACAAGACCATCAGAAAAAATAAGAACTTTGATCCAGAAGCCAAAGAGAGGGGAACCTTTAGATTATTATCAACATCAGTTTGGCTATTTGTTCCGATTTTTATTATTTCGGGGTTCAAACCCGCTGTCAAAATATGGCTCAGGACGTAATAGAATCTATTTTCAAGTATGATTTTGGTTTTTCAGTATTCAATTTCAGGTATCTGAGATGTGAACAAGGATACTCCTATAGGACTCATTCACATGATCATATTGAAATTGGATATGTGAAGGAGGGAACATGCACTATGATTTTTGGTGAGGATTCAGTGATGTTCTCGGAAGGGGAAACTATGGTGGTTTACCCAGATGCCAGACATTATTTTCAAACAGATAATCCGTCTGGTTGTTTATTAGTGAAACTGGAATTTCAGGTAAATAATCTTTCGGTTCTGGAATTCAAGGAGAATCCAGATGATAATCTTCTGTTTTTGTACAGCTTGCTGCATAATACGCGTCGATTCCTAAAAATTCCGGGTAATATTAAGATCCATGATAATATGGATCGTCTTTTCTACGAATTAGAGAGGTCACCCAAGGCCTCCTCTTCCCTTGCCAAACTCTACTTTTTTGAATTATTTATTCACCTTAGCAGACAACTGAAAGAAGAAAAGGACTTCTTCCTGGAGAAGACTGATAAGCATGTAGTGAAAGCCCTGCAGTATATTCACAACAACTTTCTTGAGAATCCGGGAGTGGAAACTATTGCTATGTATTGTGGAATATCCAGTAGGTATCTAAGGAAACTTTTTCTTAATCAAACAGGACTGCAACTGGTTGATTATAAACATCAGTTAAGAATGAAGCTGGCTTATGAACTCTTGAAAGATGATGGGCTCCGACTCACTGAAATTGCCTATAGATGTGGTTATAGCACTCAACAATACTTCTGTAAAGTATTTAGGGATTTTTATGGAATGAGTCCAAAAGAGAAGCGCCAGAAATTACCCGATCAGAATGAGTCACATTCCCTATAGGCCGCAATTACTCTTTCATCTCCTTCTTTACCGCTCAGGGTTTTCCCATGCTCCATGCACAGCACGCCCTCATATCCCCTCTCATACAAATGCTTAAATATATTTTTATAATTGATCTCCCCGGATGTGGGTTCTTTCCTTCCGGGGTTATCACCCAGATGAAAAGCTCCAATCTCATCATAAGCATAGATAATGTTTGGCAGAAGGTTTCCTTCTGTGATTTGCTGATGGTAAAGATCATTGACAATTTTAACAGCAGGACTATTTACTGCCCGGCAAATCAGGTATGCCTGAGGTATCCCAGTGAGAAAAAGACCCGGATGATCATGTAAAGTATTCAGTGGTTCGATTACCATAGTCAAACCGGCTGGCTCAAAAATCTCTGCACAGTATTTCAGGTTGTCAATCACATTAGCGGTTTGATAATCCCAGTGAAGTCGCTCATCGTACCTCCCTGGCACTACCAGGGCCCACTTGACCCCGGTTCTTTCAGCTACTTTAACTCCTTCCTTCATTTTCTCGATCAGCATCTTTCGGATGTCACCATCATTGGTGACAAAAGAGGTAACTCCGAAATCAGCATATAATACAAAGGGCCCAAGATCCATATCCAGCAGATCCAGCTCGTAGGCTATTTTTTCCTGAACTTCTACTGGCCTGTTCATCAGGCCATTATCAAAAACAGCCCGAAATCCCTTGTCATGACAGAACCTAATATTATCAATAGGATCATCTCCGGCAGAAGCCCTGAACATGCCAATAGAAGGAGCATATTTTAACTTGAATGGGCCTGTAGGAATAGTGTCATCATCCTTTTTTTTGTCCTTGCTCCCAGCCATTGAAATAGTTGGTGCTGCTATTATTCCGGCAGCAGCCAATGCAGATTTTTTAAGGAATTGTCTGCGGTTTGAATTGTTACTGAGGTTTCCCATTTTTAATAATATATAGTTTAAGGCCGAACCAAAGCCCAGCCATTATTCCAAAAGTTTCAAAAAACGAACTTATAGCCTTATTACTCTTTCCTTATACTTATCCTCAAGCCTCAAGCCTTACTTTTGCCTTCTGCCTTACTTTTGCCATCTGCCTTCTGCCTTACTTTTGCCTTCTGCCTTCTGCCTTATCCTTTCGGAACCCATGCATCACCTGGAACAGGTACTGTCTTATCAACATCCACCGGTCCCATAGCATAAAATTTAGGTCCGAGTTTGAGATCTGAATTCATCATCTCATCCCAGGTAGTTTCTTTTCCTGTATAAGCTGATATCCTGCCCATGATGGCCATCATGGTCGAGGTTCCAACATTCTCAGCCTCATTGATAGGGGTGTTGGTCCGGATTGCATTCACCAGGTCGATATGTTCCTGAACGTAAGGGTTAAATTTTATGTTTTTTCCTTCTGCATCAACAGCATAATTGTATTTGAATAGTTCATTGCCTTCCAGGTCAATAACAGTATCCTCACAATTTGTTGAACCGTTCTGGCCCTGTAATCTTTCATAAACACCACCATCACAACCGTTAATCTGCCGGCACATGCTATGAAGATGCCGACCATCCTCAAAAATAAAATCTATGCTGAAATTATCGAACTGGTCTCCCGTAACCCTGCGCTGACGTGATCCAAAACCAAGGGCTTTTACAGGATGAGTACCAAAAAACCAGTTGGCTACATCCAGGTTATGTACATGCTGCTCAACAATGTGATCTCCTGAGAGCCATATCCAGTTTACCCAGTTGCGGATCATATATTCCATTTCGTTCCAATCAGGATTGGGATCCTTATGCCAAAGTTTACCGCCGTTCCAATAAACGTTTCCGCCGGTTAATTCGCCAATCATGCCTCCCGCAACATTCTTATATGTTTCAACATATTCTCTCTGATGTCTTCTTTGGGTTCCTGCAACAATAGAAAGCTCCATGGCCTTCGCCTTCTCCCCTGTGGCTATGATCGACCTGGCCCCGCCAGGGTCAACCGCTACTGGTTTCTCCATGAATACATGTTTGCGGGCCTGAATGGCAGCCTCAGCATGTTCCGCCCGGAAATGAGGTGGGGTGGCAAGGATAACCATATCTACACCTGATGCCAATACTTTTTCAAAGGCATCAAAACCAATGAAACAATTTTCATCCGGAACATCTTCACCGGTCTTGTCTTTATAAACTTTTTTAGCCTCATCCAATGGATCAGGCAGAACATCACCCAAAGCGGTGATTTTCAGGTTTGGCCCTGCATCAAGGAAATTCTGCATTGCACCTCTACCACGGCCCCCGCAACCAATCAATCCGGCTTTTAGAACCGGACCATCTGGTGCCTGGTCCAGAAAGGAACAGAGTTTATATTCAACCTCTTTAACATCTTGAGGCGCACAGGAGCTTAACAAGCTGGGGCCTGCAATAGCTCCAACAGCACCGGCAGCAGCAGCCCGGTTTAAGAAATTTCTTCTGGAAAGAGTGGATTTGTTTTTCATCGTTATGGTTTTGAGTTTAATTATTTTTTCAGATAAAAAGTTAAAAGTTATTCCCCTGCTAAATTTCCTGTTTTTTTATCAAATTCGCAAACAATCCTAAATCCAACATGAATACAGTCAGAATACCACCATATGCTTTTAGGCATTTGAGGATCGGTGTTCAACCAGTTTACCGTCCTGGTGAAATCCCGGTCGGCACAGCGTAATTTATCCGGGAGGTCCCTGAAACTTCCACCTCTTACAACATGTTCCTCGCCGCTTTCAGGCCCTTTGGGATCAGATACCACTCCAGAAGCATAGGATTGGTATATATCCGGAGAATACCAGTCGGAGCAGAATTCAGCTACATTGCCTAACATATTTTTAAGCCCGAAAGGATTAGGCTGGACAAAGGAAGGTTCCTGTGTTTTAGCCCTGCTGTTTTCAGCATAAACAACATATGAATTTATGATCGCCGTGTCTCTATTGGACGATAGGAATCCGGTGTTAAGATAATCCTTAGTACGTCCTTCAAAGAAAAAATCCTCCTTTGTCCCTCCTCTGGCGGCGTATTCCCATTCTGCCTCGGTTGGCAGCCGATAGGTTTTCCCGGTCACCGATGAGAGCCATCTACAGTATGTTTCTGCCGCATGATAACTAATGGAGATAGCGGGCCGCTCTCCTTTCCCCCAGCCCTGGTCAGGCTGACCATAGGGTGGGGTAGCCCCCACTATCGCATCCAGGTTTTCATCCTGTTTCATATCATCGGTGTCTGTACTTCTTCCCTCACCAGCTGTTTGAGAATAAAAAGCCATATACTCGTCCCAACTTACCTCTGCCTCCGCCATGAAGAAGGGACTTAGTTTGACTTCAACTTGCGGCCCTTCATCACTTTCGCGATACTTATCGCCAGTTGGGCTGCCCATCATAAAGGATCCCCCAGGGATGGCAAGCATCGAGAAACTAACCGGAGACCCGGGAATAGTCTCAACATAAGGTTCATGAGCACTAACAGAAGTTGAGGATGAAAACATCTCTGCCGGATCAGAAGATACAGAACCAAAACTGGTATTATGATCATGGCTGAAGTTTGGATCATAATGCCCTGCATTTAAATGGCAATTTATACACCTGATGTCAACCTCTTTTTCTACTTGTTGTGTGTAATATAAATGCGCATCGGAACCTTTCTTGGTTAATTCAGGAGGAAAAAGATTCTGATGACAATTGTTACAACCGGATTGATATACATGATGAACAGCATTATCCAGCCTCGACTTTTCTTCCCAGTTAAATTCTGCAGAATCCTTGAAAAGCTTCCCATACAAATCCCTCATTCCTGTTCGGATCTTCTGGGGTAAGTAACCTTCACCTTTCACAGGGAGATGACAATCAACACAATGTACTCTTACACCCGAACGGGTAATATAGTGAACCGACTTTTTCCAGGAATTATCTGCAAGGGGATGAATATGACAGGACATACAAAACTCATCGCCAGATGTAGCTTTCACGGCCTTTTCTCCACCCCAGAAAATACTAATCCCAACCACAATCCCGAGCAGGAAAACCAACCAAAACTTTTTCATTGACAAATGGGTTTGGGCAAAAATACCTAATTATTAATAAAATATAGATAGGCATTCACAATTGATTCCATCTTGTATTTTCGCGGTGATTTACGATATTTACACATTCAAGTCAGGCCTGTTCCCTGATAAATTTTCCAAGGAACTTTTTATTGTTCACATGACTAAATAAAAGAAAGAAATAGATATGAATCCACCCCTGAACCATAGGTTTTTAATAGCTGCGCTTATTTTTATTGGTTTAAATTCCTCTTTGGGATTTGCCAGAGAAGTGCCGGATTTTACTCCCCGGCCAAAAAACGTTCTGGGGATCGATTCTCCTGTGATAAACCTCAATGGGACCTGGCAGTTTTTAACAGCTCCTTCTTCAAAATTCTGGCGTTCACCGAGTCTTAAAAGGTCTCCTTGGGAGGAAATCCAGGTTCCCGGTGAATGGGTGATGCAGGGATTTGAGGTGGAAGCTGATACCCGGGCTGCCTATGGAAGGGAAATAGCTATTCCTTCTTCCTGGAAGGGGCATGTTATCCTCTTAAAATGTGATGGTGTATACAGCGATTCACGAATTTATGTCAATGGTAAGCTGGCTGGAACTCATGAAGGAGGGTTCACTCCTTTTCAGTTGGATATGACGGATCTTATTCGCCCCGGGAAAATCAATACCCTGATCATAGGTGTACAGAATGAATCCCTTGCCGATACGCTTACTTCAGCAACTCAATATGCAGCTCATCCCCTGGGTGGAATTACCCGCAAACTTGAGTTATACGCACTGCCTGAAACATATGTTAAAAGCTTGCATTATAGCAGTAAGCTTGATGAAAATAATACAGATGCTGAAGTTGTGGTGGATTTAGTTTTAGCCAACAGAGGTAAACAACCTGCTGAAAATCTTAAGCTTAAAATTAATATTACTGAGAAAAGCGGTTTAGCTATTTTGTTTCCTGGGAATAATGAGCCGGTGCCTACGATCCCGCCAAATGGGGAAGTCAGTCATCAGATTACCATTCCCATACGTGAAGCCAGGCTTTGGGATCCTGAGCATCCGAATTTATACTATGCTCAACTCAGCTTGATAAGCGGCCAGGAAACTATTGAAAAAACTGTTTCTAAAATTGGTATAAGGGAGATAGATGTAATAGGAAATCAGGTTTTTGTGAATGGATACCCTATTAAGTTAAGGGGAATTAACCGGCATGAGGTTCATCCTACCAAAGGACGAAGCCTGAGCCGGGCAGAGTGGGAGGCAGATGCACATCTTTTCAAGGAAGCCAATGTCAACTATATCAGGACATCCCATTATCCGCCTCCTGAAGAGTTCATAGCTCTCTGCGATTCCATTGGTTTCTTTGTGGAGTGTGAGGCACCCCTGTGCTGGGTTGGACATGGAGCCAATTCCCATTGGATCAAAGAAGATCCGCATTCCGATAAGCTTTATTCACTGATTCACAACCTTGTGTTGGAAACAGTGGCACAATATAGGAATCATCCGTCGGTCACCATCT
This sequence comes from uncultured Porphyromonadaceae bacterium, assembly GCA_964465145.1. Classification (GTDB taxonomy): domain Bacteria; phylum Bacteroidota; class Bacteroidia; order Bacteroidales; family UBA12481; genus JAUVKA01. The sequence goes on along the minus strand of CAYXJR010000041.1, from coordinate 4,427 downwards.
GGTCAATGGCTAACGAGTCAGCCTGGGGACCAATATGGGAGGCTGTTCTAACCGAGGTAAATACAGTTGATCCAACCCGCCCGGTCAGCTTTCATGATCAGGCTTATGGCGGATACAACAATTATGGTAACGTAAATTGCCAAATTGCAAATATTCATTATCCTGGACCAGGCGGGCCCGAAATCGCCTGGAAATTTGACCGGCCTTTACTTTTTGGGGAATATGCCCACCTTAATACATATAACCGCCAGGAGATAGTAACGGATCCCGGGGTTCGTGATGCCTGGGGCCGGGGACTGGAATCAATGTGGGAAAATATGTATCACAGCACCGGCTGCCTCGGTGGAGCAATCTGGTCCGGCGTTGATGATGTTTTTTATCTTCCTTCAGGGAAAGCAGTTGGATATGGAGAATGGGGGCCAATCGACGGATGGCGAAGGCCAAAACCAGAATATTGGCATCTGAAAAAAATCTATTCTCCAGTGAAAATTACCACAAGGCAAATACCTGTTCCCGATGACGGGCAGAAGACCGTAAAAATTGCCGTTGAAAACAGGCATCTCTTTACTAATATGTCAGAATTGGATATTCAATGGCAATTGGGTGATCAATCAGGAAAAGCAAGAATGAATTTACCTCCAAGGGCTTCGGGGATTCTAACAGTCAATCTTGAAACAACTCCTAAGGAGAAAGATCAATTGCTGCTGTCATTCTATTCTCCTCAGGAATTCTTAATAGATTCCTATTCGATCATATTCAGTAAAACAGAAAAAGAAAAACATGCTGGAAAGATAATCAAACCGGAATTAATGGTATTTGAAAACCGGGTTGCCATTACCATGGGTGAAGAAGTATGGTCCCTCAATGCAGTGAATGGTAAGCTCGAAAGTATCAGGAAAGGTGATACACCAGTACTCGTTGGAGGACCGGATTTGATGATGCTCCCCTTAAGAACGGGTCCATGCAATACTGGACACAGCCTTGATATCCAACCCCTAAATGACGTTTGTTCAAATTGGAATGGCAAAATAACAGGCACAGGAGCAGAAGGGGATGCTGTATTTGTAAAGGTTGGAGGTAGTTATGACGAAGCTGACATAGAGCTTATTTACTGGTTCGGACGAAGTGCTGAAGTTGAGATTGAGTATGAGATAATAGTCAAAGCAGATATTGACCCTCGTCAGATCGGATTGGTTTTCACCATGCCACGGGATTTTGAACAGTTAAGTTGGAAAAGACTTGGTCAATGGACTATTTATCCGGAAACACACCTGGGAAGAACAAGCGGAAAGGTCACGCCCTTTCCAAATGGCAAACTTACAACTCACAAATACGGGGAGAGGCCAGGTAATATTTGGGAGGCAGATATGAATGAAATGGGCAGCAACGATTTCAGGGCAACCAGGGATAAACTTTATTGGGGAAGTTTAACCAACAAAGATGGACATGGTATAAAAATGATCTCAGATGGATCTGGTGCTATTCGCGCTTTTGTCGGTCAGAATCAGATACATTTTCTTGCAGCAGGTTTTTCTACAGCCGGGGGTGATCTTTTTTTTAGCAGTCATCTGGAAAAAGAGAGAAATCCGCTGAAAGTTGGAGACTCATTTAAATCAAAACTAATATTTGATGTACTGTGAACATTTTTATGGTTTTTTCAATGGCTGATACACATTGGTTGATTATATTAAGCCTATGATAAAAGATCTTTTCATCAGGATTTTTAATTTTTATTTCCACGGATTCAGGAATATGTCTAAATCTTCCAGGAATCTCTGGATAATTATCCTGATCAAGCTATTTATAATGTTCGTCATTATAAAGTTCTTGTTTATGCCCGATTTTCTTGCAAAAAAATTCGATACGGACGCTGAGAGGGGCCAATTTGTCCTTGAGCAATTATCAAATTGACAATTAAAATAATTAAATCATAAACCATTATGATGCAAAATATTGATTGGGCCCTGGTCGATTGGTCGCGATTCCAGTTTGCACTAACGGCCATGTACCATTGGTTATTTGTTCCCCTTACCCTTGGCATGTCATTCATTATTGCTTTCATGGAAACCTTCTATGTTAGAACTGGCAATCCTGAATGGAAAAAGATCACCAAATTCTGGATGAAGTTATTTGGGATCAATTTTGCTATAGGGGTGGCAACCGGGATAATCCTGGAATTTGAATTTGGAACAAACTGGTCGAATTATTCCTGGTTTGTGGGTGACATTTTTGGTGCTCCCCTGGCCATTGAGGGAATCATGGCCTTTTTCATGGAGTCAACCTTTATAGCCATTATGTTTTTCGGCTGGAATAAGGTGAGTAAGAAATTTCACCTGGTTTCTACCTGGTTAGTGGCTATTGGGTCCAATTTATCAGCCCTATGGATACTTGTTGCTAACGGTTGGATGCAGCATCCTATCGGGATGCAATTCAATCCAGAGACTGCCAGGAACGAAATGGTGAATTTTTGGGAAGTCCTTTTTTCTCCACTTGCGATTAATAAATTTCTACACACTGTATCATCCGGATATGTTTTGGCTTCTATATTTATCATCGGTGTTAGTGCCTGGTATCTTTTAAAAAAGAGAGAAACACGTTTGGCCTTGAAAAGCATCACTATAGCAGCCGTTTTTGGACTTCTATCATCCTTTTATATAGTTCTTACCGGCGATGGCTCGGCTAAAGCTGTTTCGGAGCACCAGCCCATGAAGCTGGCCGCAATGGAAGGGCTATACGACGGGCATGAAGAGTGTGGTTTGGTTGCCTTCGGTATTCTTGCCGGGGAAGAGAAGAGAAATGCTGGCACCGGGGATGAATTTTTACTTAAAATTGAGATACCCCAATTGCTTTCAATAATGGCCTTTAGAGATAATACAACCTTTGTCCCTGGGATAAATGATCTGGCTAATGGAAATCCGGAGCGGGGTTTAATTTCCATAGTCGATAAAATCGAAAGGGGGAAATTAGCAAGGCAGGTTTTAACTGATTACAAACATGCCAGGAAGAGTGGAGACCTGATCCTGGCTGATGAACTCAAAGCCCGGTTTTATGATGAGGTTTTTCGCGAGAATTATTTTCGTTATTTCGGTTATTCATTTTGTGATGATCCGTCATATTTTATTCCTAATGTCCCGATCACCTTTTATAGTTTTCATATTATGGTTATTCTGGGATTCTACTTCCTCGCGTTTTTCCTGATTTTCCTTTACTTTTCGATGAAGAAGGTAGTGCCAGAAAGGAGATTTTGGCTTAGGCTGGCTCTTTGGTCTCTGCCCTTGCCCTGGATAGCGAATGAAGCAGGTTGGGTTGTTGCGGAGGTTGGAAGGCAACCTTGGACTGTCCAGGACCTATTGCCGACTGTTGCCGCTGTTACTCACATTGATTCTGGTTCTGTGATTGTCACTTTTTGCCTGTTTGCCATCACTTTCACAGTCCTGGCTATTGCAGAAGTGAGGATTATGCTCAACGCTATAAAAAACGGACCCCATAATGAAGGAGGAAACAACTAATGATAGAATCTTTATCATATCTGGCCTTGCAGCAATACTGGTGGATAATCGTTAGCCTGCTGGGCAGCATACTGGTATTCCTGATGTTTGTTCAGGGAGGTCAGACACTTTTGTTCTCAATCGGAAAAACAGAAACTGAAAGAACCCTTCTTGTTAACTCACTGGGCAGGAAATGGGAGTTTACATTTACCACCCTGGTAACATTCGGAGGAGCATTCTTTGCATCCTTTCCTCTGTTTTACTCTACAAGTTTTGGCGGAGCTTACTGGGTTTGGATGATAATCCTGTTTGCATTTATTATTCAGGCTGTTTCCTATGAATTTAGGTCAAAAGTTGGTAATCTTTTAGGAGCCAGGACTTATGAAGTGTTTCTCTTTATTAATGGGGCTCTTGGTACTATTCTGATCGGCACTGCTGTAGCTACCTTTTTCACAGGTTCGCAATTTTCGCTCAACGAGCTGAACCAGGTAATCTGGACTGGTCCTGGACGGGGCCTTGAAGCTGCCCTGAGCCTGCAAAACCTTTCACTAGGTCTGTCGGTATTCTTCCTGGCCAGAATTCTGGCAATTCTGTATTTTTTGAATGATATTGATGATGAGCAGATTATAGCCCGAAGCAGGAAACAACTATTGGTAAATACCATACCCTTTTTAGTATTCTTTCTGTTCTTTGTTATCCGCCTCATGTTTTTGGATGGATATGCTTATGGCGCAGATACTAAAGAAGTTTTTCTGGAAAGCAATAAATACTTTCATAACCTCATGGGTATGCCAGTTGTTCTCGTTATGTTCCTCCTTGGCGTTGTTGGAGTTCTGTTTGGCATTGGTAGTGTGTTGTTCAATAAAGGGACCAAGGGTATTTGGTTTGCCGGAATAGGAACAGTTATTACTGTTCTGAGCTTGTTTTTACTGGCTGGTT
>CAYXJR010000040.1:0-38790 GCA_964465145.1 uncultured Porphyromonadaceae bacterium | reverse complement strand
TGATAACCCATTTAGTGTAAAAAAATAAATATAGAAACTAACGAAGTCTGTAATAGGTATATGGTAGTAGATTCGGGGGTAGCTATAGGGTTTGCCAGGGTTGGATCATTCAATCCAGTTGCCGGGGCCCAGGAATAGATATAATCTCCATACCCATCAAGAGCAGAAGGATTCCCACCGATGCTTATAGATTCTCCTTTGCCGATTTCTACATCAGTACCTGCATCTGCCTGAAGAGGATCGGGCTGTGTTACAGTAAGCATTATCGGATTCTGACAATAAGCTCCAAGCCCGGTTCCCAGAATGACTGTTATAAATAGAAGGACTGCTCTTTTCATAATATTTTGGTTTAATGTTTATTGATTATTGGTCTTTAACACAGCGGATTGGTGAGTTATACATACGGCTTCCTATCACGCTCTGGTTTTTTTTCAGTAATTTATCTATGTACCAAAGATAAGGATGTCTGGAGGTTGTCAAAGTACTTGTATAATAATTAACCATCCGGCCCTTGCCATTATAAACGCCATAATCGGATTGACCTGTTAGCAGGATATGTAATTCACTTGAACCACCTAAAAGCAGATCAGAAATATTGCTTTCGGGTGCAAGATCTTCCATTAATTGATTCCAATCATCCAATGATGGAATTCTCCATCCATCTGGGCAGGGTTTATTACGGTCTTGGAGTGCCTTGTATGGGTACAAATTTCCGAATAAATAAACACTGTCAGTTTGACCCATATAAACATCAACTAAATAATTAGAGCCAGGAGCGGGGGTATACCTTGCATTGGATTGTGTCCACCAGGTATTTCCAATTTTTACGGTTCCATAATATTCTGGTATTGAGCCTCCTCTTTTATCTTCTAAAATATCGGTTGTCCGGTTGCCCTGGAAAACCCTGATAGTATCATAGGCAATTGTTGATTTTCCCTGTGTGTCAGTGATCTGCAAAGCAACCGGATAATCACCAGGCTGATCATATTGCGTCCACACCTCGTATTGATCATTATGTTCCTCTTCCCATATTCCATCATCGTCCAGATCCCACCTTAATTCACGATCAAAGTATGGGGTTTCCCGGTCAAATGAGCCTCGTCCATGAAGGTAGAATCTGGTGGAGGGATTACCGTATCGGTTACCCAGGACCAGATCGACCACAGGCGGCGTATTTAATGGAAAGATCTCTACCTCAGTAATGGTGTCCATATAAAGACCATCCTGATCTGTGACCCTGAGTTTAACTTTATGCATCCCCTCAAAGGGAATCTTATAATTGAAAAATGGTGAACTACTGCTTTCCAATTCCCAACGGTTGTCGGCGAATATATCCCAGGAGTAAGACACCTGAGCCCCCGGATCTCCCATTATATAGCTTTCACTTGCATCAAAATTAATTGTGTCTTCAAGAGTACAAGGCCAGCATTCTGATATCATTATTGGAACTATCTTATCATTAAGTCTGGTAACCTCCAGGTTAAAAGTAGATATCCCTCTCATATCCTGTGGATCTTTCACTTCCAGTCTTACTGGATAAAATGCGTTATCTGGATATTGGAATTTTGCTATCGGATCAGATGAAAATTCTGTATCCCAGATTATATCCCCTTCAAAATCCCAACGAAACTGCAGCTGGTTGATAGAATCTTCATCGTCCTTGGAATCTGATGCATCGAAGGTAAATTCAGTAAAGATATTGGCTGAATCGGGGCTGACGTGAAAGACGGCATGTGGGGCTGAATAACCTTGAGTAATAACAATGGTTATATGAGATGTGTCTTTTCTGCCTAGAAGGGTGGCAGCTTGAAGAGCAACAGTATATGTTCCTTTTTGATAGAATCGGTGAGTATAAATTCCACCTGTTGTATACATTTTGTCCCAATTACCATCGGCATCCCAATCCCAACGAAGAAACACTGGATTATCCTCCAAACTCGAAGATAAAGAAGTGCTGGCATCAAATTGAAAAACGGTGGTGGTATTGCCAGAATCCGGTGATACAATGAATTCAGATACAGGTTGATAATCAATTTCATCCGAGTGAGGTTCACATGCCATTACAAGTAAGGCCAACCCTAAGATCCGGAATAAAGTTTTTAAGCTTGTCAATTCCCACCTCCTTTCTCTCTCACTCCATTTCTGTCGAGGAAATTAAGATCGTAGGTGTATTTTCCATACGCCAGTGAATCTATGGACTGATCAGTTAATTTAAACCCCTTGATTTGCCGGGTCAAGCGAGATGAGAAAACCCCTATGCCATTATAAAGGTTGGTGTATTCCATCAGGCTGAATGTTTGTCCCCCTGTTTGAAGCCGTATCAGGTATGCTAATTCTTCACCGCCACAGAAAACATAGGCATCCAAACCAGTACATTTACGGAATACTGCCGGATCGGATTCCAATTGATCATTAAGCTTAATGTAAAATTGGTTACTGTTGATACTCTGCGAAAAAAAATGGCCAGAATTTTCCAGGATAAACTTTGTATTAAAGGAAAGATTCATCGTTTTACTTTCTACTTCATCCACAATATATTCATCGTAATGAAGGAAGAAACCCAACTGGTATACGCCTGCATTAGTGCTTTGTGTCCAGTAAAATGAAGGATTGTGCTCAGCTTGAAAATTAATGTCCCGGACTTCCGGGTATGCTGGATTCACAATATCAAATGGAGTGACTGTTGTACAAGTTGAGTAAATAATTTTGTCGGATTCATTAAGATAGATAATCAGCTTATAAGTTGTATTGGGCAGGATTTCCATATCTGATTGATAGACCCAGTGTTCTGTTACCGGGAAGAATCCTGTATCTTTTTTCACATCAACCGGAGTAAAAAAGGCGCGTTTTTCGACAGTTGTGCCGTTTACCTGTTCAATAGCCACATCCAGAGCCCTATCAAACAAAAGGCTATCCGAACTTTCAGGAGCTTCGTAGGCTGCGAAAGAGTTATAAGAACGCGACAGCCTTAAACTCTGGGTGGTTTTTTCCTGGTCGAGAATACAATACACCACTGGTGTAGGCTCACCCTCCCGGAATACATCAAGTTCAGCTTCACATCCCAGAACAAGCAGACTGATCAGGAATAATATAATAGCTTGCCTTGTCATTGAAACGTGGGTGTAACCGTAGTTACCTCGCCTTCTGTAATAGTGAACTTCCCCATAGTAAATTTTCCTCCAAACTGGTTTCCGGGAAAGCCACCAGCAGAGCAGGAATCCCCGCCACAGATACAGGCGATACCGGCTTCATAATAGTAGGTTCCCGGTGGCAGGTAGAAAAAGTAGTTGTCCTGAAAATCAGTTACATTGGCCGATTCCAAGTAATTCCCCTTATAAATTTCCATTCCATCTTTAGCCACATGCAGGTCAGTCCTTACAATCCTATCCAGGGGCAGCCATGGATGGGAGATCTTGAACCATACTCTTAAAGTACCTATGGGTTCAGCTTCCAACCCCTGCGGCGGATCGATTATTGGATCGTTATCGCAGGACGAAACAATAATCACCAGCAGACAAAAGGTCAGCAACCATCTACAAATAAGTTTCATAGGACTCGAATAATTAATAGCGGGGGAGGCTCAAATATAAAGAAAGCAGAAGGAAGATGCAATACTGGTAAAATCTTATTTAGTATGTGCGCATGTATAGTTCAAATATTCCTAAAATTAACAGTTACGGTGTATAGCCTGGGTTATTTATAATTAGCAAGCCTGGACATATGAATGTGACGAAGAACCGGGTAATTTGACACCTTCAATCCTGCTATTAAGATTATCTCAATGAACTTTTTACTATCTTTCGGTTTGTCTAATACTAAACCGGCTCATCGAAGATAACCAACTCTGACAGCAGTTAAAATGGCCTTTCAAAATTTCCCAAATCCTTTTAATTCCAATACCATGATAGAGTTTAGTTTGCCAAAGGCAGAAAACATCACTATTGAGGTTTATAATCTTAATGGCCAGCATATAAAGACTCTGGCCAGCAATAAGCATTATTCTGCAGGGGATTATTCATTGGAATGGAACGGGAATGATGAGCATGGCCAAGGTGCAGAAGCCGGAATGTATATATTCCGGATTAGAGCCGGTAAGGGCATGAAAACTGTGAGTATGATGAAGATGGATCATCTATGTTGCCCTGGTTGATTCATGATTCAAATTGGATTTGTATTGTAGAATTGAAATCTTTATTTACCTTTGTTCGTTCTATTACGAACAGTATGAAAAAAACAATTGGTATAACTTACGAGCAAAAGAAAATAGCCAGGTATGCAAAAGCGCTGGGTCATCCAATACGCGTGTATGTAATGCAGTTGCTTGCCAGCCAATCCTGTTGTTACAGCGGCGATCTATCTGAAGTACTACCAATAGCTAAGTCAACACTTTCTCAGCATTTAAAGGAGCTGAAGGATGCGGGTTTGATTCAAGGTGAAATCGAATCCCCCAGAATAAAATATTGTATTCAAAAGGAGAACTGGGAAGAAGCTAAAAGCTTGATTAAAAAGATGTTCGATATATAAAAAAATTTGAATGGTCACTTCGTAGTTTTGCGAATAACGAATAGTAATAATAACTTCTTATTATGGAAATAAAAATATTAGGAACCGGATGTGCCAAGTGTTTGGCCCTGGAAAAGACGATTAGAGAGACCGTGCAGGAGAATGAAATCCAGGCCGAAATCTCAAAAGTTGAAGATATTGTTGAAATAATGGCCTATGGAATCATGACCACCCCGGCCATGGTGGTAGATGGCAAAGTGCTGGTAAAAGGTTGCGTACCTTCTTCAAAAGAAATCAAAGAACTTTTAACCAAATAAATGAAGTAATCATGAAAAGATCAATTCAGTTAATCGGACTGTTCCTATTTCTGGCGGTTTTCAATGTATCTGCCAGAGATTATAAAGAGAATTTGGACTCAAAAGACGTGAAAGTCTATTACTTTCATGCAACCGCCAGATGTGTTACCTGCAAGGCTGTTGAGGCTGTTACCCAGGAAGCCATTAAAGAGTATTACGGGGATAAAATACCCTTTACATCCATTGACCGGGAAAAAGACAAGGAGAATCCTCTGATTAAGAAATATAAGGTCTCTGGCCAAACACTCCTAATTGTTGATGGTGATATGGTTGTAAATTTAACTAATGACGCGTTTCTAAACGCCCGGACAAAACCTGAAGAGCTTAAAGCAAAAGTTAAGTCTACCATAGACAATATGCTTAAGTAGTAATGGAGTTTCTGCAAAATTTATTGGAAAACTCTCAATTTCCAATCCTTACTGCATTCATTCTGGGGCTTATGACTGCCATAAGCCCCTGCCCATTAGCAACCAACATTACAGCTATAGGGTTTATAAGTAAGGATATTGAGAGCAGGCGTAAGGTTTTTCTGAATGGTTTAATCTACACCTTGGGACGTGGCATTACATATACTGCCATAGGACTAATTTTCTATTTCAGCATCGGTCAATTAGAATTATCAGGATTTATCCAGCAATGGGGTGAAAAAATCCTGGGTCCAATATTGGTAATTATTGGCCTCTTCATGCTTGGAATCTTGAAATTGAAGATTCCAGGGATAGGCTCCATAACAGAGAAAATGGAAAACAAATCAAGGACTGGTTTTGGGGGTGTTCTCCTTTTAGGGGTTGTGTTTGCCCTTGCCTTTTGTCCGTACAGTGGAGTTCTTTATTTTGGGATGTTAATACCTATGACAGTCAGCAGCCCCAGTGGTTTATTTTTACCTATAATTTTTGCACTTGGAACAGGGATTCCTGTAATTATTTTTGCCTGGCTAATTGCTTTTAGTGTGGGCAAAATTGGTAATTTATATAACAGAATAAAGACTTTTGAGCTGTGGTTTCGTCGTATAGTGGCGTTTCTGTTTATAGCTGTAGGTATATATTATATTGTTCGGTTGATTTTATAAAAAAATTTATCAATCCTGTTCGCTTTATTACGAACCATATCTAATACAAAAAAATGAATTGGAAGAAGGAGTCAAAGATTCTTTTTTGGATCGCTGCGGTATTCATCGGTGCCTATTTTCTACCATTGGAAAATGCACAATTCAATGGTGCGGTGGCAGCTATGCTTGATCTGGCCAAATGGTATGCCAGGGAGCATGTCATTTTGTGTTTATTGCCTGCATTTTTCATAGCAGGGGTAATCTCAGTATTTGTCAGCCAGGGGGCGGTAATGAAATATTTTGGTGCAAAGGCAAAAAAGTGGGTAGCCTATACTGTAGCTTCTGTTTCGGGTACTATATTAGCTGTTTGTAGTTGTACCATTTTACCATTATTTTCAAGTATTCATAAGCGAGGTGCTGGTTTAGGACCTGCGATTGCCTTTTTATACTCAGGGCCGGCTATCAATATCCTTGCTATTATTCTAACGGCACGAATTCTTGGTTTTGAAATGGGCGTGGCCCGTATTATCGGTGCTGTTTTGTTTGCTGTTGTTATAGGCTCCGTTATGTCCTTAATTTATCGGAAGGAAGAAAAGGCTAAAAGAGAAGAGCAAATCAACTTTCCGGATGTTCCGGAGAAAAGGCCAATATGGCAAACTGCATTCCACTTTTTTATTTTAGTATTGATTCTCGTTTTTGCCAATTGGGGAAAACCGGGAGAGGGCGTTACCAGTGGAGGATGGTATTGGTTGTGGGTAAATAAGTGGTACATCACCGGAGGATTTGCTCTCCTTTTAATTTTCTCCTTTGTCTATATTTTGAAGATTAAGTGGCAGCATGTGGCATTGGTCACCATTCTCACTGGGGTCTCTGCTTTCATAACCAACTCACCAATTGTACCGGTCCTGGTTGGAATCATAGGTATTAGTGTAATAACCCTATTAGACAAGAATGATCCTGATAATCGGGAGTGGACGATTTCAACCTGGGAGTTTGCTAAACAGATCATGCCTTTATTGGCCATTGGCGTACTAGTAGCAGGTTTCTTATTGGGTTCCACCCATGGCGATACTGCAATGGCAGGCGTTATCCCAAATGAATGGGTAGCAAAGTTAGTGGGTGGAAATTCAATATTCTCAAATTTCTTTGCTTCTATTGTGGGCGCATTTATGTATTTCGCCACCTTGACAGAGGTGCCTATTCTACAGGGGTTGATCTCGGCTGGAATGGGAAAGGGACCTGCTTTGGCTTTGCTACTGGCTGGCCCTTCACTTTCATTACCAAATATGCTTGTCATAAGGGGAGTGATTGGAACACAAAAAACAGTTGTATATGTCTTACTTGTGATTGTTATGGCAACTCTTTCGGGTTTGATATTTGGTGTCATATAAGTGATAATCATTTTATGAAACATTAAGAATAAGAGTCATGAAAACAAAATCATTAGGTTTTATTGGTGGTGGCCGCATCACCAGGATCTTTCTTCAGGCTTTCGCAAACAAAAAAACCAAGTTCGAATCAGTAGTTGTATTCGACAACAATTCCGATGTTCTTGCTGCTCTAAAAAAGCAATTCCCCGACATAGGATTAGCTGAAAACCTGGATCAGGCTGCCGGGCAATCTATTGTATTCATTGCCCTCCATCCGCCTGTGATCATGGAAAGCTTAGACCAAATAGTTGATACTATTACTCCTAATTCTATCATTATTTCCCTCGCACCAAAAATTACTATTAAAAAAATTGCTTCAAAGCTGAAAACGGCTAATATTGTACGAATGATACCCAATGCAACATCGTATATCAACGAAGGATTCAATCCAATCACATTTGCCAGAAGTTTTCCGGAAAACGAAAAAGCAAACCTTGTGGATGTGCTTAATATTCTAGGACATAACTTTGAAACAGCAGAGTCAAAACTTGAAGCTTATGCCATGATCTCAGCTATGCTCCCAACATATTTTTGGTTTCAGTGGAACGAATTGGAAAAACTTGGTACTCAAATGGGATTGTCAGCAGAAGAAAGTAGGTTAGCAATAAGAGATACTTTACTGGCTGCAATTCATCTAATGTATGACTCAGGACTTGAAGCCGATCAGGTGAAGGATCTTATTCCAGTCAAACCAATAGGAGAGAATGAAGGTCAGATTCTTGAAATCTATCAAACCCGGTTAATGGGCTTATTTCAAAAAATAGCTCCTTAATGCATGTTATGAAAATATTAATTCTATGTACAGGAAATTCCTGCCGGAGCCAAATGGCGCATGGATTTTTACAATCATTCGATAAAAATATTACAGTTTGTTCTGCAGGAACAGAAGCTTCCGGCAAGTTAAATGCCAATGCTGTAAAAGCCATGAAAGAAGTTGGTGTTGACATTAGTCATCACACATCTGATTCTGTTGATATGTATCTTAAGTACCAATGGGATTTCGTGATAACAGTTTGTGGAGGTGCGAATGAGGTATGCCCGGTATTTATAGGTAAAGTTAATAATAGGATACATATTGGATTTGATGATCCATCCCTTGCTGTCGGCTCCAATGAATTTATCTGGAGTGAATTCCGCAGGGTGCGTGATGAAATAAGAGATGCATTTTCTGATCTTTATATCCAAAAAATTAAGACTAAATTGTAACTAAATGAGCCCAGTCAAAAAAAAAATCGGATTTTTTGAAAAATACCTGACCCTTTGGGTAGCTCTTTGTATTTCTATAGGAATTGCTATAGGTCATTTTGCGGGTGACAGCATAAGTATATTAAGCAGGATGGAGGTGTTCAGAGTGAATATTCCAGTAGCCATCTTGGTTTGGCTAATGATATACCCCATGATGCTCCAGATAGATTTTTCCAGCTTAAAAAATGTGGGTAAACGGCCAAAGGGATTAATCCTAACACTGGTTGTTAACTGGTTAATTAAGCCATTTACCATGGCATTTTTTGCCTGGATTTTCTTCACTAAAATTTACGCCGCTTTCATCTCTCCTGAGATGGCTGGTGAATATATTGCAGGAGCTATATTGCTTGGGGCTGCCCCATGTACTGCAATGGTATTTGTCTGGAGCTATTTAACCGATGGAGACCCAAATTACACATTGGTTCAGGTGTCGATAAACGATTTGATAATATTGGTGGCGTTTGTTCCAATTGTTGGTTTACTTCTTGGGATTACTAATGTTGAGATTCCATACGAAACATTAGTTGCCAGTGTTTTAATATTTGTTGTGGTGCCACTGGTTGCAGGCTATATTACCAACAAGATATTAATAAAAAAGAAAGGTAAAGAGTGGTTTAAAAAGGTGTTTCTACCCAAATTTAAACCCATTTCAATATTGGCACTACTTATCACACTGGTCTTGCTTTTTGCATTTCAGGGTACCAACATTATTGAGAATCCACTAATCATATTGCTGATAGCGATTCCATTAATTATTCAAACCTATTTTATTTTCTTTATCACATGGTTTGCCGGCCGTAAATTAAAATTGCCATATGCGATTTGTTCCCCTGCGGCAATGATTGGAGCAAGTAATTTCTTTGAGCTTGCAGTGGCTGTGGCAATTGCCTTATTCGGGCTGCAATCTCCTGCTGCCCTGGTTACAGTTGTAGGGGTATTAGTGGAGGTTCCGGTAATGCTTTCATTAGTGGCTCTGGCAAATAAGTGGAAATATTAAGTATCTGCATCAGTGAAAATGGGCTGGGATAGCCCCCGATCGATGAATCTCAATTGCAAAAAATTATTCTTCTGTCTCTGAGGTTATTTTGTAGCAATAAACCATGATGCTTGAATTATCACTCCCGCCAGAACCACCTTTCATTCCCTGACTAATTAATAATTTTTCTGCTTCCCTTGCATGTTGATCATTAAGAGCTTCGCAATAAGTCCAACAGCCAAGCTTCTTGTTAACATTGTGTTCAGTGAATAATCTTTCTTCAGGATTATTGGTGATTCCAACATAGAAATCAGAAGTGTTTGAAAACATGCATTGATTAGTGATATGATGAATTATCTCGCGGATAATTGTTTGATAATCTTTACCCATAATTATTTAGTTTTCAGTTATAAATGTATCAGTATTTGTTCGGGTCTCAAAAGAATAAATCCAACTGCCGGGTTTTTTGCTTAAGTTGAGCAATCCTTCCGGGTATTAAATTTTCACATGAGGAACTGCTTCACTTGATGAATTAATATACTTTAACCAATAATCTTCAAAAGACTCATCGCCATCATTAATTAACGAATACCTTCGAGAGATGGTATTGGTTTACAAAAAGCTGATTAGACAACCCGGAATAGTATTTTCCCTTAATTTTTGGTTTAGAGATATTGTCCCCTCACTTTGAGTTTAGATATTTTCTTAGTGTTACCAAACGTTTACTTATTATTTAGCATCCATTTTCACTATTTCCAAACCGTATTGTTTACTCGCTTTATGTGTCAGTATAAATAAATCAGATGAATCCATTTTCCGTCTCAATTTGAATCTAAGTAGCGATATATCACTTAGAATTTTATTCTTAACAGATGCGTCAAATCCAAATGACACACCAGATGTCATATATACATCACGAATCGGAATTAATCTTGTATAGAAAATAATCCTAGCACTACCTGTTTTTGAGATTCCCAAGTCCATAAGCTTGAATTCAGTTTGTTTTTTGTCAAACAAATCAATCAATGTTATTATGCAATTTACGGAATCTATACTCTTTATTTGAAATAATGAGGAATGATAATCGACCATGCCTTCTAGAATCTCTTCCTCAATTTCGGATAGATCATAAGCACTATCATAAAATTTATCAATGAGTTTAATGCCAAAATTATTCTTTTCATAGAGCACGAAATCCATCAATACATCAACTTCCTCTTCCGAATCAAAAATCATTGCTTTGCCATCCCAAAACCCCAATAATTTTCCAGCGTGTTGCATCTCTTTATTCTTTTTTGACAGTGTGTCAAGAATTTTGTATGCCAAATCCATTCCTGATTTTCTTACTATTTTATATTCTTCAGTTGTCACTATGCTGTAGTTTTTTTTATGTTTGGTAACGTTGTGTATACGTATTTACGTGCATTCCTCTTATACAGGTTGTCGAGATCTATGCAATCCCAGCTATAAATCCAAAGATAGAAATCCTTTTATATTAGGACAATCTATTTGAAAGATTAATTACTGGTATTTCGTACTTTCACAAAATTCTAAACCATAAATCAAATATGTAAAATAGAATCACATCAATGATAACCGGAGAACTAAAATCACAGGTTGATAAAATTTGGGAGGCCTTCTGGACTGGAGGGATTTCTAATCCGCTAACTGTAATTGAGCAGTTTACATATCTGCTTTTTATAAGAAGGCTGGATGAGAAGCAGCTCCTTGAGGAGAAGAAGGCGAATATTGTGGGGATACCGGTGCAGAATCCGATTTTTAGTGAGGAGCAAAGGGATTTGCGGTGGAGCTCTTTAAGGAATAAGGATCCCCAAACCCTGTTCGATCTTTTCACCAGACCGCAGCTGGCCGGATTGACGGTGTTTGATCATATGAAGGAGGTGGGAAACAAGGCTGGTGTTTTTGCTGAGTATATGAAGGGCGCAACCTTTATGATACCAACACCGAGGCTGTTGGATCAGGTGGTGCAGTTGATTGACAAGATCAAGATGGAGGACCGGGATACGAAGGGAGATCTTTATGAGTATCTGCTTTCAAAAATAGCCACCGCCGGGACCAACGGACAATTCCGTACTCCCCGCCATATTATCAGGATGATGGTGGATATGGTGCGGCCTAAAAAAGAGGATACTATCTGTGACCCGGCATGCGGAACTGCCGGCTTTCTGGTTGCTGCAAATGAATATATCCATGATAATCACCCCGACTGGTTTCACGAAAAGGATTTTAGGGATCATTATAATGGCAGGATGTTTACCGGGATTGAGTTTGATTCAACCATGTTGAGGATCGGGGCCATGAATCTTCAGTTGCATGGGATTGAAACCCCAACTCTGATTGGTAAGGATGCATTGAGTGAGGGCAATGGGGATATCAGGGAGCAATTTACCCTTGTCCTGGCGAATCCCCCATTTAAAGGGAGCCTGGATTATGAAGGGGTAGAAAGCTCTATCCTCCAAACCGTAAAAACCAGGAAAACTGAATTGCTTTTCCTGGGACTGATGCTACGGATGCTTAAAACCGGCGGACGTTGTGCCGTAATTATACCGGATGGGGTGCTTTTTGGGAGCTCCAATGCACACAAACAGATCCGGCAGGAAATAATCCAAAACCATAAGCTTGATGCCGTAATATCAATGCCAAGCGGTGTTTTTAAACCCTATGCCGGGGTTAGTACCGCCGTTTTGTTATTTACCAAAACAAACAGCGGTGGTACCGATAAGGTCTGGTTTTACGACATGAAATCCGATGGATACAGTCTTGATGATAAACGAAATCCTATTTCTCAAAATGATATCCCTGATATAGTTGAGCGTTTTAAAAACCTCGGCAAGGAAGCCAACAGGGCAAGGACCGACCACAGTTTCCTTGTGCCCTTTGAGGAGATCAAAGGTAATGATTGGGATCTGAGTATTAATCGATATAAGGAGATTGTTTATGATGAGGTGCTATATGATTCTCCTAAAGAAATTATTGCTGAGATAAAAGTGCTTGATGATGAGAGAGCATTAGCCATTAAGACTTTGGAGGGGTTGTTAGGATGGTAAGGATTGGAGATCTTTTAAAAATTACAGCCGGTCAAGCTGCTCCTAAAGAATTTTCTACTGAAGGTACGCCATTTGTTAGAGCAGGACACATAGAGGATTTGATCTCCGGGGAAAGTCTATGTAGTATTCCAAAGGTGAGCGAGTTGATTGCGAAAAAAAACCGGCTCAAGAAAATCCCCAAGGGTTCAATTCTATTTGCTAAAAGTGGGATGAGTGCAACAAAGAATCGAGTATATATAACTGAGGAAGAAGTATATTTTGTTAGCCATCTAGCAGCTATTCTTCCAACGGATAAAGTTTCTGTTAATTATCTAGCCAGATATCTTTCTTGGTATAATCCATCAAAACTGATTTTGGATGAGGCCTATCCGAGTATAAGGTTGGAAGATATAAATAACCTCAAAATCCCCCTCCCCCCACTAGAAACCCAAAAAAGAATTGCCAACATTTTGGATGAGGCCGACAAGCTGCGACAGCTGAATAATAAAATCATCGAAAAGTATGATGAACTTACTCAATCCCTGTTTCTGGATATGTTTGGGGATCCGGTGACTAATCCGAAGGGATGGGAGAAGAAAAAATTAAGTGAAGTTTGTAATAAGATTACAGACGGCACACATCATTCTCCAGAACCTCAAAGTGATGGTTATCCCTACGTAACAGCGAAACATGTAAAAGAGTATGGACTCGATTTTAAATCAAAGCCTTCTTATATAAAGAGGGAAGCACATGAAGAAATATTTAGGAGGTGTTCCCCTGAATATGGTGACGTACTATATATAAAAGATGGTGCTACTACTGGAATTGCTTGTATTAACTCCTTCAATGAGCCAATTAGTTTGCTGTCAAGCCTTGCCTTATTAAAGCTTAATAAAAATGAACTGAATAACTTATATCTGTGTCATTGGCTAAATCACGATGGCATAAAGGCGAAGTTGATTAATGAGTTTATGTCGGGAGCTGCAATCCAAAGATACACACTGAAAAAAATAAATTCCTTTGTTCTGACGGTTCCTCCTATTCAAATTCAAAACCAATTTGCGGATCGAGTAAAGGCAATTGAGGAGCAGAAAGTAAAAGTTCAAGAATCCAAACAAAAATCAGAAGATCTGTTTAATAGTCTTTTGCAGAGGGCGTTTAGTGGCGAATTGGTAGATCAGTAGACTTGTAGATAAGGAGATCAGTAGGTTAGTAGATTAGGAGATTAGGAGATCGGGAAATCGGACAATTAGCCAATGCGACAATGTGCCAATTGATACTACCTCGTAGAGGTTAAATAATTATAGAAAATGAGGCAACCCCATGAATTTTATTCCCCGTAGGGGATTGACAGGTCTGTAGATCAAGTGATTGGTAGGTGTGTGTAGATTAGTAGATCTGGGGATCGGGTAATCAGTAAATTGGCAAAGAAATTCCAAATAATTAACATTAAGTGTTAATAAAATTATATATTTGCAGTGAATATTAGCTTTCGTAATAGAAAACTTGAAAAATGCGCCAATAAAGACGGCTTTTCTCTGAAGACCTTTGGCCCAATCAGATCAAAATTATATAAACAAAGAATTGATGATCTGCGGGCTGCTAATAGTCTTGAGGAAACTCGCTATTTACCTGGTAAATTCCATGAACTAACAGCTGATAGAAAGGGTCAATGGGCTTGTAATCTGGATCATCCGTATAGGTTGATTTTTGAGCCGCATGAAGATCCGATTCCTGAAAACGAAGATGGTCAATTTATATGGTGCGAAATCAAAGGGATTGAAATCATTGAGATAGCAGATTATCACAAGTAAGAAAGATGGCAACAAAGAAGAATCAATATTATCCTGAATCAGTAAGTTATCCAGGTACTACCCTGGCTGAGAAACTTGATGAATTGGGGATGGGGTCAAAGGAGTTTGCGATCAGAACAGGCAAGCCTGAGAAAACAATCAGTGAAATTCTCTCCGGGGAAAGCTCCATCACTCCTGATATGGCAGTTCTTTTCGAAGGTGTTTTGAAAATTCCCGCTTCATTTTGGCTTACACGTCAGAGAAATTATGATGAGGCTGTTGCCAGGCTCAAGAGGGTAGAAACGATTGCAAACTCCACTGAGTGGGCTGAAAATTTTCCATATGCCCAAATGGCTTCATATGGCTGGGTTTCTCCAACAAGAAAGGTTGAAGAGAAGGTTAAGAACCTGTTTGATTATTTTAGTGTTGGGAATCAGAAAGCATTTGAGGATTACTACTTCAATGCAAAGCTAAGAGTTAACTTCCGGGTTTCTCTTGCTCACACAAGACGGCCTTATGCATTTGCTGCCTGGCTGCGGCAGGGTGAGGTTCAAGCCTCAAGTCTGGGTAAAGTTGCTTACAAAGAAAAGTCATTATTGAATAGCCTTCCAGAGTTGAAACGTTTAATGGCTGAACACCCATCTGATTTTTTTAAGAGATTGCAATCTATTTGCCTTAGATCAGGTTTAAGAGTTGTTTATACTCCATGTATCAATGGAGCCTCTATAAATGGATCCACAAGGTGGATTGGTGATTCACCGTTGATTCAACTATCTGCAAGGTATAAGCAGAATGATATTTTCTGGTTCACTTTCTTCCATGAAATAGCCCACATTTTAATGCATGGGAAAAAATATGTGGCATTGGAAGATGTAGATTATGAGGAGCTTGATGAGTCCAAGGAAAAAGAAGCAGATGAGTTTGCTGTTAAATGGACATTTTCAAAAGAGGAGGAGGAAGAGGTTTTGAAGAAACCAGTTATTACAGAGGAAGATGTGGAATTTTTTGCTAAAAAATTTAACACCCATCCCGCATGTATTATTGGGAGGTTTCATCATAAAAAGCTGATCGAACACTACATTGGAAGGAGATTTATTGAGAAGATTGATTTGAGTCAATAATACAATTTTCAATTACATCTCTCATGTGATAGGTAGTCAGGTGTTTGCAGCTAGTGCACCACCTCAAAGCCTTAGTGCACCACTTCCAAGGCTTAGTGCACCACCTTCAGGCCTTAGTGCACCACCTCGAGGAAATAATCTACCTGGTATTCTGGCTAAAGTACCAGGTGAGATTAAACAAGCAATTGATAAAATTGGTAAACGGACTGCTGACAAGGAGCTGGTAAAAGAAGTAGTCGTTAAGCTTTGCAGCTGGAGAAAATTAGGCTCATCTGAAATAGCTCTTATATTGGGTAAATCTGAAAAGTATGTTCTTAAGGAATATATTAAACCATTGAGAGAAGAAGGAAGGATAAAATATTCAATACCTGATATGGCAAACCATCCTGATCAAAAATATCAAGTTTGATTTATGACAAACTTCCAATTCCTCCAGACCGAATGGCCTTCTCTTTTCAGGAAGATGAAAAGAGCGGAGGAGCGGACTATAACTGAGCCGGTATCCACGGCCAATTATTGCCGGCTGGTCTTGGAGGAAAGTATCCACCTGATTTACGACAAAGAGTATATCGAACTTCCTTACAACAAGGAGCTGGTTAACCTGATGGGCCAGGAGGAGATCAAGGGGATAATTCCGTACCAGCTTTTGATCGGTTTGCATATTGTGCGGAAAACTGGGAACAATGCAGCTCATTATGGCGGCAGGGTTGGTAAGGAGGATGCCCTGATCAGCGTTAAATACATTTATGCTTTTCTAAAATGGTTTGCAAATAATTACAGCCTGGCAAAACCTGATCTTCCCGGTGCATTCAATGAAGCCTATATCCCAAAGGTCGGGGCTGAGCAGAGAAAATTTAAACTCCTCCAGGAAGAGAGGGAGAAAGAACATTCCAGCCTGCAGGATCAGATTAATAAGCTTCTTGAGGAAAAAGAAGCTATTCTCGAGAAAGCCAAAGAGAGTGAACTGGCTCTTTCAGCTTTAAAAGCTGTCGAGGAAAAGGCGAAAGAGAAAATAAAACAGCAAAAGAAAAATCGCCTTGTTAAGATTTCGGCAGAATTCACCGAGGCTGAAACACGGAAGCATCTTATTGATATCGACCTTAGAGAAGCTGGATGGGCAGATCTGAGAAACGGCCGGGAACTGGAATATCCTGTTAACGGGATGCCGGTTACGGCTGACAATCCCCATGGCAATGGTTATGTTGATTATGTGCTCTGGGATGATAACGGCAAGCCCCTGGCTTTGATTGAGGCCAAAAGGGCTGCTAAAGATCCTGAGGTGGGTAAACATCAGGCTTTTTTATATGCCAACTGCCTGGAGAAAATGCATGGTCAGCGCCCGGTGATCTTTTACACAAACGGCTATGAGACTAAAATCTGGGATGATACATTTTACAGTACCCCCCGAAGGGTATATGGATTTTATACCAAGGAGGAATTACAATGGATCATCCAGAAGCGAAATACGAGGAAGGATATCAGAAGGGCAATCGTTAATCCTGTAATTGCTGGCCGGCCATACCAGATGGAGGCCATTCAGCGCATCTCGGAAAATCTGGTTATTGACAGTGATGGCAGATTGAAAGGGAACAAAAGGAATTCACTTTTAGTAATGGCCACAGGCAGTGGAAAAACTAGAACTGCTGCTGCCCTTGTAGATGCGTTATTCCGAAATAATTGGGTTAAACGGGTTCTCTTCCTGGCCGATAGAAATGCATTGGTCCGTCAGGCTAAGAGAAGTTTTGGGGACCATTTGCCTCATTTGTCCTCAATTGACCTGACCGAAGAAAAAGAAAACGATACAACACGACTGGTTTTCAGCACCTATCCCAGTATGCTCAATAAAATCGATAATATTCATAATGGTGATGGGCGCTTTTATGGGGTAGGGCATTTTGATCTGATCATTGTTGACGAGGCCCACCGTTCGATTTATAATAGTTACCAGGCAATATTTGAATATTTCGATGCCCTCATTGTTGGACTGACTGCCACGCCAAAAGACAGTATCGACCATAACACATTTGAATTGTTTGGTTGTCCGAACGATGATCCTACATTTTCATTTGAGTTGGATGAAGCAGTCCCAACCTATCTGAAACCATACAGGAACATTGATGTTGCCACAAACTTTTTAAGAGAGGGAATTAAATACAAGCAGCTATCTGCCAGGGAGAAGGAAAAATACGAAAAGACTTTTCTGGATGAGTCAACTGGCTTGTTCCCGGAAGAAATAGGTGCCAGTGCAATGAATAAATGGCTGTTCAATAAGGATACTGTAAATAAGGTGTTGGATGTATTGATGGAGCAGGGCTTAAAAATTGAGGGTGGGGACAAAATCGGGCGCTCTATTATTTTCGCGGTGAATCAGAAGCATGCGAAATTCATAGAAGATTGTTTCACAGAGCGATACCCCGAGAAGCCTTCTGAATTCATTGCGATGGTCCACAATCAGGTATCCCATGCTCAGAGCCTGATTGACTCATTCTGTGATCACTACAAAGAGAAGAATCCGCAGATTGTTATTTCTGTGGATATGATGGATACCGGAATAGATGCCCCCAGGGTATTAAACCTGGTATTCTTCAAGGTAGTCCGTTCCTATGCCAAGTTCTGGCAGATGATCGGCCGGGGCACCAGGCTTTGTCCGGATGCATATGGCCACAACGAGCCCAAAGAATATTTCCTGATAATTGATGTATGTCAGAATTTTGAGTTTTTCGAAGTCAATAAAAAAGGTAAAGATACCAAAGGGATCAAACCAATAACACAGCAGATATTTGAATCCCGGCTGCAATTGAGCAGATTATTGGCCGAAACCGGGGAAGAAGAAAACCTGGAGCTATCAAGGAATCTATTGGATCTGCTCCATAATTCAATAAATAATCTGGATCGCAACCGCTTTCAGGTATCTATGAATTTGAGATATGTTGATGAATTTAAGCATAGGGTGAGATGGAATAATCTCAGTGTTGATGATGTCCATCAGATCGAAGAGCATTTGTCGGGGCTTCCCGTTCCCGAGACGATCAATGAAACGGCCAGGAGGTTCGATTTGATGATGCTGAAACTGCAGATCGCCAATTTACTGATGCTATCGTCGGAGAAGAGATTTCATGAAAACCTGATCAGGATAGGGGAGGAGTTGAGTACCAAATACACTATCCCTCAGGTTTACCGCTCAAAAGGAATTATTGAAAACTTAAAAGATCCGGAATTCTATACAGGCCTTTCACAAAAGAAACTTGAAGAGATCAGGGAGGAGTTAAGGGAATTAGTCCAATATCTGGAATTGAAGGGCAGGAATCCTATTTACACTGATATACAGGACTCAGATGCATTTGTTACCCTGGGTGAACCCCTGGAAATATATGGGCGTACTACCTATAAAAAAAGAGTTGAAAGCTACATCAGGGAACACAAACATCAGTTAACCATTTCCAGGCTGTCCACTAACCAGCCAATTACTTCTGATGAACTGAAGCAATTGGAAAAGATCCTGTTTGATGGTGACGAAAGAGGAACCAGGGAAGATTTTGCAAAGGCATTTGGCGAACAACCCCTGGGAACCTTTGTCAGGAGCATATTAGGATTAAATCTGGAAGCAGCCAACCAGGCTTTTACTGAATTCCTCCAGGCAGGTAATCTCAGAGCCGATCAAATGACCTTTATTAACAATATTATCACTTATCTCACCAAGAACGGAACCATCGACAAAAAGATGCTATTTGAGCCTCCATTTACTGACGTAAACGACCAGGGATTATTAGGTGTTTTTGACGATGCCGATGCCGGGAAACTCATCCGGATTATTGATCAGATTAATAGGAATGCGGGTGTGGCGTGATATGCTTTTTAATTGGATCATTTTTTCTCTATTATTTTTGCAGATTATTCAATAGATATGGCCATCGATAAAATTCCACATTGGCATTTCTGAAATCAATTTTCATAAGAGACATGTTGTAAATGTGAAGCGTTTCAAATTTTTAATCGTCATAGTAATACTATGCTGAAAAACTACTTCAAAACCGCGCTTGCTCATCTCATCAAGAACAAATCATATTCCTTAATAAGTGTTTTTAGTTTATCAATGGGCTTAGCAGTTTGCATTTTGCTATTAGTATATGTCCAAAATGAGTTAAGCTATGATCGGTACCACGAAAAGGCTGATAATATTTATAGATTGTGTCAGGAAGAACATCCCTATCAATCGCCGATGACAGCTAAAATTTTGGCGGATAATTTCCCTGAAATCAAATACCATACGCGAATTTTGCCACGAGATAATATTATTTTTGAATATAAAGGACAGCGGTTTAAAGAGAACGAAGTTGCTTATGTTGATGCAGATTTTTTTCGAATCTTCTCCTTCAAATTTACAAGTGGGATTGCCGAAACAGCTTTACAGCAACCGGGCACAATAGTGATCTCGGAAAAAACTGCCCAAAAGTACTTTGGTAATCAAAATCCTATTGGTAAAGTATTCAGATTGGGTAATGAGTATGATTATAATATAATGGGCGTGTTTGAGGATATGCCCAATAATTCTCATTTCAGATTTGATATTTTTGTTACCCTATCAGATGCGAACACTGTGTACGGTGAGGATTGGATGAGTAATTGGGGGTGGCTAAATTTCCTGGTTTATTTCCAAATGCATGATGAATTCTCCAAGTCTGATTTTGAGACAAAAAGCGGCCAATTAATTGGAGAGTACGATACTACTGAAAAGGATGGGCCTTTGCCAAAGTATTCTCTCCAACAATTGAAAGATATTCACCTCTATTCCTCTCATATTGAGAATGACATTCAACCTCAAAATAGTATAAGCTATGTATTAATATTTTCAGCCATTGGCATTCTCATTTTGTTGATTGCATGCTTCAATTATATTAATCTTCTAACTGCCAATGCAAGCACCAGGGTAACAGAAATTGGAGTCAGAAAAGTCTTTGGAGCATCTCGTAATCAACTGGCTTGGCAATATTTTTCTGAGTCATTTATCATTCTCTTAATTTCCCTGATAATTTCACTCTTTGTTGTTTTATTGAGCTTGCCCATTTTTAATGAGCTTTCTGGAAAGGCCCTGTCACTTATCTCCCTAACTCACAGGAATACAATCCTTGGCATCACTGGCATCATGTTGTTCGTTGGCATTATGGCAGGATGGTATCCAGCATTTATCCTTTCTTCTTCTCAACCAATTAAAGTCCTCAAAGCATTAAAAGGTAGTGGCAGATCAAAAGTGCAATTCAGAAAAATACTTGTGGGGGCTCAATTTACTATTGTCATAGCTTTGATAGCTTCGGCCATTGTTATGTTCCGTCAAATACATTTTATGCAGCAAAAGGAGTTGGGGTTTGATAAGGAGTATGTTATCGTATCGGAGCTTGATGATTTTGGAGATTTAGAAAAATATAATTCACTTAAGCAGGCACTCCTTGATCATAGCCTTGTTTTGAATGTCTCTGAAGCAAGCCGTGTACCATCAGGTTCTTTAAGTAATTATGGAATGGTTATGCCTACAGGCCAGACAGAGTGGATTACAATTCCCTATGTTCATATGAACTTTGATTACTTCAATACCTTGGGTATAAAGGCCTCTCAGGGTCGACTTTTCTCAAATCAGTTAAAAACTGATGCCACTGAAGCCGTCATTCTGAACGAGGCGGCTGTGAGCAGTTTAGGTATTCAAGGCGATCCAATTGGTCAAATGTTGAAATGTAATTGGCCTAAATCAGACAGAGAAATTGTGGGAGTTCTTAGTGATTTCCATTTCGAATCGCTTTATGAGCAGATAAAGCCAGCTGTTTTTGTTATTGATCACGGTATGTGCTACCAACTAATGGTTAAAATAAAGCCATCAAATGACGCAAACTCTATTAGCAGTATTAGCGAAATTTGCCAATCTTTTTATCCCGATCAAATATTTGATTTTCGCTTTTTAGATGAACGGTATGAGCAAATTTATCAATCGGATACAAAAACTTTTCACTTAATGGGATATTTTACAGCTCTTGCTATTTTCATTGCCTGCATAGGACTGTTTGGCGTAGCTTCTTTTGTATTAACGCGCCGAACCAAAGAAATTGGCATTCGAAAAGTTAATGGGGCATTAGTTTCTGAAATAGTTCTATTGCTCAACAAAGACTTTGTTAGGTGGATATTCGCAGCCTTTGTAATAGCAACTCCGATAGCCTATTACGGTTTAAACAAATGGTTGGAAAGCTTTGCCTATAAATCCCCCTTAAGCTGGTGGGTATTTGTTTTGGCAGGACTAATTACTTTGGGAATTGCAATTCTTACGGTGAGCTGGAAAACATATAAAGCGGCAATAGGTAATCCGGTTGAGGCATTAAAATATTCGTAAAGATTTAGCGTAATGCCGGGGTGGGGTGAGTATCGGCCTGATCAATTCTTCTCGTGTTTTGGAGGATTTAGGAAGCGGCTTACATAGATATTATCAGGTTCGTTGTATCGCTGGTAGAGTTCCAGCAAATAGAAGCTTAGCTTAATGATTTCGGTCATTTCGGTAAAGTCGGTTGACTCAATATCAAGACCGAGCAGTTCTGAATTTTCAAAGATTTGTTCGAGTGCTGCTTCGTCGAAATTTTCATTATCGACCTTTTTAATCGGGGAAAACTGTGAGATCATTTCAAATACTATCTCCCATGGTATGTACTTAACTGTTCCTTCATCAAAATGCATTATTATTAGGCAGTAATTTTGGAAAATTCTTTCCTGGAACCTGTGAAATCCAGGCAGGTCAACTTTAACGACTTTGGTTTTTGCATTTTTCATGTACTCCGGAACTCCGAAGCTTGCTTTACAGGCAGGTTTAAATTCCATGATTTTTAGATTTTATTAGTATACATTTTTCCGTTCATAGGGTTAATATAAAAAGGGGGCAAAACATTACCGGAAAATTCAACATTTAGAATCATTCTAAATAATTTATCAACAAAACATATCTCCCCTAAAAAAATATTCCGGCAAGAAGTTAATTCTCACCGGATGGGATTTGGGAATCATAATAAGAAAGACCAAAGACGGAAGAAGAAAGATAAAAGACTGTTATTTTGATTTTTTAATAACTGTTTTCAATGGTACTATTACACAAAGAGGCAAAATCTTACCATTGGAAATCGATTATTTTTCAACAGTCCTTGTAAGTATCAGTAAATCAGCGAGAAAAATTCGCATTATTTATCGTATTGCTCTTTACTTTTTATTACTGTGGATTTTAGGCAATTATGAATTTTTAGGGCATAAAAAAAACCGCCTTGCGGCGGTTGTATTGTTTTGCGAACCTGGAGGGTTTGAGTACCCTGTTGTAACACGGGTAATAAACAGCAAGTTATGGATGCTATAAAAAAGAAGGGGGCGGTATTGGGGACTGCAAATTAGAGATTTTAAAAAATGCACTTTGTCTGCAGAACAAACTCCCAAGCTCCTTATCAGCACCAACCATACTATCAATGGAGAAGGTACCAGTCTATTTTGGAAGGGATCAGGAGATCCTTGCCAGAAGAGAAGATATTTAGCAGCGAACGTTATTGAAAAGAAGATTGGATTTTGAAATGCAAAAATCAACTTTGATATGAGAAAACTATCTCTTAATTTTAGGCTACCTGGGTTCCGGACGTTACTGACGACAAACAATGTAAATATTCTTTTGCTAACAGAGAAAGAGCTTGAGGAATTTGGATATACGGTTGAGAAATAACTGTACTGTAATAATTTTGGGCTTGCGGCGTGGCAATAGCCAGAATGAATTGAAAAGGAACTGGTAAATTATGTGGAGAGGTTTCAAGATCATTCCTTTACAACGAACCTCAGTTAGTCCATAGCCCTGGCGTATATATTTTAAATTAGTTAATTTTCCGAAAAGATGCGGGATATTATTTCAGCAAAACTAAATGACCAATAAGAACAATTCAAAGTTTAAACTTTCCAAATGGTATCTTGATTGCATTAGTGAAAAAGGGGATGTAATAATTGTTTATTCTGCTGAATTGAGATGGAATAAAATTGTTATACCATATAATAGTGTCCTTGTTTATAATTCTGATGGGAATACGATCTTAAAAAAATCCAGATTCAACAGGAAAGCAACACCTCAACAGAATGAAGAACAGATTAATCTGGTTGACCCGGTTTTTGGTTTTGAAGGAAACTGGGGCTTGGATCATTCACCATTGAATATCAAAATTTATGAATCAACAGATGGGTTTTTAAGCTGGCATTGCTTTCAACCCCGATCCAAGGTCAGGCTCAAAATAAAAAATATTGGATCATTCACCGGATTTGGCTATGCCGAGAAGCTTGACATGACAATTGAACCATGGAAAATACCCATGAATCAAATACGCTGGGGAAGATATAATTCCGCAACTGATAATATGGTTTGGATTGAATTGGATGCAGATCCTGACAAGCAATGGGTATGGTATAACGGGGAATTATCCCGTATGGCAGAAATATGTGATGATTCAGTCTTAATTCCTGATATTGATTTGAAAATTACTTTCACTGAAACCAGAATAATTGAGGCGGAGAAAAAAATATCAAATGTTGTAGGTTCCCTGTTATCATATATTCCCGGTATTAATAAGTCAATACCCTTATCCTTTTTGAATGCCCGCGAAACAAAGTGGTTAAGTTGTGGAGAATTAATAAAAAATGGTGAAATTCACAGTTTGGGATGGGCAATTCATGAGCATGTAGATTTCAGGAAATAAGTATTTTATGATACTACAATCAGAAAATATTAATAAATCCTTCCGATCAAAGCAGGTCTTGAAAGATGTCTCTTTTTCAGTAAAAAAAGGAACTATAACAGGAATTGTAGGGGAAAATGGATCAGGGAAAACCACTCTTCTTAAAATACTGGTGGGACTATTGAAGCCTGACAAGGGCAATGTAAATATCAATGGAGAGTTTGGATATTGCCCACAAGAGGCTCTTGTTTTTCCTCATTTAACCGTAAGGGAGAATTTGAGATACTTTTCTGCTGCATATGGGATAATAATATCGAATAAAAACAGCAAAGGATCAGGTCGATGGGAGGGGCTCCTGAATCATTTCCAGTTCAAACAGTATATGGATAAGCGAGTAAATCAATTGAGTGGTGGAACAATACAAAAGTTAAATCTGTCTATAGCATTAATCCACAATCCTGACCTTTTAATACTTGATGAACCATATGCCGGTTTTGACTGGGAAACATATGAGAGATTCTGGGATTTTACTTTAAAATATAAGGAAGATGGGAAAAGTATTTTGATGGTAACGCATCTCATATCAGAGAAATCTCATTTCGATAACATTTACCAAATTAAAAATGGTCAATTAGAATGAAAAATAATCCCTTGTATATTAGTATGGTGCATATTTTCAAGGCATTGATTCGCAGGCCAATTGTTCCAATATTATTGTTTGTTGTCCCGGCAACATTTTTTATTGTTATTTATTTTACCACCTCTGAAAGGGAAGTGCCATTCAGAGTTGCTTCATTAGCTGAAAGAGTTATTATTCAGGTTAGTGAGAGAAACAGCTCATTAATATTTTTTGCTATTGCCTCAGTTGGGTTTCTAGCTTCATATCTGGCACTTACATTAATTCAAAAGAATGTATCAATAAATCGAAGATTAATTATTTGCGGGTATCATCCGGTAACAATTCTGATATCCCATCTTCTTGTATTATTGGTATTAATTATTGTGATTTCAATATATGTTGGATTGTCACTGCTTTTGTTTTTCTCTCCATCAAATTTATTATTGGTAATTGTGGGCCTGATCTTATCCGGGTGGGTATATGGCTGTTACGGACTCCTTGTTGGTAGCCTGATCCGTGGTGAACTTGAAGGCATTTTGCTTATTGTCCTTTTAGCCAATATTGATGCCGGATGGCTGCAGAATCCCTTATTTTATGCAGAAGCTCAGAATCAGGTAATAATTCGCTATTTGCCTGCTTACTTTCCATCACAGACTTCAATCCTATCTGCTTTTTCGGACTATAATATTATTGGAGAAATCGCCTCAAGTATTTTATATGGATTAGTCTTTTTCATTTTATCTGTTGGAATATATTATATGAAAATGAAAAAAGTGAAATGAGTCAAATGAGATAATTGTTATTCAATAAGAAAATTGGAGCATGTTATTTAAAAAGGATTCAATTGGAAAACTTGTTTATGCCGTAGTTTTTATCTTTTTTCTGCCTGCATTATTATGGTTGTGGAGCATCCAGACTGCTCATTCAATATCGCTGCCACCAATACATTCTGTATCCTGGGGGATCAGTCTTTTTTCATCAGGTTTGATCCTCATTATTATGTCCATGTATTATTTAAGAAGACATGGTAAAGGATTACCCATGAATGCTTATCCTCCCGAAAAGCTTGTGCGGAAAGGTCCATATCGTTTCTTACATCATCCGATTTATACGGGATTTGGTATACTTATAACTGGTGTTTCATTATGGATCGGGTCAGCAAGTGCATTATGGTTAGTTACACCATTGACCATTCTTGGAATGATTGCACTGGTACTTGGGTATGAAAAGCCTGATCTGACAAAACGATTTCATGAATATTCAAAACCAGTCTTATTATCTATTCCTACATCTGTAAATATTCCTTCAAAAATCAGACATCGCTTATCTGCAATATTGTGGCCACTATTACTATGGTTATCCGGCAGCAATATCCTATGGTTTCTCTATGGCATGAAATTACCTTTATTTGAGGCAGACCTAGTATTAAATGCTCCATCTGGTTTGTTATGGTCTGGAATAATCGGTTTAGTTTTTATTTTATTGGTCCCTTTCCTGCCATCAACCATGAAGGACCTCAGGGAATGGGCAATAACAGCCTTGCTGTCAGGAGGAATAGTAATCTTTATTGCGCTGCTATGGCCGGAATTGGGGGCACAGTATTATAATAAATATGCTGCTGAAAGTAACTCTCTAAATTTATCCATATTAAGGATACCATTTTTTTTATTCTTTTCTTTTCATGCCAGCTGGATCCTGCTTTTAACAAGGTTTTATGCGAAAGTTTTTAAAGCTTGGAGATTATTAATATGGTTTATAGGACTAATCCTGGCTATTGTCATTATCATAATAAGTAAATCTTATGTTCTGCACCTCGCAGTATGTTTACTTGCTTATTTTGCAACAATTAAACGTTTTGCGATATGGAGCTTCTTACGCTCTTTATCTGAAATAATTGCCAACTCATGGAAGGAATGGAGCTTTGGTCCGGTAAGAGTAATTAACCACGGTTTTTATGCCGGGGCATCAGCGTTTACAGGGACATTACTTGCTGGCTGGCTCACAGGCAGCAGATATGTATGGGCTATAGTTATCTTTTCGGTAGTCGGATTAATTGTATCAGCTTTATGGGCACAATTTATTGAAGGATCGGAAAAACTGAAGCGGCCATTTGGTTTCTATGGGGCTCTTGTGGGTATAATATTTGCCAGTCTTACAATCTGGCTACTTAAATACAACGTATGGGTAGTTCTAGGTGTATCTGCTGTGTTTATGCCATGGGTTCAGGCTATTGGCAGGCTGCGATGTCTTGTAAACGGATGTTGTCATGGCAGTATCGTTAAGGATTCTTTGATCGGAATAAAATATACACACCCAAGATCACGGGTTTGTGGAATCTCTGGATTAAAAGGTAAAAGCCTTCACCCAACTCCTTTATATTCAATTATCTGGCTGTTTTTTACTGGTCTATTCCAGTTGTCATTATGGTTCAATGGTTCAACATTTGTGTTTATTTCAGGCATGTACTTTATTTTAACCGGAGTTGGGAGATTTGTTGAAGAAAGCCTACGCGGTGAGATACAGACCCCGATTTTTTTCGGCCTTCGATTATATCAATGGATGGCAATAATATCGGTGAGTGTAGGAGCTGTGATAACAACTTTTGATATACCCCGCGATATCCTTCATCCAGTATACACGCTGGATATTCTATGGGGATCACTGACAATTGGAATGATTACTTTTTTTGCAATGGGAGTGGATTTCCCAGGATCAAATCGCAGATTTTCGAGATTGGTATAAACTGGAAAAAGCGGATATACTGACCAGTCCCTGCCGTTTGAGGCGGACCAGTTCCTACGAGGTTGCTTAAAACGGATTTTGACTTCTCAGAAAGCCTTATAGTTGCTGGGTTAGGGTGGTCAAATAATTCCGGCAGCTGTTGACAAACGGGATCGGCGGAAGGTGGTCAGTAAGGTCCGGCGAAGCCTGGGTTTTTTAAGCGGTTTGTCCATACGAGGGTCCGTGCAATTTCGATTGTAGAGACAGATTACGATCTGTCTCTACGAGGATTTTAGGCAATTATGTTTTTTTGGGCATAAAAAAACCGGCTTGTGCCGATTCAAGAGAACCTGTAGGGTTTGTGATGATGGCTGTAATACAGCAGATTATCAGGTAGTTATGGGTGTTGAGAAAAATGTAGGGGCGGTATTGGGGACTGTAAATAGATTTATGCATCTGACAATTTGCCTGTTAAGGCTCCAATGACCAGCCAGCCTTTATATCCTTTCAATGATTTCTCTTCTTATTAAGTCGTAGGCTTTGTAGGGATCATATTGAGTCTCCTGCCTGAGTATTGCCATCGTGTCACCCAAAAAGTATTGGTCTTTCATTTTAGTTTCCAGGTTCAAAATGAAATCCTTCCTGGACGGAGGATGATCAACAGAAAAGGCAATATACCTATTATAACAAAGCAAAATATCGTTTGTTCTCAAATCTGGTTTTTGATATAGCGCAACAAACAGGTCATAAAGATCACGACCTTTGCTTCTCTGATAAAGAGCTCTGAGCTTGGTGCCCAATAGTTCCTCCCCGAAAAGCCAGATTGGATGAAAGCCATTTGTCGGAAAAAATCTCCACCAAAGCACGGCTGATAACGAGATCTTGCTCAACCTGTTCAAAGGATTGCCAAGGAACTTGCTGGCTCCATTCAAGTATGTGGGATTGAGGTATCATTCGTCAATTTCAATTTTAGCGTTTACAATTACCCGCCATCGATTTTTAGCAAAACACCCCTTAACCGGAGCCGAAGATTTCAATGGAATGCGGTAAAACTTAATAGACTTTTTTCTTATGGCGCTATACAAGGCATCAGCCAATTCTGATTGGAAGCAGAGAAGCTCTAATATATAGCCTAATCGTTGTAAAGCGGTAACGGGAGCATGATTCAGCAGACTGGTATCAAAATGCCCGGGTTTAAGAACATCGGCCAACTCATTCAATATGGTTGCTGCCCGGCTAAGTCCGCCAATTCTTTTTTCGAATTGGATAAGGTCAGTGGCTGTCAAGGCTGGATTGGAAATATAAAGATACCCGGATTCAGTTTTAAGCTTCTCAAGCAATTTCTCAGGTATGGATTTAACAGATACGTAATTCAACTTCAAACCCTTCTTTTGTGTTGCTCGCATCACTGGGAAGGTGGTTACGATAAAATATTCCTGCGGTTGCTGATGGGAAGCCCCGTGATATGCTGCTGCATTAAGCAAAGAAACATAGTAAGGTTTTCCCAAAAACTTCATAAATGAATCCACAAAAAGGGCAGGAGGCAAAATGCCTTTACCTGAATATTGAGGTGGCAGAATGAGGTAATACCCTTTGTAAATGGAGATTATTTTCCTTTTATCGGTCAGCCGCTTCAAGGCAAATTTGATTGCTGTTTCCGAATGCTGATCAAAGGATTCCCGTAAGCTGTTCAAGGAGAAAGAAAACCTTCCCAATGAAAGCTTCTCCTCTACCCAACTTTCAAGATTCTGGTTGGCTCGGTTGATTTCCATAAGGGTAATATTTTGCGAAAGGTAGCGAATTTCAATACTTTTCGCAAAAAATCTATTACTCCAACTCAAAGTCTAGCTAAACACCGCAGAAATAATTCAATAATCAGTCGGGCATTTCATTTTCGGCAAACGAGAGTGTGAATAATATTAACTAGTATTTTGTAGACGTAATTGGAGGCTGTTTTTTTGATTTATCTATAAAAACTTTCTTCTCAGCTTACTTGTCTTTGGCGGGCAATATCTTGGTTTTATAATCTTGATATCTTGTATCGAAGTGAATCTCAGGATTATATTATTCCACCATTTCAGAAAAACAAAACCCTTGCAACTGTCAGATTACAAGGGCTTTATGCTGAAAAATTCCTGGCGAACCTGGAGGATTTACGTTGGCTATTGTAACTCAGGTGATAATCAGTAAGTTATGGACCCTTTAAAAAAGCAGGGGGCGGTATTGGGGGCTATAAATTAGTTCCGGTACTTGGGTTATACTGATTTTTAATCTTGAGATAAATTATGTAATTGCTTTTTGATCCTGGAAAACCTCATCTTCAAAAAGACTCAACTGCCTTTTACGTATGAATCATTTCATTTCATGATGACCAGTTAAAAACCATCGTCATGGCGAAAGTTGTACGCTAATAATGAAATGCCTATGTTTGCAGCATGATTAAGAGAAATAACAAAATGATGTTGTGTTGTTGTATGCCTACAACAAGCAGGGCTCATTTTGACTTTTTCCATTAGAAATCTAATTTAAATATCAAGTCATAATGGCCCTTTGCAAAAGCAAAGGGCTTTTTTTTTATACATACTATGGATCAAAAACAGTTAATACCAAACCGGGGACAATTTAAAGTTCAAACCATGGGTAAAGTCCCGGTTAGAAAAGATGTTCTAGCCTTCCTTCAGAAAATAATAGATTTTCTTTTCCCGGTTTTGGCAGAAGAAGAAAACCCGGATGAATATTATAACTTCCCTGATATCAAGGAACTTTTAAGAAAGATTCTTCTCTCTTATCATACGGGGCTGGAGGACATCCAGGGCATCCTTGACTCTTTTGAGAGTTTTTTGCCTGATGTTTATGAACTTTTGCTGGCTGATGCAGAAGCGATCTATGAGGGAGATCCGGCAGCTTATTCGAAAGAGGAGGTTATCATCAGCTATCCAGGTTTTTACGCTATTCTCGTTTATAGGATAGCACACGCTTTAGACCAATTATCCATTCCTGTTATTCCCCGTATTTTTGCCGAATATTCGCATAGCAAAACCGGCATTGACATCAATCCCCGTGCCATTATCGGAAAATCTTTCTGCATTGATCATGGCACAGGCATAGTGATTGGAGAAAGCTCTGTAATCGGAAATTCTGTCAAGATATACCAGGGAGTTACCTTAGGGGCTATTAGCGTTTCAAAAGATAAAGCTGGAAAGAAGCGGCATCCTACGGTTGAAGATGAAGTAATCATTTATGCAGGATCTACCATCCTTGGAGGGCAGACCACCATTGGACACAATTCCGTTATAGGAGGAAATGTATGGTTAACACATTCCGTAGCCCCTAATTCACTAGTGGTCAATCAAAATAGCATCCGTCTAATGAATAACAAACATGATAATCCAGGATATATTGATTTTATTATTTAACCTATATTAATATGAAGAAGAACAATGCTTTAGAGCTTATCGGGAACACCCCGGTGTTAAGGATTAACAGGCTTTTTAATCCAAACCTTGAAGTATGGATTAAGCTGGAAAAACAAAATCCGGGAGGAAGTATTAAAGATCGGATCGCCCTTTCAATGATTGATGATGCAGAGTCCCGCGGGATCCTGAAAAGCGGATCGATTATCGTTGAACCTACCTCCGGAAATACAGGTATTGGCCTGGCCTTAGTCTCAGCCATCAGGAATTACCAATTGATTCTCGTAATGCCTGAATCAATGTCAGTTGAAAGACGTAAACTCATGACAATTTATGGTGCAAAAATTGAACTGACTCCAAAAGAGTTAGGGATGAAAGGAGCAATTGACAGAGCTGCAGTCCTGCAGAAGGAGTTGGGTGCATGGACCCCTTCGCAATTTGATAATCCAGCTAATCCTGACGGACATTCCAGAACAACAGCCCAAGAGATCTTAATTGACTTTCCTGAAGGAATTGATTACCTTGTCACTGGAGTTGGCACAGGAGGTCACATCAGCGGAGTGGGCAGGGTTCTCAAAGAGAAATGGCCAGACATCAAAATATACGCCGTTGAACCGGAAGCCTCGCCGGTAATAGGCGGCGGTAATCCCGGCCCACATCCTATACAAGGAATCGGAGCCGGGTTTATACCTGAAAACCTTGATGTTAAACTGCTTGACAAAACAATCTCGATATCTAAAGAGGACGCTTTTAAATTTGCAAAGCTGGCAGGAGTAAAGGAAGGTTTGATAATAGGAATTTCTACCGGAGCCTCGCTAGCCGCAATTGCTAAAATTCAGCAGGAGGGAGTTACCGGCCGGATATTAACTTTTGCATATGATACAGGAGAGCGATACCTTTCTGTTGACGGATTGTTCTAATTTATTTATCTATCTATTTAACCAGGGAGGCACGACGGACGAAAGGGAACCACCACTGGAACAAGCCACAATTGCAGTAGTATATGTAGTAGAATAATAATTAAAAGAAGGCCCTTGTAATCGTCAGATTACAAGGGCCTTACGGTGAAATATTCCTGGTGAACCTGGAGGATTTACATGACAAATACCAGGAAGGCCAATTTTAGTGCCACACAGAGCATTGTTGTTTTTAATTTCTATGAATCTGCAATGAATTGTTTCAAATCAATACTTGGTTTTTATACAATAACTGCTTGATAATTATGAGAAATTTCAGATTTACTTAACTGATATTTAATATATTATGCTATAAATTTATCAATGCTAACATATGAGATCTATCTATTAAACTTATCACTTTAAGGATTCCTTGATAATTTGCTACTTACAAACTGATTCTCAAGTAAACCGTTGTACTTTTCAAGTAGTATGGTGTATTTTGCATTCAGTTCATCAAGCTTCTTTTTTAGCTGTTTCTCCTTGATAGATTGATCATTCTGATACACCCTATAATACTCAAAAATGTCAAATTCAAGAATGAGACTAATCTTCTGGGCTAATTCAAAATCTATGCTCTTCCTGGATTCCAAACTATCTACATTCTGAGGACTGCAGCCAAGCTTTTTTGCAAACATACTTTTTGTTAATCCCCTTCTTTCACGCTGTTCACTGATTAATTTACCAACCATTTTTGCCATGCTATACACTTTTCATCAGTTTTATGATTTCATCCTTAGCATTGATAATCCTTTCCATCTCAGAAATTATACGATCTCTTGCTTCGATACTGGAGTGAGATATTTCTTCATCGACATACATATCTCCCTCACCGGTCAATAACCATCTTGCATTCAAATCTTTATGGATTTCTAAGATCCTTTGAAGGGACTTCACGCTAATATTAATTTTACCACTTAATACCTGAGATACAGCGGACTTACTTATTCCGGTCCATTCTGCCAGTTCTTTACTGGCAAACCGATTTTCTTCCATCCACTGCCTAACACGTTGATTTGTTTCCACTTCAATTTTTATTGATAAAAAAGTTTAGAATAACTTGAATTCATTTAAGAATAGCACTACTTTCGATCTCATTTTTTGCGCAATTAGCACTCGTTTTACGCTCTTTATGCACTACTAATGTACTCTTTATTTTAATGAATGCAAATATTTTAACTTGACAATTATGAATCTCAAACAGTTACAGAAAATTAAAAAATCACTCCCTAAAGGTTATCGCCTTATGCTTAGTGAAGGAACTGGCTATTCAGCAAGTCATATTGATCATGTTCTTGCTGGCAGACGTATCAATGAATCAATTGTAAATGCAGCAATTGAATTGTTGGAAAAACACTTAGCGACTCTTAAGCAAAAAAAACAGTGGGCTGATCAGGTATTAATCAAAATTCAGCAACAGTGAATATCTGGAATTCCTTATTGTTATCCAGATAGCAGCAGCACTATTCACAACATCGAACCATCAAAAAAAATCTTAAACCTTTAGTACTTGCTTCATGATAAATCCTAAATCTGATACCGCTTCTCTTCTCTTCATAAAAAGGGCTCTTCTTTCACACTTGAATTCAGTTTCATTGCTCATTCAGTCACCGGTTAATTCTGATTTAACCGGAATAGATCTTAGTAGAGAATATACACAAACTACTAACCTGCTTGATGATATTGAGATCTTGCTAAATCGCAGAATACATGCCGGTTGATGAACTCAATATTAATGGGGGAAAATTACAACATCAGAATGGCTTCAAATAATTCATTTTTAAAGAAATAACCGCATATGATTTCTGACTCAACCATCATCCGGATCAAGGAAACTTCAAAAATTCATGAAGTAATCCAGGATTTCCAGGCTATCCATAAATCTGGCGCATCCTATTACACCAAATGCCCGGAATGCAGCAAGGATGCCAAAAATAAAGGCCTGATGATTACTCCATCAAAATCAATAGCAAAATGCTTCTCCTGCGGCTTTTCAATTACCGATGGGATTGCCTACCTGATGAAAGCCCAAAACTATTCATTTCCTGAAGCACTCAAACATCTTGCTTCAAAGTATAATATCCTGATAGATGAAGAACGCCCGGTACAGGTGACTTCTAAAATGCCTAAAAGTAAGGCCACCAGTAAATCTTTCCTGCAATCCCAGCTTTCCGAAAGTGGTCTAAAACCAGAGGATGTTACAGCCAGATGCTTTGAGGACGATTCTTCAAAGACACTTCGCGAAACCCAGGTCTTTCGATCCGGTACCAAAGACCAATATAATCAGCTTACCTTCGGGGACGATGTGATCATATATTACTATGACCTGGAAGGGAACAAGGTCATGTATCAAAAACCTAATTCTACCAGGTTTGAACACCTTTACCGGGTCCGGTGGCAGAATCCGGATCTTCACCTGGACAAGCATGGCCATGCTATCAAATATTCTTCTCCTAAAGGATCAGGATCCCATCTTTACTTTCCTCAGTTTATCAGGGAGCAATACCGCACAAAAAAACAGATTACCCGTCTCTTTATCCAGGAAGGGGAGAAAAAAGCTGAAAAGGCTACAAAACACGGTATGCCATCTGTCGGGATTATGGGAATCCACAACCTTGGCCAGAATGGAACCATCCCTCATGAAATGCAACTCCTTGTCAAAGCCTGTGGAGTTAAAGAGGTTATTTTTGTCCTGGACGCTGATTGGTATGAAATATCCCATAATATCAAACCCTCAACCAGGGTGGATCTAAGACCTTTGACATTTTTCTCTGCAGTGAGAAACTTCCGGGATTATTTTAAATCATTTAATAACCTGGGGATCCACCTTGAAACCTATTTCGCCTATATCAAGCCAAATAAGAACCAGGACAAGGGAATCGATGATCTGCTGACCAAAACCCTGAACCAAAAAGAAGAATCTCTCAAAACGGACATCGACCAGGCAATGAACGAAAAAGACGGCACCGGGGAATTTATACAACTCCATAAAATAACAACCCTTACCGATTATCAGATCAAACAATTCTGGCACCTGGATGCCCCGGACATTTTTGCTGAGAAGCATAAGAAAATCCTTGAAAATTATCCGGAATTCCTGATTGGCAAACACAAATGGAGATTCACTGCGGGTAAATTTGAATCGGCTCAGCCGCTTGAAGAGGCTGAAATATACTGGAAATTGGAAAAATGGGAAGATAAATCCGGAAGGGAACGTCAGAAAATACAATTCGACTATGCGAATTGCTACAACTTTCTCCAAAACAGAGGTTATGGCAGGATTATGATGGCCTCACAAGAATACCGGTTTGCCCACATGAATGGATATGTGGTCAAATTAGTTGATTCCTACCAAATAAAGGATTTTGTAATGGACTTCACAAAAGTGATAGCGCCAAAGGATGTCCTTAATATGATGTACCGGGGAGGGAAAATGTACCTGGGGCCAGATAGCTTATCCAATGTAAACTTCATTCATCCGGAATTCGAGGTATCCAGTAAAGACCACCAAATGCTTTACTTCCAGAATAAAGCCTGGAAGATAACATCGATGAAAATTCAGGAGATCCCACTCACAGAACTCACACATTACGTATGGGATGAAAAAATAAACAAATTCGACGCCAGGTATCTTAACTCCCCCATGGTCGAAATCTTTAAGGAAAATGGCACATATGATATTAAACTCTCAGATAATGGTACTCAATGCCATTTCCTGAAGTTCCTGCTTAATGCATCAAATTTCTATTGGGAAGAGTTAAAAATCAAGGAGATCGATCCGGGTGAAGCCTATGACATAGCCCATCATTTTGTTTCAAAAATGACGGCCATGGGTTATCTGCTCCACTCTTATAAAGACCGATCAGAGGCAAAGGCAGTCATAGCCATGGATGGGAAGCTCTCCGAGATCGGGACCTCTCATGGCCGCACAGGTAAATCCCTGTTCGGACAAGCAATCGAACAGGTGATTCCGCTAACCTACATTGCCGCAAAGAATAAGAAGATAACAGAGGATCTATTCCTGTTCGAAGAAGTATCCGAGAAAACAGAAGTGGTTTTCCTGGATGACGTTAGGGCAAATCTTGACTTTGAATTTTTCTTTCCCCTGATATCGGGGAAACTCATGGTTAACCCTAAAGGAGGGAAGAAATTCACGCTTACAACTGACCAAACGCCTAAGCTTCTGATCTCCACAAACCATGCAATCCTAGGGGAAGGAGCAAGCTTCAAAGACCGGCAAGCCTTTATTGCTTTCTCCGACTATTACAACGAGAATCACAAGCCAACTGACGATTTCAATACCGTATTCTTTGACGAGTGGGATTACAACCAATGGAACCTGTTCTATAACTTCATGGCTGAATGTATCCAGGCTTACCTTAAATACGGAATTGTTAAATCTCCGCAAGAAAGACTCGAGCTTCGGAGGCTTCGCCAAACCATGGGCGAAATATTCCTGGCCTGGGCTGATGAATATTTTTCTGTACCCGAGGAATTTGATCCAACCAAAAGCCAATGGCCGGATGATTGTAATTTAGGCCGTAGGCTTTCCAAAAAGGATCTCTACGACCATTACATCGATAACAATCCTCGTGAGCGGGCATTTACGCCAGTAACAAAATTCAAGAAGAATCTAAAAGCTTTCGCGCAGTACAAGGACTATACTTTTAATCCGGCCAAACTTGGACAGGATGATAAGGCCGGCGGTATTGAATATATCTGTCTGGATCAGGCCTCTGTTTGATTAATAGGCTTTTAGACAATAACCTATTTGCGCCTTGGTGGCTTTAAGAAGAAAATTACAAAGTTGTTCCTATATATGGAAAAGTGTATGGTCCAGTCTTTTGTCATAAAAAGAGGGCGTCCATGGGTATTAGAACGCCCTCAATCAAATTGAGAAAGGTTATTATTTCGAAATTATCAGAGAACTAGTTTTGTCAGCAACAAGAGTTCCATTATTATCAAAAGCATTTACCTTTACAATGTAACTCCCATCATCTAAGTCTAAAACAGAGAAATATACCTTCTTTGTTTTCGTATTCTTGCTTTTCTTCCGTTCTCCTTTTGAATTATATAATTCAACTTCATAATTATTGTCAGGAGTATCATCAAATATCTCAACAGTCAACTCTTGGCTCGACGGATTAGGATAAATCGCAAAATTCATACAAGTAATATTTACACTCTTTGTATCGTATGTGTATCCATTTACATTATGACTCTCTACATTAATCCAACCTGAACCACCCGCAGTTGGTTGAATAGTACACGATGATGATGTTGTGTCTGACGACACTAAGGTTATATTTGAAGAAGTACTCCAAATATACCAAACCGATCCTTCCAAATTATCTTCATCTATTTCATAATCATAATTGATACCACAACCAATCGCTGAATATCCATTAACCACAGGAGTTTCTGGCTTTCCAATCCAGATACTATCAGAAAGAGTAATTATTTTATCTGGAGCGTTTGGACAGAGTGATAAGGAATCCACTGTAATAGTAAACTCAATATAACCTCTTTGGCCTGCACCAGTTGGTGGATCAGTATCTACTGAGGCCGTAGAATTAGTTCCTGTATATGGAGAATTGAAAACACTGGTGGGTGTAACCTCCCAATCTATATCATCTGCAATAGGAAACTCATCTTCAAGTGTTATTGTTCTGTTGCTACTATCATCCTCAATATATTCTCTATCAATATTGGGTTGGTCACCATCAATATATCCAATTTGACAATGAAGTTTTAGTGAATACTCATGCACATAAGCATATCCGCCTAAACCCCAATCTGATCCTTTTGAATTTCGAACAATCCAATAAAGTCCATTAGCTGGACTTTCCTCATCATCCAAAAATCCCCATCCTACAATTACTACTGCATGGTAGTATCCATAAGGGCCACAAGGTTCTGGTACGGAATCAACAATAATTTTATCTTCAAGATCATCTTCTTCATCTGGATCATATGTATTCCATGAAGTTCTAAATTTAAGACTAGCATATAATGGTCCATAAGAAATTAAAGCACCTTTAATACTTGATGTTGATGTTGATACTGTTCCCCAACCCGCAAAAAAACTTCTATCATAGGCCAATTGTGCAGATCCACAAACACCATATTCGCTGAATGACGTGCCCTGATCCTCTTCATTAGTAATTCCATTTTCATATACAAATTCTAAGGGAAAAAGATTATTTGAATAGCCATTAATACCGTAATAACCCCAAATTTTTGAATAATCGCATTCTTTACCACAAAAAGCGACATAACCAGTTGAAAAATCAGCCATATCTTCCGATGTATCAGGTCCCGATTCTTTTGAATAGGCTCCAATGGATTTGTTATATGCTGTTTCAGCGACTACACTAGTTGCAACAGCATAACACATGTCTGAATCACCTTGGTCCTCAATGGTTTCATTAAGATAATTTTTACCAAAAACATCTCTCCAATCATAAGGTGCTATGGGTGATCTAGTTCCTCCACCACCCGTTGGTTCAATCCTTGCTACAGTTGGATTCTCTGGTTCAATTATAACAGAGTCTTGAATATCAAACATAGAAGCATAGTCACCTTCATCATAAGCCAATTTGAGTAGATAAATTTCTTTTTTCACTTTCCCAGGTTTATTATCTTTATAACAAACAGGATATTTGTATGTATTTTCCCATCCGTCTATTCCTTTTTGCTTTATTTTATACCCTTTTAATGCGCAATAAGAATATTCCTGACCAATTTTACCCATATAAAATTCACGAGGATTGACTTCCTGTCCATTAGTATCTTATCAATAATATTCGTGTAATTCTTGGCAAAAGTTTAATAATTCA
>CAYXJR010000039.1:36628-40037 GCA_964465145.1 uncultured Porphyromonadaceae bacterium | reverse complement strand
TGTAGGATGTAGGTTGTAGGTTGAAAAAGGTTTAGAAGGTTTAGAAAAGCGGGTTGGCCCAAAAAGAACGGCGGGCCAGCGTTGGGTGGTGTGCAGGAAGCTTCGTTCTTTTTTTGATTTTTTGCTCAACTTTTTCATCAAGGAAAAAGTTGAAGAGTTAAAAATATACTATATAAAGTACGCCGATGGCCACAACGGCGTAGATCACCGTAAGCGGCCAGCCTATCTTCATAAAATCTTTAAACTTATATCCCCCGGGGCCGTAAACCATCAAATTCGTCTGGTAGCCGTGGGGGGTGATAAAGTTGGCGGCTGAGGCGAAGGCTGTTAATAGTACAAAAGGTACGGGGTTGACTCCCAGGTTCATCGCCGTAGTGAGAGCTATGGGGATTATCAGTGCTACGGCTGCTTTGTTGGTGATATAGGCGGCCAGCAGGGCGGTAACAATGTATAAGCCTGTCATTATACCAATAAGGCCCAGGGGCTTCATGGCGGTGATCACTCCCCAGGCAATCGTATCGGCCAGGCCGGTCTTGACCATGGCCGTACCGAGAGCCAGGGCCATAACGATTATCATGCCCAGGTCGTAGTCGATACTACGGGCTACCTTCTTGGGATCGGCGATCTTGGTCAGCAGAAGGATCATCAGGTAAGCCACCAGCCCCATAAATAATTTTACTATACCCAGAACCGATAGTATGATAACAGCCGCCAGTCCACCGAGTATTGTCAGCCCTTTCAGAAAACCCGGCTTGTGGATCTCGCGTATAGTTTGCAAGGGGTAAAAATCACTGGTATCTTCCGCACGTGTCGGGAAGCCCGGACCGGCAAGTAATAATATAATATCACCTGATTCCAGTATGATATCGGCGGTCTTGTCGGCCAGCTTCTCACCGTTACGGTGGATGCCCAGGACCACAGAATCAAAACGCCGGCGGAACATCGATTCCTTCACCGTATGTGATACCAGTGAGCTGTTATGACTCACTACTACCTCCACCACTATGGTCTGCTCGTTATGTAAAAAGAAACCCACCTCGGCCAGGGTCAATCCATCGTATACATCTACCAGTTCGGAAACGGCAGAGGTATTACCGGTAAACACCAAAACATCACCAAGCTCAAAGCGGTAGTCGAGATTGGTGGAGGCAATTCTCGTCCCCCACTCTTTCTTCCCAGCTTCCTTAATCCGAATAGCCGGCTTGTTCATCACAGAACCCGTACCGGCCATGTTCCTGTTGATCTCCGCCAGGCTCAGATCCGGAAGGTCCAGTATCCCTGATTCGGGGATGGTTTTTCCAATGAGCGGACTCTTTTTCTTCACTATGGCCTCTACCATATACTCGCGCTCGTGGGAAGTAAGATGATCAATCAGGTCTTTTCGTACCGGCAGCAGCTTATTGCTGAAAAAATACAGGTATACAAACCCTATCAGT
This sequence comes from uncultured Porphyromonadaceae bacterium, assembly GCA_964465145.1. GTDB lineage: Bacteria > Bacteroidota > Bacteroidia > Bacteroidales > UBA12481 > JAUVKA01. Next base: position 38,601 of record CAYXJR010000039.1, on the reverse strand, counting down.
ATCATCGGAACACCCACCCAGGCGAACTCGAACAATCCCATGGTTTTCATGCCGGGGAAGATCTGCTGATCGGATATCAGTCCGTTTACAATCAGGTTGGTGCTGGTGCCTATGAGGGTAGCACAGCCGCCGAGAATGGCGGCGTAGGAGAGTGGTATAAGGAATTTCGATGCTGCAATATTATGACGCTTGCTCCATCCTATCACATAAGGCATCATGATGGCCACCAGGGGTGTGTTGTTCAGGAAAGCCGACAAGCCCATCACCGGCAGCATCATCCTGGCCAGGAAGCCCTTCCTGGAATTTGTCCCCCGGAAAATACGGTCGAACAGCCCATCGATCACACTCGTCCGCCGTATCACATCCCCCACCAGTAATAAAATGATGATCACCAGGATCTGCTCATTGGCAAATCCAGCCAGCATCTCCTTGGGGGTTATAACCCCGAAAAAGGTCAGAACCATCACCCCAACCACAAAGGTGAATGCCGGCCCGATAATCTCATCGTACAGACTGATCAGGATGAAGACCAGGACGATGATGACGAGGATGGAGTCGAAGCTAATCATTTCACTTTTTTTTGTCCCTGTTAACTGTTCCCTGTTAACTGGTTCACTTCTTCCATATCAACAAAAAATGCCCTACTCTTTCAAGGTACTTCCTGGCTTCGCCATCGTGAAGGATCAGGTAGCGTATGGGCCGTTTTATCAATTCTTCTGCTTTCGCGATTAACTGAACAAGATACTCGGTATTTATATCCTGTCCAACCAGCAGGACATCAACTGTCTGTCCGTCTTTCCCCTGAGCAAAATCCCCGGTTATATAGGCCTGATCCACCTCTCCCAGATGCATGATCACCTTATCGACTATCTGGTCGATGCCGATAGTCTTTTTCACTATGCTCTGTATATCCAGGAACAGCGGATGGTGGGTATTAGCTTTGAAAATCTTCTTATTGCCACTCACTTCCGAATCCAGCAATCCTGCCTCCTCGAAACGGTTCAGCTCCACCCTTATCGCATTTGACGACTCCCCGAACTCCTCCGCCAAACCACGGAGATAAGCACGCGACATGGGGTTAAGGAAGAACTTGAGCAGGAGTTTGAGGCGGGTTTTACTAGTTATGAGAGTGTTTAACATGTTGCAGGTTGCAGGTTTTCTTGCGTCTTTGGTCTTACGTCTTTGGTCTTTCCGGCTCTGCCGGACGTGGCTTCGCCCCCTCAGTCACAGTCCGAAAACCGCACCAAGAAGGCCCTTAAGATATTATTTTTCAGCAGCTTAGCGCCATCATGGACGAGCACAAGGCCCGTCCCTACAAGCATTATCGATCCTAGACGACTACCGTACGGACTGGCCTTGTGCCAGTCCCTGTTTCTAAATACGCTGCCGGAATTTTTACCAGAAGCGAATACCCAATATTACTTATCCTCAATAAAAGTTGCTTCTTGCTTGCTATTCTTATTATCTCTCCGCGTAGGCCGCTCATAGGGCCGGCGCTGATCTCCACCTCCTGGCCTTGTTTGAAATGATCGGTGGTGGCCTCCATGTCGAGGTTCAGGCCAAGGGCCCGTTTTACCGCTTCGATCTGCCACTCCCGGATCCTGGCGGCTTCCCCTCCGAAGCCAACATACTTAACCACCCCGGGGTGCTGCAGAACCCGGTAATATTCCTTATTGCTGACTTTCACGAAAACATATCCGCTGAAAAGAGGCTGATCAACCCACTTTTTTCGGTCCGACCAAACGCGTAAACGTCGGATGGTTGGCAGATAAACCTCATAGCCATCCTCGGTAAGATCGCGCTCAACCTCCTTCTCCCTGCGGCTTTTAGTGTACAGGGCGTACCAGTGATATGATCTGTCGAAATTTATCATTACCTACCCGGTGGTTATGAGTTTAGTTCTGCTATATTACGATTTATATTTTGAAATAACGAAATAAATGTATATAAATTGAGTAATTATTTTACTCGAA
>CAYXJR010000039.1:17192-36528 GCA_964465145.1 uncultured Porphyromonadaceae bacterium | reverse complement strand
AAAAATACCAGTGAGCGCAGCGAAGCAGAATACACGTGAGCCGCCAGGCGAGCAGATTGCCCTATCTCCCCAGTTTGATCCTGATTGTTTCAGAGAATGCGCCGTACAGGTCATTGCTTTTATTGGCTTCAATATCAGGAGAATGCCCGTCAATTTTATCGTTAAAGAAGGTGATTGCTTCGATTTGCAGGCCAATGCACAGCACGGGATTTATTTCATATTCCAGGCCAATCCCTGCATTTATTTTGGGGCTGGCAAAGAAATTATCAAACTCCCCCTCGAAGTTGCTTAGCCCGTAATTACTTATCATAGCTCCTCCGAATCCTGCTATTACATATGGTTTGATTGCTGACATCTCATCCATTATTTTCCCATTGGCAAGCTTGAACCTGGCCTGCAATGTAAGGTCGAAAATAGCAACATTATAATCAAAACCCTCACCCCAAGTATGAGAAATTCCAGTCCCTTTTGTACCAGCATACCCGAGATGAATCCCAAGGTTGAATGAACTGTTCAGCTTCCTCTCGGCCAATACACCAATATTTAATCCAACGCCGTTACTGAAGTTGATATCATCATAATCATTACCGGGCTCAAAAACCCCGAGGTTTATAATGTATTCAATTTTACTTTCTTCATTACTATTATAATCCTGCGCAAATATTCCGGGGGCGGCAAATATCATTAACAGTGAAAATGAATAAATGAGCCTTTTCATAGTGATATAAATTTTAGTTAATTGTTAAACAAATGTAGAAAGATATATCGTTTAAAAGGCTTTCAAGGAGATTTATCGTGGCTTCGCTTTGCTCCCGGATGCTGGAGCGCAGCGACAGTTCCGATTTATCGGAAACGGATAACGGATGACAGATAACGGATGACAGATAACGGATGACAGATAACGGATGACAGATAAAGAGGATATTAGATGTTGGATGTTGGTTGAAAAGGGTTAATATGTTTAGAAAAAAACCTAATGTACCTAATACACTTAATTAACAGCGAGGCGCAGCCGAGCTAATTCCCCATTTTCTTTTTTCCCTATTTTTCCCTATCTTCGCAGACTCATTCTAAATTAGAAATATAAAATGTCCTACCTGTTTACAAGTGAGTCGGTTAGTGAAGGCCATCCTGATAAGGTGGCCGATCAGATATCAGATGCATTGCTCGATGAGTTCCTGCGCCAGGATGCTGAGTCGAAAGTGGCTGTGGAAACATTGGTGACTACCGGCCTGGTGGTTGTTGCCGGGGAGGTGCGCACCACCGGATACGTTGAGGTACAGTCGGTTGTGCGTGAGGTGATAAAAAAAATCGGATACACAAAATCAGATTACCAGTTCGAATATAACTCCTGCGGGGTGCTCTCTGCCATCCATGAGCAGTCGCCGGATATTTTCCAGGGGGTGAACAGGGAAAAACCAGAAGACCAGGGGGCAGGCGACCAGGGGATGATGTTTGGCTATGCCAGCAGGGAAACCGACAGCTATATGCCGGTTACCATAGAACTTTCACACCGCATACTGATGGAGCTTGCAGAGATCAGGAGGGAAGTAAATGTAATGCCCTACCTCAGGCCCGATTCCAAATCGCAGGTCACACTCGAATACAACGACGACAATACCATCAACCGCATAGACACCATAGTCGTATCAACTCAACATGATGAAGATGTGAGCCTCGACAAAATCAGGGAGGATATCCTCACTATTTTGTTGCCAAGGCTAAGCGAGAAGCTTAATGGGAACATGAAGCAGCTGCTTGCTGATTTTGTCTCAGGTTGCAGGTTGCAGGTTGCAGGTTGCAGGTTGTTGGTTAACCCAACGGGGAAATTCGTGATCGGCGGGCCGCACGGTGATACCGGCCTGACAGGCAGAAAGATAGTGGTTGATACTTACGGAGGCAAAGCCCCGCACGGGGGAGGTGCCTTCTCCGGAAAGGATCCCTCAAAAGTAGACAGGTCGGCTGCCTATGCTGCAAGGCACATAGCAAAAAATTTAGTAGCCGCAGGAGTAGCCGACGAAGTGGAAGTACAACTAGCCTACGCCATCGGCGTCGCCGAACCGGTGAGCGTATTTGTGAATACTTTCGGAACGGCTAAAATCGGCATTGGTGGTGCTACTAAAGGTTCCCGCTTTCGCGGGAATGACCTTGTTGACGAAAAATCGCAATTGATGTCATCCCGGACGGAGCACAGCGGAGATCCGGGACCCCTTGGCAATGCAGGGGTTGACTCTATCATTGCCCAAAAAGTAACTTCCATCTTCGACCTCCGCCCATACGCCATCATCGAAAGATTCGGCCTCAAGAATCCTATTTACGGCCCTACGGCTTCTTACGGTCATTTCGGCAGGGATCCCTATAAGGCCATGGTGAAAATTGGTGGTAATAACGGTGCCCCCGCATCTGAAAAAGAAGTTGAATTTTTCGGCTGGGAGAAGCTGGATTATGTTGAAGAAATTAGAAAAGCTTTCAATATTTAGCAGAAAAGTGAAATTTTTCACATTAATTCTGCAGTAATGGATCCCCGGATAATCAAATTCCTTAAAAAGCACCACGTGCTGACCCTTGCAACCAGCAGGGATAACATCCCCTGGGCATCCCATTGCTTCTATGCCTTCATGGAAGACGAAAAAGCCCTGGTATTCACCACCGACAACGACACCCGCCACGGCCAGGAAATGCAGGATAACCAGGTGGTTTCCGGAGGGATAGTGCTGGAAACGAAGGTGGTGGGGATGATTCGCGGAGTGCAGCTTACCGGAACGGTGAGCAAGACACAAGACGGAAGACGGAAGACGCAGGACAACACGCAACACGCAACACGCAACACGAGTTTACCCCTGCGAAGGCAGGGGCAACAGGCCCGGAGGGCCTATCTCTCCCGCTTCCCCTACGCCATCCTCATGAAAACAAACCTTTGGGTATTGGACATTGAAAGCATCAAATTCACAGACAACCGGCTTGGCTTTGGGAAAAAGCTAAGGTGGGAAAGAGAATTGTAAAAACAAAAGGCTCAGAACTCAAAGCTCAGGGCTCAAGTATGGAATAAGGTACAAATAAAAAGTTTTTTTATTTACATTTGCCTCTTATAACTACCAAAAAGCATTATCAATTATGAATAAAACAATTATGGCCCTGGCAATCATTGCTTTGGCCCTCGCCGGCTGCCGCCAGCAGAAAGAACTGATATATTTCAATGGACTGCAGGATGCGGAGATACAAAATAATACAAGCCAGGATGATAGGGCTTACAAAATCCGTAAAAACGACATTCTATATATTCGTGTTTTGAGTTTTAATCCGGAAATTACTGCATTATTTAATGCAGCTTCCGGGTTAACCGGAGCACAATCCCAATTGCAATATCAGGAAGCAGGGATGTATTACAATGGTATCTCGGTGAATGAAAGAGGCATGGTGGAAATCCCGGAGATCGGCGAGGTGGAAGTTGTTGGCAAAACAATTGAAGAAGCCAGGGAAGAAATTCGCACCAGGGCAAAGGTGATCCTGAAAGGTGCAACTATAATAGTCAAACTTGCTAATCTGAAGTTCACCCTTCTTGGGGAAGTGAAAGCTCCTGGGATCTACCTGAATTATAATAACCAGACAACCATTCTTGAGGCCCTGGGACTAGCCGGTGACATTACCGATTACGGCAACAGGAAACAGGTGCTTGTGATACGCCCCACAGGGGAAGGAATGACTACCCACCGCCTGAACCTGAACGACAAGAACCTGCTCTCATCACCATATTATTATGTTAAACCTAACGATGTGATATATGTCCAACCACTTAAAGCCAAGGCAACCAGGATGTTCGCACAGGATTCCGGGGTGTTTATCTCCCTCCTTTCAACAACCGTTGCCACCGCTTCGATAATACTAACATTGGTACTTAATGTGAAGAAATAGATTCCTGCCTTCGCAGGAATGACTGTTCTGACGAAGCATCGCCAAAGAGGTCATCCCTGCGCAGGCAGGGACCTACTGGAACATCAACATTCATACAATAGAGCATTAAACAACTGCAATCATGACCGACCCCAACTACAACCTCCCCAACCCCAGCGAGGAAACGATTGATCTTCGAAAATGGATTGGGAAACTTTTTGCCAACTGGTACTGGTTTGTTATTTGTGTTATTGTATTTGGCAGCGGAGCATATATTCTTACCAAATATCTTGAGCCGTCGTACCAGGCACAGGCAACATTAGTCATCAAGGATGAATCAAAAAACCTTGGTTCAGATGCTCTTTTTAAGGACCTGCAAATGTTTGGCAAGAGCACCAATCTTCAGAATGAGATAGGGGTGATAAAATCCTGGTCATTAGCACGCAGGACACTCGACCAGCTGAATTTTGATATCAGCTATGCGGCAGTCGGCCGGTGGACCGAATGCCATCTTTATGAAAACATCCCTTTCAGGGTGATTGTTGGCCCAAATTCCAATGCTTATGCGGACTTACCTATTTATGTGAGTGTGCTTACCGACAGCACATTTCAACTCAGGATAAACGGCGATTACAACATCAACATTACCCACAAATTCAATGAAGCTTTTTATAACAAGAACTTTAATTTTATCCTGAGCCGGAATCCTGATTTTAACATCAACCTTATACCTGATACCATGCTCCCGGGGGATTACTATTTCACAGTTAACAACCTGGATAAATTGGCCTACCAATACATGGAAAAGCTATCAGTGGAGCTGTTTGATAAGGAGGGATCTATACTTCTGTTGACCTCCACCGGTTTCTCTGCTAAAAAAGAGGCAGATTATCTGAACACGCTGATGGACGAATATACCAAGGCCGGGCTGGAGGCAAAGAACCGCACCGCACAAAACACGGTGGATTTCATTGATGATCAATTGGCCGGGATAAAGGATACGCTGAGGATGGCAGAGGAGAATTTATCCATCTTCCGCTCTAAAAACCAGGTGATCAACCTAACAACAGAGGGACAGGCTATTTTTGAAAAGATGGATCAGCTTACCCAGGAGAGGGCTTTGGTTGATCTGCAGGTGAGGTATTATGAATATCTGCTGGACTATCTTAAGAACAGTAAGAATTTCTCGGATGTGATGGCCCCCTCAACCATGGGGATTAACGACCAGATCCTTTCCTCTCTGCTTGACAAGCTTATGGACCTTTCCAGCCGAAAAGCATCTTTAGAATATTCGGCTACGGAAAATTTCCAGGCATTAAACATGGTAAACCTGGAGATTAAGGCTAACCAGGAGGCTCTGATGGAGAACGTGAGGAATATCCTGAATACGGCCAAGTTCAACCAGGAGGATGTGGTTCGAAGAACCAATAATCTGAACTTCGAAATTCGAAAACTGCCGGAAACGGAAAGGCAATTTCTGAACATCCAGCGCCGCTACGACATAGCCGATGAAATTTACACCTACCTCTCACAGAGAAGAGCCGAGGCAGCTATTATTGAGGCTTCCAATGTGCCCGACCAGATAATTATCGACCCGGCAAGGGTAGATTCAGCTGAGAAAGTTAGCCCTAAAAACAGGCTGAATTATGCACTAGGGGTATTGCTTGGACTGTTCCTTCCATTCTCCATCATCGTTTTGATAGATTTTTTTAACACTAAAATCAGGGAGAAGGAAGATGTTGAAAAAGTAACTCAGGTGCCTGTGATAGGAAGCGTGGGACATAACAAAAAGGATGCTATTCTCCCTGTGGTAGAACATACCCGTTCTTCCATCGCAGAATCATTCCGGGCCATACGTACCGACCTGCAATTCCTGCTTTATAAAGAGGATAAAAAGGTGATCATGATAACCTCCACCATAGCCAATGAAGGGAAGTCGTTTATCGCCATGAATCTGGCGGGTATCTTTTCAGTAACGGGTAAAAAAGCCGTGATGGTGGGCCTCGACCTGCGTAAGCCGGTGATCCATAATCTGGTGAAGGGCATCGACAATAAAGAAGGTGTTTCCACTTACCTCATTGGAAAAAGTAAGATTGAGGATATTATTTTCCCCAGTGATTATAAAAACTTCTCCTTCATCCCCGCCGGCCCGATAGCACCAAACCCGGCAGAACTATTGGAAACAGAAGAGTTTGAGAAATTTATCGTCGAGCTAAAATCACGCTTCGATATCATTATCCTCGACACACCGCCGGTAGCCCTGGTAACAGACGCCTCCCTGATAGCCAAACACACAGATGTCAACCTCTTTATTGTTCGTCAGAATTATACCAACAAATCAGCCCTGGCATTCATCGATAAATTCGCCGCCAAAGGGCACGTCAAAAGCCTCAATATCATCATCAATGATGTTGTAGTACCCAAGTATTACGGATACAAATACGGATACGGATATGGATATGGTTACGGCAAAGGGTATGGCAGCGGGTATTATGTAGAAAAGTAGGGACGCATACTTGCGTCCGAATCAAAGCGAAGACCGGCCCCGGCAGGAGTGCCAGCAGCCGGCCTTCATGGATGAAGGAAGAAAGACTTTGTCAAGATACAAGATACAAGATACAGGATACAAGATACAAGATACAGGATACAAGAGTCAAGATTAAGAGGATAATAATCAAGATCTGAGGCGTATGATGTGGGAATAATTATTTAGTATCCTGGTTTGATGATAGCTGTCGACAACACAATCGATGATTTTCTCAATCTCGCGGAAAAAATCAATAAAACCGCTTACCTGTTCATCATAATTATTTGAACTTGCTTGTTCTAATTCATGCATTTTTTTCTGAAGCAAAGGGCTTCCTTCGATTATCTGCCAGATGAATTCACATTGCTCTTCCATGGGCATAGTATTGGGGGTTCAAAAGTATAGATGCAGGAAGAGGGAGGAAATGGAAAAAAAAGTTTCACTTTTTTTCAAGAAAAAAAAACGACGGCTTTATGTTCCTTTCCTCGAAAAATTCGGGATGGCCAGACAGAACAGCGGACTTCCTTCCCTCAGCCGAGGGTTGGACCCAAGCCAACCCTCGGCAATCCGGCGCGAGGGCCTTGACAGAACAGCGGGGGTGCGGGGGCCCTGCGGGGAGAAGCTTTGTTCTGTCAGGGTTTTTTGGCTACCTTTTTCACCCGGGAAAAAGGTAGAAGAATAATTTTTTTAATTTTGCTTTCAAGAACAAAGAAATTATGAGAAGAATATTCATAATATTTATGATAATAATGCTGCCGGCATCGATCATCGCCCAAACACCAGATCTATCCTGGATCGATGCGGACGCAGCAGTCAAAGCCCAGGCTTTGGAGATGCGCCAAAAAGCCCTCTCCACCACCGTGGGCAATACCTACGACCTAACTTTCCAAAGGTTGCTTTTCTGGGTGGATCCGGCGGAGCGTTTTATTACCGGCTCGATAAGCTCTTACTTCCGCAATCTTACCGAGTCCCCGCACACCCTTACCTTCGACATGAATAACAGCCTGCAGCTCACCGCTATCCGTTACCATGGGGAGCTGATTGAAGGAATACATGAAAATAATGTTCTTACAATTAATCTTCCCGGCACCATGCCCTCTGGGGGGATTGATTCTATCATGGTGGATTACCAGGGAATACCTGTGGATGATACTACGGGTTTCGGATCGTTCTTCAATGATTACCACGGGCCCGACAGCATACCTGTGATGTACACCCTCTCCGAGCCATACGGGGCGCAGTACTGGTGGCCCTGCAAGCAGAACCTGAACGATAAGATCGATTCAATACACCTGGTGGTGACCACACCGCCTGAATATTTCACTGCCTCCAATGGAGTACTGGTGGATGAGCTGCTCTGCGAAGATAAACGGGTGATGCAGTGGAAACACAACCACCCTATCCCGGCCTACCTGGTAGGTATCGCTGTTACCAATTATGCCCGCTATTCCGATTATGTGCCCCTGGCAAACGGAGATTCGATAGAGATCCTCAATTATGTGTACCCCGAAGAGCTGGAGGAGATAAAAACCCAGACACCGGGAATAATCGAAGTGTTCGGTATCTATAACGAACTTTTCGGTATCTATCCCTATGCCGATGAGAAATACGGACACGCACAGTGGAACTGGGGAGGGGGAATGGAGCACCAGACCATGAGCTTCATGGGCGGCTTCGGCCACGACCTGATGGCCCATGAGCTGGCCCACCAGTGGTTCGGCGATTACGTTACCTGCGCCTCGTGGCAGGATATTTGGCTGAATGAGGGATTCGCCACCTACCTCACCGGACTCACCTACGAGCGTATGTTCAAGGGCATATACTGGCAGCAATTTAAATCACTTTCAACAGCCAGGGTCGTTAAGGAACCCGGCGGCTCGGTCTTCTGCACCGATACCACCCTTAACGGCCGCATCTTCTCCTCCCGTCTGTCGTACAGCAAAGGGGCTATGGTACTCCATTCCCTGCGCTGGGAGATAGGCGATGAGGATTTCTTTGCCGGCATGAGAAATTATTATAATGATTTTGCCAACAGCTATGCCAGCACCACCGATTTCCAGCAATCTATGGAAGCCGCCGCCGACACCAGCCTGCAGGAATTTTTCTCCGACTGGATATACGGTGAGGGATACCCTATGTATGCCCTCAACTATAACCAGGACCAGACAGGCCTGATGACATTTGAGGTGTCGCAGACCACCTCCCACCCCTCGGTGGATTTTTTTGAGATGCATATACCTGTGCGCTTCCGCGGGATGAACACCGACACAACAATGGTGTTTCATCATACCCAAAATCCCCAGGCCTTCACCTGCATGCCCGGCTTCCCGGTGCAGGAAGTGCTCTTCGATCCGGAGAGGAATATTATCACTGTCGAAGCAAGTATTACAACCTCCATTGAAAATATTTCTCTGGATGAAGAAATCAGGATATATCCTAATCCTGTCAGAACAACCTTGTTTATCGATATTCCGGAAGGGTTACACGTTACAAGTTGCAGGTTGCAGGATATTAGCGGAAAGATCGTAAAACAATTCACCAGTCACCAGTCACCAGTCACCAGTCACTTCTTACAGGTTGGGGATCTGCCGAAAGGCATTTATTTTGTGGAGGTGGAGCTTGGAGGGGAACGTTTTCGGAGAACGGTGGTACTCAATTAGCAAGCCTATAGTAAGGACCTTACCAGTGCCACCAGGTTCCCGCCTTCTTTTAGAAGGGCGGGCATAATCTATTTCACCAGCCCCTGCGCCTGCAAAATTCGGGCAATATATTTGCCGAGGATATCGAACTCCAGGTTCACCACCGTGCCGGGTTTGAACTCATGGAAATTTGTCACTTCATAAGTAAAAGGAATAATAGCCACCTGGAATCCATTGTCGCGGGCATTGACTACAGTGAGGCTGACCCCGTTTACCGAGACGCTGCCTTTTTCCACCACCACATACCCGGCCTCATCTTTGACAGCTTTGTAATCAAAGGTATAATACCAGCTGCCATCCGCCTCTTCCACCTTGGTGCAAACTGCAGTCTGGTCAACATGGCCCTGAACGATGTGGCCGTCGAGCCGGCCATCCATGCGCATGCTCCGCTCGAGGTTCACCCTGTTGCCCACCTGCAATAATCCCAGGTTCGACTTATCAAGGGTTTCCTTTATGGCTGTAACGGTATACTGATTATCCTTGATTTTTACCACGGTCAGACAAACCCCGTTGTGTGAAATACTCTGATCTATCTGCAGTTCATCAGTAAACGAGCATTCCATTGTAATATGCAGATTCTGCTGGTCCTTAACCAGTTTCACTACCTTAGCCGCTTCTTCAACAATCCCTGAAAACATAATCTCCTCTTTTATTATGAGAAATCAAAGATCGGAATTTATTTAATAAGATGAAAGGTTCCCCTTTTTCCTATCTTTGTGGTCTTTTTGAAAAACCCTCAAACAAACTGGTTTTAAATGAGTAGTAAATTTCCGGAGCATAAGAAGCTTGATCTTCCAGGAGTAAACTGGGAGATTCTGGAGAAGTGGAAAAAGAACGACACCTTCAGGAAGAGTATTGAGATCCGCGAAGGACGGAAGGATTTTGTTTTTTACGAAGGCCCTCCTTCTGCCAATGGGATGCCTGGTATTCATCATGTTATGGCCCGGACTATCAAGGATATTTTCTGTCGCTATAAAACACAGAAAGGCTTTCGTGTAGAGCGAAAAGCAGGATGGGATACCCACGGATTGCCAGTTGAATTGAGCGTGGAGAAAAATCTTGGTATCACAAAGGATGATATCGGTAAAACTATCAGTATAGCCGATTACAACAAGCAATGCCGGACCGAGGTAATGCAATATACCGGTGCCTGGGAAGAACTGACGGAAAAAATCGGCTTCTGGGTGGATATGGATCATCCCTACATCACCTATGATAACAGATATATAGAAACCCTCTGGTGGCTGCTCAGGCAAATGTTCGACAAGGGCTTGCTGTACAAAGGCTACACCATTCAGCCATACTCACCCGCCGCCGGCACCGGCCTCTCATCCCACGAACTGAACCAACCCGGCTGCTACAGGGACGTAAAGGACACTACAGTAACCGCACTCTTCAAGGTAACTGAAGGGGGTAAAACTCCCTCCCCCCTGCCAGCAGGGGGGACACAGGGGGGTACGCTACCGGCAGGGACACACAGGGATACGTTCTTCCTCGCCTGGACTACCACCCCATGGACACTGCCGTCGAATACGGCCCTCTGTGTTGGTCCGAACATCAGCTACGTGATGGTGAAGACATACAATCCCTACTCGGGCGACCTGATCAATGTGATCCTCGCCAAAGACCTGGTATCATCCTATTTTGATCCTGAAATGCTTGTTGTAGAGACAGATAGCAATCTGTCTCTACCGGCATACGATCATTCCCAAAAACATCATCCATACCGGATAATCGCCGAATACACCGGGGCCGAGCTGGAAGGGATACGCTACGAGCAGCTGATCAATTGGGTGCAGCCCCGCGGCGATGCTTTTCGTGTTGTCACAGGGGATTTTGTTACCACCGAAGATGGAACGGGGATCGTTCATATAGCCCCTACCTTCGGATCAGATGACGACCGGGTGGCCAGGATAAATGGTATCGCACCTCTTATACTGGTCGACAAGGAGGAAAAAATACAGGCAATGGTTGATCGCAAAGGACGCTTTTTCCCCTTGGATCAATTGCAGGATGAGTTTGTGAATAAATACGTTAACAAAGATTCTTACGGGGAGTTTGCCGGACGGTATGTAAAGAATGAATACGACCCCGCTGCAACAGAGGATCAGGAAACTATTGATGTGGAAATTGCCGTTCAGCTGAAAATGCAGGGGAAGGCATTCAAGATAGAAAAATACGTCCATAACTACCCGCACTGCTGGCGGACCGACAAGCCTGTATTGTATTATCCCATGGATTCCTGGTTTATCAAAACCACGGCATACAAGGAACAGCTGATAGAGAAGAACAAGACTATTAACTGGAAGCCTGAGTCAACAGGTACAGGCCGGTTCGGTAACTGGCTGGAGAACCTGGTCGACTGGAACCTCTCGCGTTCCCGTTTCTGGGGTACACCCCTGCCCATATGGCTCACGGAGGACGGGAAAGAACTGAAATGTATTGGCTCGGTGGCCGAGCTGAAGGCCGAGATAGAAAAAGCTGTCTCAGCCGGATTTATGAGCTCCAACCCATTGAAGGATTTTGAGGCAGGGAATAACAGCGATGAGAATTATAGTCTTTTCGACCTGCACAGGCCCTGGGTGGATGAGATTTATTTAGTATCAGACGGCGGGCAGAAGATGACCCGCGAACCGGACCTCATTGATGTGTGGTTCGATTCCGGAGCCATGCCTTTTGCACAATTGCATTATCCCTTTGAGCATAAAGATGACCTGGGAAAATTCTTCCCTGCAGATTTTATCGCAGAAGGGGTCGACCAAACACGGGGGTGGTTCTTTACCCTCCATGCCATCTCAGTGATGCTCTTCGATTCGGTATCATTCAAAAACCTGGTTTCCAACGGACTGGTGCTCGACAAGGATGGAAATAAAATGTCGAAACGTCTGGGTAACTCAGTGGATCCTTATAAAACGATTAATGAACACGGCTCGGATCCTCTCCGCTGGTACACTGTTACCAACGCCCCCCCATGGGACAATCTGAAATTTGATATTTCCGGAGTGGATGAGGTTAAAAGAAAGTTTTTTGGCACTCTTTTCAACACCTACTCCTTCTTCAGTTTGTATGCCAATATCGATGGTTTCACATATGAGGAACCAGATATCCCTATGGAAGAACGGCCTGAACTGGATCGTTGGATCCTCTCCCTGCTGAATAGCCTGGTAAGGGATGTTGATGGCTATATGGATGATTATTTCCCAACAAAGTCGGCACGGGCTATACAGGATTTCGTACTGGAAAATCTTAGTAACTGGTTCGTTCGTCTTAGCCGCAGACGGTTCTGGGGAGGCGAATATGATTCCAACAAGATATCAGCATACCAAACTCTTTATACCTGTCTGGAAACTGTATCCAAACTCTCGGCCCCCTTCGTCCCTTTCTATATGGACCGCCTCTTCCTCGACCTGAATGAGGCTACAGGAAAAGACCAGGCTTCATCGGTACACCTTACCGATTTCCCCGGCTGGGACGAGAGTGCCATTGACCTCGACCTGGAAGAGCGGATGCAACTGGCACAGAGCATCTCATCCATGGTGCTGGGACTTCGCCGTAAGGTAAATATCAAGGTCAGGCAGCCCCTTGCACGGATCATGATCCCCGTGCTGAACGATAAATCATCCCGTCAGATCGAGGCCGTAGCCGAAATAATCCGCTCGGAGATCAACGTGAAAGATATAGAACTCCTGGAGGACGATAAGGCAGGCATCCTGGTGAAAAAGATCAGGCCAAACTTCAAATTGCTCGGCAGCAAACATGGCAAAAACATGAAGGCCGTCAGCACCGCTATAGGAAAATTAAGCCAGGAAGATATCGCCGTAATAGAACGCGAAGGAACAATAACTTTAATCTTATCCCCTGACCCCTCCTTGAATCTTGTATCTTGTATCTTGAATCTTGAAGAGGTTGAAATCCTCTCCCAGGACATTCCCGGCTGGCTGGTGGCCAATGATGGAAGCCTTACCGTGGCCCTCGACATCACCATCACCGAAGAGCTGAAACAGGAAGGTATAGCCAGGGAGTTTATCAACCGGATACAAAATCTCAGAAAAGATAGCGGGTTCGAGGTAACTGATAAAATTGAGATCAGAATAAAAAAACATGACGCCCTCAATGAGGCATTAAATAATTATAAAGAACATATAGGAACCCAAACACTCGCTGTATCCGTACAACTGGTAGATGACCTCGATCCCTCCGACTCACGGGAAGTAGATCTGGAGGAAGGAGTGAAAACATTAATGCAGGTCAGGAAAATAGTGACATAGGGACATATAACGAAAAAAGCACTATCTTGTTTAAAAAATTAGGAAATCATGACTGAGAAAACCAGATATAATGATGCTGAATTAGCTGAATTCAAAGAACTCATCATTTTCAAAATAAAAAAAGCCAAAGACGACCTGGATCTGCTTATGAAAACCCTGGCTAACCAGGATGGAAATGACATACAGGATACCTCTCCTACCTTTAAAGTACTGGAAGAAGGAGCGACGGTTATGTCGCGCGAGGAAGTGGGAAAACTGGCCCAGCGCCAGGCCCAATTCATTCAGCATCTTCAGGCTGCACTGGTGAGGATAGAAAACAAAACCTACGGGATCTGCCGTCAAACAGGTAAGTTGATATCCCCGGCACGCTTAAGGGCTGTACCTCATGCTACGCTGAGTATAGAGGCCAAAAATTTACAGAAGTAATCCCATTTATCAAGTTGAATGTGAGTTGGATATTGTTATCTTATTAAATATTCAACTCAAATTATTTCACATCATTCATGTCGACTAAATCCAAAGTTTCTCTTCTGATATTCATGATTTTGCTGGTCGACCAGGCCGTTAAAATTATTGTCAAGACCAATATGCACACGGGGGAAAGCATTCCTGTGATCGGCAATTGGTTTATCCTGCATTTCATAGAAAATAACGGTATGGCTTTCGGCTTTGAGTTTGCCGGCAATTTCGGCAAGCTCGCTCTGAGCCTTTTCAGGGTTCTGGCCATCGGGGGACTTACATGGTATATTTTCCATCTGATAAAAAAAGGGGCACCCACAGGGTTCATTCTGGCTCTGGGCCTCATTACAGCAGGTGCGGCCGGGAATATTTTCGACTCTGCCTTTTACGGTTTGATTTTTAGTGAGTCGGGTTATGCAAATCCTATTGTAAATGGTTCAGGAGTAGCTGCTCTTTTTCCCCATGAAGGAGGCTATGCCGGATTTCTCCAGGGACGGGTTGTGGATATGTTCTATTTCCCGGTAGTCACCGGCTCCTACCCCGATTGGATCCCCTGGAAAGGCGGCGATCCCTTCATCTTTTTCCGCCCGGTATTCAATGTTGCCGACAGCGCAATCACTATAGGCGTGGCTTGGATATTGCTGTTTCAGAGGAAGTATTTGAAGAAGCTGTAGGAAAAAAGGACGTAGGGACCGGGGACGGGGGACCGGGGACTGGGGACCGGGGACGGGGGACGTTGATATGTGAATACCCCGCAAAACGGACGCAAATATGCGTCCCTACGATATATGGCAATATTATTTCAATGAAAAGCTCGTCGTCCCCACATTTTCCCCATCTATATACAGATCAACATAATAGGTGCCTTCGGTAATCTCTTCACTCTTGGCTTCATAATAAATACAAACAGGCAGGTCAGCCCCGTCGTATTCAATCTCACGAAAGGCGGAATAAGCCAGTGATTTTCCTTCGAAGGAGAATTCATCACCGGTGTTTTTTACCATTACCCTGTCGGAGGGGTTACCAATCCTCAGGTAGATTTTCCTAGGCCCCTGTTTGGCAATGGCATTTTCATTAACGGTAAAACATACCCGGATCTTATCGGTTCTTTTGATCCTTCTGGCCAGGGATCCATTATCGGATATGGGTTCGGCTATTATATTGCTGACTTTCACCACAGAGGCCGTCTCCACCTTGTCCTGCTCTTTTTTCAAGTTGTCTTCCAGCTGCTTGTTCACACTGGTGGCCTCGCGTATCTGATTCCTTACCTGTTGGTTTTCTGCCCTCAGCTGCAGGTTGGCCTGGTTAAGTGAATCTACCTGGAAAATAAAGGATTTCAGTACCCCCCGGAGGGTTTTCAGCTCCTTGTCGTACAACTGTATCTTCTTTGCATTGGACTCCCTTATTGCCAGCAGATTGCGGATTTTTTGCTGCTCTTCATCTATCTTCACATTCATGCTGTCGTTCTCGGTTTCCAGGCTATCATACTGCATATATAACTCATTCAATTCATTAGTTAGATTTTCCTTCTGGATTTCCAGGGCTATACGCATTTCATCCGCATCTTTGCGTTCTGTTAATAGGGTATATAGAAGAAAGCCTATGGCAATGGCGAGAACAGCGAAAACGATTGTGAAAATAATATTCATCCGGCGCTGCCGGCTGTTCTTAGCCGAAGCGGCGTTGCCCTGCATTAAATCATACTCCTGTTGTTCTGTTGTCATTTTGCTCTCCCCTTTAATACCTCTTTATGTTGTTACAAAATAAGGTAATTTCCCTCATAATTCAAGCATTCAATTCCAATTGTATTAAATTTGAAACGAAATGAGAACGGTATATAATATTTCTAAGATCTTTTTATTTCTTTTAATCATCATGTTGATCTTTGCCGGCTGCGCCCAGCAGGGGGGCGGCAGCCTGGTAGGAGGTGAAAAAGATACAATCCCTCCTGCTATCCTGGAGAGCACACCAGAAAATTTTAGCGCCAATTTCGACGGTCGGGATTATGAGTTCGTTTTCGATGAGTACTTTGAGCTGAAAGAGCTAAACCAAAAACTCCTGGTTTCACCACCTATGGAGGAGAAACCTGAGATCAAGATCAAAAGAAAAAAATTGCTCATCCATTTCATTTCACCCTTGCTGCCCGACCGCACCTACACCCTGAATTTCGGAGATGCCCTTGTTGATCTCCATGAAGGAAATCCCATCGAGAATTTTATGGTGATATTCAGTACGGGAAATGAAATCGATTCACTTGAGATAGAGGGAAGGGTTAAGGATGCCTTTACCGGACAGGCAGTTAAAGGGGTGGTGGTAATGCTGTATGCCGGTAACCAGGACAGCCTTCCTCTTTATGAACTTCCACTGTACCTGGCCCGAACCAATGAGGAAGGGGCTTTCCATCTGAAAAACCTCGCCGTGGGTGACTTTAAGGTTTTTGCCCTTCTCGATGGAAATAACAACTACCTTTTTGATCAGCCCACTGAGAGTATTGCTTTTATTGATTCAACCCTCATCCCGCATCCAGCATCCAGCATCCCGGACTCAACCAGCATCCCGGACTCAACCCGCATCCCGCAACAGGAGTTTACCCCTGCGAAGGCAGGGGCTTCCCGCATCCCGGACTCAACCAGCATCCCGCAACAGGAGTTTACCCCTGCGAAGGCAGGGGCAACCCGCAACCCGGACTCCCTCCTCCTCTACCTTTTCAAGGAATCGCCGCCTAAACAGTATATCAAAGGAACAGAGAGGATAAGAGCGGATAAGGTTCAGATGATTTTTAACCAGGCCCTGGATTCTCTGGATATGAAACTCCTGTATGCCGACAGCATACCAGATGGCTTCCTGGTGCAATGGCCGGCAACAAGAGATACTATTATTTGCTGGATAACCGACGGCCTGCTGGCGGGAAGAGACAGCCTGTTATTCACCCCCGGGTATTGGGGGTACGATTCCCTTGAACAAAGGGAATGGGTGATTGATACCCTGCGCTTTTCTTTTAAGAAATCAGCGGCAAAACCAGAGGAAACAAATCCGATGAGCCTGAAAAGCAATACAGGCCGGACCATGGAGCTGGGTACACCTATGTATTTATCAACGGGGCTTCCGTTCAAAAGTCTGGACACCAGCCTGATCAGCCTTTACCGTACACGCGACAGCCTGGAGATCCCGGAATCATTTTCCATTATCCCGGTTAAAATCACAACACAGATATCCGGAATAAATAATATCTCAGGTGTTAACCAGAAGGTGGCTATAGAAAAAGCCTTCCTGCAAGATTCCACTTATTCTCTCCGAATCCTTCCGGGGGCCTTTATGGGGTATTTTGGTGATACCAACGACAGCCTTAAGCTGGATTTCAAGATTAACACAGAGGACAAATATGGAATTATTGTTATGAACCTGGAAAATCTTAAGCAGCCTGCAATTCTGCAGTTACTCGACAGCAAGAATAATCCATTGGTAGAACGAGAGGTCACGGGGTCAGCAAAAGAACGCTTCCCTTTTCTTAAGCCCGGGAAGTATAAATTCAAATTGATCCTGGATAAAAACCAAAATGGCAAATGGGATACTGGGAGATATCTGAAAAAGATCCAACCTGAACCTATCCTTCTTTATGACAAGGAGATCACCCTGAAAGCCAACTGGGAGATGGAGGAAAGCTGGATCTTGAATCTTGAATAAATTTCCCTAATTTACGCCCTCAAAAAAAATTTCTTCAAAAATGAAAAAATTCATTACGATTATTATTGCCATTGGAGACGCATATTATTACCATCAAAGAGACGCATATTATGTCGAAAAATAGGGTCATAATCGTTGCTGCAGGCAAGGGAAGCCGGATGGGCTCCGATACGCCCAAACAGTTTCTCTTGCTGGGCGGCAAGCCTGTTCTGATGCATTCCATTGAAGCTTTTCACCAGTTCGATCCCGTGATCTCCATCATCCTGGTCCTTCCCGAAGATCAACTGCAGGAATGGCAGAACTTGCAGGAAATACACCAGTTTAATATTGATCACCAAGTAGTTACAGGAGGAGCCACCCGCTTTCAATCAGTTGTAAACGGACTGGCTGTTCTTCCTGATGAGGGGATAGTGGCTATACACGATGGCGTGAGGCCATTAATAAAGCCTTCCACCATAGCCCGACTGTTTGCGGCGGCGGAAAAAAAAGATAATGCTGTTCCATATACCCTCCCTGCCGACTCTATCCGCATAGAAAAAAAGGATACCAGCGTAATCATCGACCGCAACAGCATACGCATGATCCAGACCCCACAAGTATTTCACACCCTTCTTATCAAAGCAGCCTACCGGCAAAAAGAAAAATCATCCTTCACCGACGATGCATCTGTATTTGAAAAATCAGGTTACAAAATCAACCTGGTCGAAGGCCAGGCCAGCAATATCAAGATTACCGGGGCGGAAGATTTGACGGTTGCGGAAGGCTTGCTGAAAGGGTAATGCTCCCTTGTTGCTCCGCAAGCTCGCTACCTACTGTTTCCTCCACAGCCCCGGCACCGGCTTCGGCGGCTCAGTATTGATCTTGAATATCAGGTCGACAACAGGTATAATATAGAATCGGTTGCCTGTAGGATAGGAGCCGTAACTCATCTTATACCCAACCAAAGCGGCAAATTTAATGCTATGGTTATAGATAAAATACACCTTATGCTCCAGGGCCCAGTTATCTACCTTAAGACCAATGAAATAGAAATCAATATCAGCTGAGTAATTGAAATTCTTATAAATATTACCATCCAGGTCGGCTCCCAGGTTCCAGACAAATTTATTATGAAAAATGGCCGTCCGTGGGAAAAGGAAGGGCTGATAAATTTCCGGCAGGCTGTTTTCTCCGGTTTTAAGGGCAAAATCAGCCCCCACCTTCCATGAAAAAATAGTCTCCGTCCCCACAGCTGTAGTTATCAGAATATCATTCCCAATAGAAAATATGAAGGGGATCTTTGATGTATCGGGGATATAAGAAAAGCGTTCCATCTCGCCCATTTTCCGTAATAAAAGTGTGGGCATATTATACCTGTGCTGCGTAGCGATCATTATGTTGCCTGACCACCATAGTTTTTTAACAGATACATTTGGAGCAAAACTCAGGCCCAGCAATGGCTGCACCGATAATTCAAGTGTCTCTGTCAGTCCTATCTGCAGGGGATGGAGGATACCGAACTCGGCACTTCCCTTCGGCACGGTGCGAGCCGTTCCAATAGTCCATATAGTGACCTGCCCTATAGCAGAAGAGGTAAAGATCAAAATAAATAAACCAGCTAAAAGACTTTTCATGGCATTACGATTTTTATACTATAAAGAAACGAGAAAAAACGGAATTCAGGGACAAAAGCGGGATGCCCCTGCCTTCGCAGGGGTAAACTCCTGTTGCAGGTTGCCCCTGCCTTCGCAGGGGTAAACTCCTGTTGCGGGAGGCCCCTGCCTTCGCAGGGGTAAACTCCTGTTGCAGGTTGCCCCTGCCTTCGCAGG
>CAYXJR010000039.1:0-17092 GCA_964465145.1 uncultured Porphyromonadaceae bacterium | reverse complement strand
GGTAAACTCCTGTTGCGGGAGGCGGAAACATTATAAACTTTTTTTGTTTCTGGGGGTTTTATGTTTAGTTTTGAAAAAAATTATTCGAATGGATAAAAAACTAAAAACTCTTTTTTCCCGCGTTTTTGGTCTTTACAACAGGTTCGGCATAAAAAGCGTGACGATGGATGATGTGGCCAGGGAGCTGGGTATTTCAAAAAAGACCCTCTATCAATACGTGAGAGATAAATCCGAATTGGTGGAGAAAGTGATGATAATGAATGCATTACACCACAGAGAAGCTCTATATGAAATCGTGGCACAAAAACATAATGCTATTGATGAGCTCCTGGCGGTTAACCATTACATGAATGTGATGATGAAGGAGCAGAATCCCACGATCGATTATGACCTTAAAAAATACTATCCCGAAATCCATACAAAACTAATGCAGGATTCCCGTATGCGTATGTATAATGCTATCCGGGAGAACCTGATCAAAGGGCAAAAAGAGGGATTATACCGACAGAATATGGATGTGGACATCATTTCAAAAATTCACATGGCCCGCCTGGAATATAAATACACATCAGATTCCTTCACTATCAACGAGCTCAGCTCCGACAGAGTAATGAAGGAGATCTTTCACTATCATCTTCACGGGATTGCCAGTGTAAAAGGATTGAAAGTATTAAGTGAAAAACTTTAATGATTAATAATATGAGATTGAAAATACAGGCTCTTATCCTCTTAATTGGGATAATGGTTTTACCAGCACCCATTGCCGGTGCCCAGGTGAAATATTTTTCACTGAAGGAGGCCCAGGAGTATGCGATAAGGAATAATTACCAGGCTCGTAACGCCATCATCGATGTGGCCCTGGCAGCAAAAAAAGTTAAGGAAAACCTGGCCACCGGGCTTCCGCAGGTCGATGGATCTATTAGTTACAACAACTTCCTTAGCCTGGCCACCCAGCTGATCCCCGCCGAATTTTTCGGAGGTGAACCAGGGACTTATCTGGAAGTGCAATTCGGAACCAAACACAATGCCAGTGCACAGATGCAGCTAAGCCAGCTGGTATACAGCGGATCGTATATCGTTGGCCTGCAAGCAGCAAAAGAGTATGTCAAATTGTCGAAACATCAGCTTGAACAGGTGGAGCAGGATGTGAAGCAAGCCATAGCAAATTCCTATTACCTGGTATTGGTTTCGCAAAAAAATAAGGAGCTGATGGCAAAAACTATCAGCACCATGGAGAAATTGCTCGGGGATACTCAGGCGATGTACAAACAGGGATTCATGCAGGATACGGATGTTGATAAGCTGGCATTGCTGCTTTCTGACCTGAAAACCAGTGTGTTAAATGCCGACAACCAGTTAAAGAACGCTCTAAGCCTGATGAAATTCAACCTTGGCATGTCAATAAGTGATGAGATCCAGTTAACAGATAATCTCGATCTGCTATTACTGGCCATCGATCCCCGGATAAGCATGGATGAAGCTTTCAAGCTTGAAGATCATGTGACTTTTAAGCTGATGGAAGACCAGGAGAGCCTTTCGGAATATCAGGTTAAACTGGCCAGGATGGCCTATCTTCCAACAGTATCAGCCTTCCTGAGTGCCCAGGGAAATGCCCAGCGTAATGAATTCAATTTTTTTGATTTCAACGAAAAATGGTTCCCAACAACACTTATCGGGGTACAATTCGCCATCCCTATCTTCAGTTCGGGAAACAGGCTCTACAAGGTACAGCAGGCAAGCCTGGAGCTGGAAAAAATTAAAAACAGCCGCTTACAAATAAACGAAAGCCTGGTAATGGGGGCTGCCACCGCCAGGAACAACCTGGAGATCGCCGTGGAGACATATAAAAACAAGAAGAACAGCTTTAGCCTTGCATCGCGTATTTACGATAAAGAACAAATCAAATATAAAAACGGAACTTCCTCAAGCACCGATTTGAATCAATCATATAATCAATTATTAGAATCGCAGGGCACCTTTCTTGGGGCCACCCTCGACATGCTAAACAAGAAACTTGAACTGGATAAAGCATATAGTAAACTTTAGAAATCTATCATCATGAACAAAATAATAGTACTCATTCTCATCGCTGTCCTGGCGTCCTGCTCAGGAGAAAAAACAGTTGAACAGCTCAACACGGAAATTACCAGGACCCGGGGGGAAATCGCAGATTTGAACCAGCAGCTGGAGGAATTGGAAATCCAGCTGGCCGGCATGGAATCGGCTGGTACAGATAAAGGAATCCCGGTTGTGATTAATGCTCTGATAGCGGGGGATTTTTCTTCCTACATTACCACCAGCGCATCCGTGGAAGCTGCCAGGGACGCAATTGTTAGCCCGGAAATGAATGGACGCATACAGGCCATTCATGTGACGAAAGGACAGAAAGTAAAAGAGGGGCAGCTTTTAGTGAGTATTGATTCGGAGATCATGCGTAAAGGATTGGAGGAGTTGGAGACGGGACTGGATCTTACTAAAACTCTTTTTAAGAAACAGGAAGATTTATGGAAGCAGGGGGTAGGATCAGAAATGCAGTATCTGGAGGCCAAAAACCGCTACGAATCTATGCTCAAAACAAGGGAAACACTGGAGTCGCAATTGAAAATGGGCAAAATTTACGCCCCTTTCTCCGGATATATTGAGGAAATATTTCAAAAAACCGGAGAGATGGCAACTCCCGGACGCCAACTCCTTCAACTAATTAACCTTGAGAATTTGTTTATTAACACCGAATTGTCGGAGGCATATATCAATTCCATTCACAAGGGAGATACTGCCTTGATCGAATTTCCCGACCTGCCCGGATTGACCAGGTCGGCTCCTATAATCAACACCGGCAACACCATCGATCCCCTCAGCCGAACATTCAGCCTGCGCCTAAACATGAAAAACCAGGATGAGCAGATCAAACCCAATATGCTGGCCACTCTTAAGCTCAGGGATTACTCTGCCGAAGGGGTTATCATTGTACCCACCCTCAACGTACGTCAGGACATGAAGGGATTCTTTGTTTATGTAGCCAGGCCCCATGACAGTGAATATTTCTCTATAAAGACCTATATCCAGCCCGGGCGTTCTGATGGACGTAATACGGTTGTGGAAGAGGGCTTGAAAGGGGGTGATTGGTTGATCGTGAAAGGATATAACCAGATCAAAGATGGCAGCAAATTGAGCATTACACAGCAGTAAGAGGATAATTTGAAATTGAGTATCTGAAATGGAGAAGCTGAATAAGAGAAAGTGAAATGATGAAGAACACAGAAAATAAAGAAATTAAAAAAGGGCAAAGGGAGTTTAAGCTAACGACCCTGGCCCTTAAAAATAAAAACACGGTTTACCTGGGGGTATTTGTGTTGTTGATTTTCGGGGTCATCTCCTATCTTACAATGCCTAAAGAATTGTTTCCTGAGATTAACTTCCCCACAGTATATGTGCAAACCATATATCCTGGAAACTCACCCGAAGATATTGAGAATCTTATTTCACGTCCTCTGGAAAATGAACTCCAAACAGTTCAGGGAATCAATAAGCTGAGGTCCAATTCTCTGCAGGACTTCTCCATGATCTTCGTGGAATTCCAGACTAATGTCGATATCAAAGAAGCAATGGTGGAAGTGAAAGATGCTATCGATAAGGCCATGTCGGAATTACCCGACGACCTCCTGGCCGATCCAAGTGTTATGGATCTTGATTTTTCATCCTTCCCAATATTAAATGTTAACCTATCGGGCGACTACTCCATGGTACAGCTCAAAGACTATGCAGAATACCTGCAGCAAGAGTTTGAAAGGGTTTATGAGATCGCCCGGGTTAATATCAGCGGGGTAGACGAAAGGGTGATTCGTATTGACATTGACCTGCTGAGGATGGAGTCCTTAGGATTAGGTTTTCAATCAATAGAGAATGCCCTGATGATGGAAAATGTCACCATGGCCGGAGGGGAACTTAAGATTGGAGGAACACGTCGTTCTGTTCGTACGGTTGGTGAATTTAAAACCATAAACGACATCAAAAATATTATTATCAAACAGGATCCCGCTAAAACTGTATATCTGAAAGACATCGCGGAGGTGATTGACGGATTTGAAGATAAAAAGAGCTATGCCCGTTTGAATGGCGACCCTGTGGTGACACTTCAAATCATAAAGAAGGATGGTGAAAACGTGATCACGGCCACTCAGGCGGTTCAGAGAATCATTACAGAATTTCGTGATAATGAGCTTATACCATCTGATCTGGATGTAAATTACACCTTTGATCAATCTGAAAAGACCAAAGCCCAGCTCACCAACCTGGAGAATAGTATTATCCTGGGGGTTCTGCTGGTTATTACCATACTGTTTTTCTTCCTGGGCTTGAGAAATGCCATTTACGTTGGCCTGGCCATCCCTCTGTCGATATTCATCACCTTTGTGATTTTGAATATTCAGCATGCCCAGATTAACATGATTGTTCTTTTCTCCCTGATCCTTGCCTTGGGTATGCTGGTGGATAATGGTATTGTGGTAGTGGAAAATATCACGCGGTTCAGAGAAAGGGGATATGGAAAGTTCGAGGCTGCCCGTTTGGGTGTAGGAGAGATAGCCATGCCGGTAATCTCTTCAACCCTGACTACCCTGGCTGCTTTCTTCCCACTGATGTTCTGGAGTGGTATGATGGGTGAGTTTATGAAATACATGCCCATCACCCTGATCGTGGTTCTTTCATCTTCACTGCTGGTAGCTTTGGTGATCATTCCTGTTTTCGCCGACTCCCTCGACAGGGATATAGATAATAAAAAAACTGCCCCCAGAAGACGGATTCTTATAATCGCAGCCGTCATGGCCGTTGCGGCAATCTTTTTATATGTCATGAAAATTGTATGGCTGGCAAATATTCTGGCCTTTCTCGCCATACTCTCATTTGCTCATCAGCTATTTATGAAGCAAATGGCTGTTTGGTTTCAAAATATTTTTCTCAGCAGATTAGAAAACCTTTACTTAAGATTCATCCGCTTCAGTCTGAAGGGGAAAAACCCCGCCTGGTTTATAGTTGGGATGTTCCTGTTGTTCTTAATAACTATGGGCTTTTTTGGCATGAGAAGTGGAAATGTACTACTATTCCCGGAGAGTGATCCAGGTGTAGTTGTTGTGCATTCTGAATTGCCGCTGGGCACTGATATTGCTATTACCGACTCGGTAGCCAATATTATTGAAACCCGAATAGTAGAACTGATCGGAGAGGACATGAATATTGTGGAATCCCTGCTTACCACGGTGGGGAATGGAGCCCGCAGGATAAATGAATTCGGTACTGGAGAAACACCCCACAAAGCTATGACCCAGCTTAATTTTGTTGATTTTATCGATCGTCAGGGGATCAGTACAGAGGCTATTCTAAAAAGGTTGTCGGAAGGCTTGATAGATAAAAATCCTGGAGTAGATATTTTTATTGAAGTAGAAAAGCATGGCCCTCCCACAGGTAACCCTGTAAATATTGAAATCGCAGGAAAAGACTTCGATGTTTTAATGGGATTGGCAGATGAGATCATTCGCAAAATTGAAAACTCTCCCATTCAGGGAATCGA
This sequence comes from uncultured Porphyromonadaceae bacterium, assembly GCA_964465145.1. Lineage (GTDB taxonomy): Bacteria > Bacteroidota > Bacteroidia > Bacteroidales > UBA12481 > JAUVKA01. The sequence goes on along the minus strand of CAYXJR010000039.1, from coordinate 11,526 downwards.
GGGATTAAAAACCGATATCGAATTGGGTAAACCTGAGCTGCTGGTTGAAATTAACCGGGATAAAGCCCAGCGCTACGGCTTATCAACAATGGTTATTGCCTCTACCCTCCGGACTGCTCTTTTCGGCAAGGATGTTTCTGATTTCAAAGTTGGAGAAGAGGAATATCCAATACAAATTCGTCTTGCTGAGAAATACCGTAATGATATCAGCACCCTGATGAACCAAAAGATCACCTACCTGAATCAGGCCACAGGAATGCTATCACAGGTGCCCATTTCTGCTGTGGCAGATTTTAAGTTCGGGTCGACTTATGGCTCTGTGAACAGGATAGATATGGAGAGGGTTGTGACTGTTTATTCCGGCTTGCTGGCAGGTTATACTTCTGCCAGGGTTAACAGTCAGCTCAAGCAGTTGCTGAAAGATGTGCAAATACCTGATGGTTATTCATATCAGTTTACCGGCGAAGCAGAAGAGACAGAAAGCACTTCGATCTTTATGTTACAGGCACTGTTGCTGGTAATGTCCCTGATGATGATTATCCTGGTGACACAGTTTAACTCATTCATAAAACCTTTGATCATCCTGGCCAGCGTGTTCTTTAGTATCATTGGAGTGTTGGGGGGATTAGCCTTATTCAAGATGGATTTTGTGATTATAATGACCGGGATAGGGATCATAGCCCTGGCGGGTGTGGTGGTGAATAACGCTATTGTTCTGGTTGATTATATCGGCCTGCTTAAACGCCGCAAACGGGAAGAACTTGGATTGGATGAAAAAGGCCTTCTTCCCATTGAAGTAGCTGAGGAATGTGTTGTTGAAGCCGGTAAGACCAGGTTGCGCCCGGTTTTATTAACGGCCATAACCACCATCCTGGGCCTTTTGCCTCTGGCTATTGGGATGAATATCGATTTCGAAACCCTGCTTACCCGCTTAAAGCCCAATCTTTATTTTGGCGGTGATAATGCAATGTATTGGGGCCCCCTGGCCAGCACGGTAATATTTGGATTGGCATTTGCAACCATAATAACACTGGTTATAGTCCCGGTGATGTATCAGATAGGGCAGAAGGCGCAGACTAAGGCAAAAGGCAGAAGGCAGAAGTAAGCCTTCTGCCTTTTGTTTTGTGTTTTACCTCAGTAAAACAACCTTCCCCGTCTCCCACTTATCCCCTATTTCCAGGCGGTAAAAATACATCCCCGGATCCATGGCAGAGTTTTTGTAATCGCTGCCATTCCATTGGTACCTGTACTCGCCGGCCACGAGCTCTTCGTCAACAAGATTTTTAATCATTCGTCCTGAGGTGTCGTAAACCCTCAGCACGACTTGCTGCCTGGAGGGTACCAGGAAGGAGATGGTGGTTGCATCGCGGAAAGGATTAGGATAGCTCTGGCTCAGCAATTCTGTTTCTTCCCAATTTACGGTTGAAACAGGTACAGCTCCAATAGAAATCTGGTTGTTCTTATCCCTGACCCGCACATTAACATTCCAGATCTGGTCGGGAACGGTTGGCCTACAGCTTAGAAAACCACTGGAGGTAAGGTTTACTTCCCCGGGATAATGATTTGGTTCAAAACTTACCCCGTAATTATTAAACAGTATACCCAGCTGCGAAACGGTGGCTATTTTATAGGATCGCCCATCACCATTGGAAATGCCCGACATCCAGTTATACATTTCTCCGGGAGGATTAGTGAAAGAGCCATAGTGGAATTCTATACGGCCGCTGGGATAAAGATAGGCACCTACCTGTACATGATATTGTTGTTCCTCAAAGATCACGCTTGCTTCCCAGAAAATTTTTGCCGTTTCATTGGAGCTTTCAAAGCGGATCATATCCGTATCATTGATCAGCTCCAGGTCGCACCCAAAGGGAATAATGCTTTTGCGTATCTGGAAAACCAGGTTTCCATTGATAGAATAAGGGTATTCATAATATTCGGTGTTGAAATGCAGGGCTCCGTCTTCATCAACAATCAATCCGTCAAATTTCTCCCCATAAAAAGGGAAAGAGAAGGGAAGATTAATCCGTGTAAACTGATTCCTTTCGCCGGCAGAGCTTAGAACAACGCCTGAAACATCAGGGAAGGACTTTTCAAAATGATCCTCCTCATAATCCTGAACCAGCTCCCACAGATAGGGAGGAGAGCCCCCTTCTGCTTCCAGCTGCCGGGTAAAAAGTTCACCCGGCTTAACAAAATTGGTAGGTTCATCCTTCACCACCACTATATTGAAATCTACCTCAGCTGCCACGGAAAGGACGGTGGTTGCATTATTCCTTATGGGAACATTAATATCAGGGCTGATAGTCTCTTTTCTCTCCCCGGTATAGTTAATCACTGAGAATTCTATAACCTCTCCTTCTCCTATATTGGATGGATCCCTTTCATCCACCATGAGGAAAAAGCGTACTGGTTGTCCCGGCTCAATATCACTCACCAGAGAAGATATATCCAGGCCCAGCTCAAAATATGTAGAATCGGCAGGATCCTCCCCTACCAGGGGAAGATCTCCCCCTTGATAATTGAAATGAGGAAAGCCCATAACCCTTTCAGCTTCTGTAGCATTATGATCTGTCGACACTCCCGCCAGAAGTCTGAATTTATTACGCGATGTGTGGGTCATTTTCACACGCATTGTAACAACGGGGTTCATTTGTTTCACCGGCTTGACCATGTGAGCCGATTTATTCCAGACTCCCCCTGAATGCCCCTCACTGGCAAGAACCCGGTATAGGCAATAGGCAAATCCCTTTCGTCCCCAACCCTCGCCCCAGGTATTGGCTATAATTAATGCCCCCATTTCCCAGTCGCGCATGTCGATTATCCCATCGTTATTGATGTCTTCATCATTGGTTATCCGACCGTCGCCATTAACATCAGCACCAATCTCTTCATCATATCCAACAATTGTAAGTGCATGTCCTACCACACTTCCAAAACCAATCAGTACAGGAGCTCCGGGATCTTTGGAATCTTGTTTAGTATAACGAAACTGCATACCCCCGGATGCTATCTGAACATTAGCCAGTCCGCCATGCTCCTCATCCTCCAGCCTGTCGATCAAAAAATGCTTGAGAATGTTCAGTCCCTCGGGGTTACCAACATACAGGGAATAATTCTCAATAATCCTGTTCTGCATGGCATGGTAATATTTCTCATAACCCGACATCCAGATGCCTGTTTCAGCCCAATGCGGGTAATCAACCATGGTTGGATTACCAGCTGCCTTTATTATTTCCCAGCTGTCGAAATAGCTAACACCATGGGCGCTGCTGGCCCCGTTAAGAAAATTAAATACGTAAAGTGGTGGGTACTGGTTCTCAAACTCTTCCGCATCGAGATCCCTGAGCCGGTTCATCTCATAGGTCATTACATAACCTATAGAACTCGCCTGGTTGCAGCTCCAGCCATATTGGTTGAAAATAGGCGGAAAAAATTTTAATTCAGCATTATTCACCCTCACCGGCAGGCTTTGCCCCCCCTTCATACGATACTTCTCAGGAACCGGGTAGGGCTTAAAATCTGCCTGCCCAAAACCAGCTACTCCAAGTATGTATATTATGCCCAGGATCAAAAACCTTTTCATATTTGAATCTTTTTCAGGTAACAAATTTAAGGAAAAAGCAATAGGGATGGCTAACCTATTGCTTTTTCCCTATTTTTGTGCCAAAATGAAAATTTTTGTAAGGTACATTATCCTGTTCTCAGGATTACTCCTATGCATCTCACCTTTACAAGCACAGAAAGAGGGAGCGATCTGGTACTTCGGATACGGAGCAGGTCTGGATTTTACCAGTCATTACCCCAAACCGTTGACGGATGGGAAACTTAATACCAGGGAAGGGGTAGCCACCATTTCCGATAAAGATGGTAACCTCCTTCTGTATACCGACGGCACCACTATCTGGAATAAGCTACACCAGGTAATGGATAACGGAACCGGCCTTTTTGGTAATGCATCCTCCACTCAGTCGTCAATGGTGGTTCCAAAGCCGGGATCAAATTCGGTTTATTATGTTTTTACAGTGGATGAGGTTGGGGATGTCCAAAATCCCGGCCATGGCCTTCATTACAGCGTGGTAGATATGTCGCGCAGCGGTAGACTGGGCTTAGTGGTGGATAAAAATAAGGACCTTACAGCAAATGGAACAAGGCTGTTTACCGAAAAAATAACAGCTGTTCTTCACGACAATAAGGAAGATTACTGGATAATTGCGCACGGATGGGGGGCTGATAACAACAGGTTTTTTGTTTACAAGCTGACAAAGATGGGGGTTAGCTTCTCATCCTCACAGCTTGTTGGCATAAAACATGAAAACATCACTCCCAATGATATGGTTAACCGTGGTGCTGTGGGCTATCTAAAGGCATCACCGAAAGGAGATTTTCTGGCAGTGGCTATAGAAAGCCTTAAGCTCTTCGAGGTTTTTCGTTTTGATAATATATCCGGTGATATAACCTTCCTGGCAAACCTGCCGGCAGGAGATGAGGGCCAGATCAACGAGCCATTGCATGCAGCCTATGGCGTTGAGTTTTCTCCAACAAGCAACTATTTATACGGATCAACCCGTGAAGGAGGAATGCTGTACCGATGGGATCTTAGTGAGACTACCCAAACGAACATCAGGAGCTCACTGGAAGTAATTTATAAAAGTCCTCCTAATGTCCTCTGCGGCGCCCTGCAGCTGGCCTTTAATGGAAAAATCTATATTACATTTTCGAATAAGCAATTCCTCGGTGTTGTCAACTCACCTACACAGAATAAATGTAATTTCCAATACCAGGGAGCCAGCCTGATCGACAACATCATCGGAAAAGGCGGCCGTGGATATTATGGACTGCCCACTTTCCTTCCTGATTTTTTCAAGGCAGCCGAGTTTTATTATGAAAATTCCTGTGTAAACGACACTACACTATTCTACCTCTCAACACTCTTTGGGCTGGGCTCGCCCCCTGTGTGGACCATCATGGATGAGGATGGTAATAATATAGGGACAGCCAAAACCAATACTTCAACCATGGAAGGGATCTTCGTCTTTGAAAATCCCGGCAATTATAACGTCAGACTGGACATGGAACAGAACGGGGGGCCTCTCTCACAGACACAAATGATTGTTATTCATCCCCTCCCTGAACTCAATTTCCCCGACACTACCAGCCTCTGTGCAGGATCCAGCCTGGAGCTGGATGCGGGGGATGGTGCATTTTATCATTGGAGTGATAATGTGAATCTTCTTGAGCGATTCAGAACGATAAACAGGGAAGGAGTATACTCGGTTTCCGTAACACATAACAATGGCTGCACCAACGTTGATACAACCCGTGTGGTTAGTAAGCCTCTGCCTCATATCCAATCAATAGAAATTGGCCAGGCAGCATGCGGATTTGATAATGGCAGTATAAGGATAATAACACTCGAAGACCCCTCCACCCTAATCTTTACCTGGTTGGATTATCCCGACAGTACAGGTAACAGCCTTAGCCAAATGGCAGGCGGTGTTTATGAAGTAGATATTATTTCACGGGAAACAGGTTGCCTGCTTAATAAAAAAATTACCATTTCCGAAAAGGATGCACCGCCTGTAATTATCACATCTTCTGTGACTGATACCCTTTGTCCGGGTCAGGAAATTGTGCTAACCGCCTCTGGAGCTTCAAATTTTATCTGGCTGGAGCCTATTGAATCTGAAGGCCCTTCCATAACTGTTGCTCCAATGGAGGAAACTACCTATATCGTTAAGGGATACAGCATCGATGCGGGAAATAATGAGTGTAAGGCATTCCAGGAAATCACTATACATGTTTATCAATATGATCCGCCGCAATTGGGCAGAGACCGGTCCATATGCGAGGGATCACCCCTCGATCTCGATGGAGGAGAGCGTTTTGTTTCATGGACCTGGAGTAACGGCACCAGCGAACGTATTGTTACCATGGAGGATAGTTATGATAATCTTGTGCTGACCACCCAGGATAACAAGGGTTGTTTAGCCTCTGATACTATTAACCTCACTTTTGTTCCCCTTCCGGAAGTAGATCTCGGGCCCGACAGGACAGTTTGCATGGACTCCCCGATCGAACTTGATGCAGGAGATGCTGAATCATACATATGGAATAACGGTGATACTACAAGGACTCTATTAATTAATAAATCAGATATTTATGAGGTAACAGTCAGCCGAGAGGGTTGTTCCAACTCTGATCAGGCCGCCATACAGGTAAATAACCCTGATTCACTACGGGTAGATTCGCTGCAAATCAAGGACATAACCTGCTTTGGTGCCAACAATGGCCAGATACGTATCTTCGTGAGAGGGGAGGGAACCAATTACCAGTATTCTCTGGACAACGGACAGAATTATATTGAAAATGCTGGCCTTTTTGAAGCCCTGGGCCCAGGGGAAAATTATCTCATTAAGATAATGGAGGATTCTGCTTGCTCCACCTTTTATCCGGATCCCGTAATACTAACCGAACCAGAAGAGCACCATCCTCTAAACCTTTTCATCGATTCCCTCAATGTTAGAGATGTTACCTGTTATGGGGCCAATAACGGGCAAATAGTGGTCTTTAAACATGGAGAAGGACTGAGTTACGAATATTCTATTGATGATGGTTTAAGCTACTTCAGCAACCAGGGGATCTTCAATAACCTTGCCCCCGGGCAGGAATACAGAGTGATTGTGAGGGAAGATTCTTTTTGCACCGCTATATACGATGAGCCTGTAATTTTTTCCGAGCCCACAGAAATAGTGGTGGATTATAAACTCACCTCACCCAGCTGTGATCAATGCGACGATGGCCAGATCCTGCTTAATATCAGCGGAGGAAATCAGCCTTATGCTATTTTGTGGTCTAATTTTTATACTGGTACCAGAAGGATCAATCTTCCGCTGGGAGACTACTCTGTTGCCGTAACAGATTCAAGCTCTTGCAGGCTTATAAGCACTATCACCCTTGACATGGGGCATGGAAGTTTTGTGATCCCAAACGCATTCACCCCCAATGACGACGGGTACAACGATTTATGGAAAATTGATGCCCTGCAGGATAACCCGGATGTTATCGTACAGATCTTCGACCGATTTGGGAAATTGGTCTTCGAATCAGCCCGGGGATATCCTGATCCATGGGATGGTAAATATAACGGAGATTATGTTTCTATGGGAACCTATTATTTTCTGATTAAATTGGATGATTTTACCGAGGCTATACCAGGGAGTCTGACTGTAATCAGATAACTGCCGACAACAATAAACCGATTATGAAAAAGCATTCGTCAACTATCAATCCTGAAAAGTACGGTGTGCCTGGCAATAAGTACTGGTTATTGTTGCTCGTTCTGTTAATTCCCATATTCAGTATTGCTCAGATCAATCCTCTGGCTGATCAATACCTTATCAATAAGTTCCAGATGAATCCCGCTATAGCGGGTACGGAAAGATATAGCCCTGTTACGATCAGCACCCGGCAGCAATGGGTTGGGTTCACTAAGCCCCCAACCACCCAAGCCATTAGTTTTCATACCCGCATACGGGCAAAAAATATTCGATTTACTCCCAAAGGGTTTGTTAACAAAGGGGATCGTTCCTTTGGAAATATTGGAGTGGGCGGAGGGGCATTTAACTATAATTACGGAGCCATAGCACATACTGGGATTCACCTCGATTATGCTTACCATGTTTTTATAGGCAATGGAAAATTAGGCTTCGGGCTTGCCCCGGTACTGTACCAGTTCCGCCTCAATAAAACCGGTTTTATCCTGCCCGACGGCAATAATACGGACCCCTTAATCTCAGGGGCCATCAATGAATCCATACTCTTTTTTGATGCCAATGTGGGTATGCATTATTACGATGATACCAATTACGCCGGATTATCTATCATACAGCTTTTTCAATCGGGGGTTCAATTCGGCAATTTCTCATTTATTTCCGAAGATCATATGAGCCAAAATCCTGATCTGGCCCGCACAATTTACACCTATTATGGAAAACATCTTAAACTGACCGGGGACATAACCCTGGAGCCCTCGGTTTATCTTAAATACAACAGTCGCAACGGCGCTCGGTTCGATGTAAATACCCTGGCCTATTTCATGGAAACAATCTCTACCGGTGTTTCTTTTCGATACCAGGAAGGCCTTGGCATACTGGCAGGTGTACGCCTGGATAATCTGGAATTCCGCTATATGTTCGAACTTCCTATCACTTCAGACATGCCCAACAACTTTTCCACACATCAGATCATGCTCAGGTTTGTTGTCGGACAGCCGATTGATTAACCACATTGACGTAGTTACTATGGAACTTTGGTTTTACTCCACTCTCATCAATATCCCCCTATAATACTCCTCTCCATCCTTCATCTGATAAAAATAACTCCCCCTGCCCTTCAGTTCACTCAAATCCAACACAATGTAAGTTGATCCGCCGGGGATCTCCCTTGAATAAACCTTCTTTCCATCAACCGAATACAGATCAAATTGCAGCTTCTTCGAATTGATATTCTCCATCTTGAAATTAATCCTGTCGGTGAAAGGATTAGGGAATATTTCGATATTGTTTTTGGCTTGAATATTTTCAGAACTGCTTGTTCCAATCAAAGGCCCCTGGGCAGGCTTTATCTGCCCTATCAAAGTTTACTCATGAGCTTCTTCTTCGTGGTAACCAGTGATCATCCCCTTAAAATGTGCTGTAGGTGTATGGCCCATAGTTGAAAAATATAAGTGAATAATGAGGAAGACAGATATCACAAAACCAGCGGTAATGTGTAAGATATCTGTAGCCCAAAATCCATTTATCCCCAGATATTCTTCTATAATAATTTCCGGAAACAGCATAGCCCATCCGGTAAGAATTATTACTGGCACAAAAACATACATAACGAATGCATAAGCTACCTTTTGCAAAGGATTAAATTTCATTGCTTTGCCAACCGGGAATGGTGGTTGTACATTTCTGAAATAATCCCATGCATAATAGCGGAATTGTTTCCACAGACGTTTTAGCAAACCAATAGGCTCTAAACGATAATGACGGCCATTCCTGGTGAAAATGTTGCCCAGGAAATAAAATACATAGCTAAGTGATAAAAGGACACCACAGACGTTGTGGATAGAAATAGCCGTATCAAAACGGATTATTCCTGTGCCGGGTTCAGAATATTGTAAACTCATTCCCGTTGCTATGAGAATCAGGCACAACACAGCATTAAAAAGATGCCAAAGACGAATCCATATAGGATATAAATATACTCGCTCTCCCATTTTACTTTTTGATTATCCTGAAGAAGACATGTACCATAACAAACAAGGCAAGGCCTCCAAATATTATCAGGCTGAACAAATTCAACTTTGCGTTTCTGCTTGCGCCTACCACAAAGCTATCGCTGGTAGACATCGCCCCAAGAAATCCTCTTTTCATCCTTCCTTCCTGTATCTGGTACTTATATAAAGTATGCAGCAGGCGGGAATCTGAGCTGTGACATTCCTCACAGGTGTTTACAGCTTGTTTACTTGGAAGAATATTATGTGCTACCATAACGTCCTCCCTGATCTCTGCATGACACTCAAGGCAGCGCACATTTCTCAGATGATTTTCCGCATTAGGTAACCAGGAGTGCGTAATCATAAGTGAGTCGATGCGTATACCAAGCAGGATATCTCCGGCGCTCACCACACTATGACAGTTCAAGCACATTCCGTTATCATGGGCAACCAGCTTGGTTATTGGCTCATTTGTCCTGACCTCCATCTGAAAACTATGGGGCTCATGACACGACCAGCATGTATATGGGTAATTGGACAAATGGGTATGATGGCTTTTTTCAAATTCTTCAGCAATAGCATCGAAGTTATATTTGGCAACATTATCATCCCCTTCGTGACAATCCATACATACAGGCATTACTTCAAAATGCAGTTCTGGTGAATGAGGGTACGTATGGTAATCGTAACTATGACAATCGGTGCAAACAAAAGACCAGTGGTTGGATTCATAATATTTCACCGAATCAATTATCAGGCCCTTAAACATTTTGCGGAAACGCTGTTCACCCAAGGCCTCATTTTGCTCCATAAAAAACATGTTCCCATGACATCTGAAACAAACAGCATTTTCCTCTTTATTTGGGTATTCCCTTTCCTCGGCTTCTTTTTCCTGGCAATTTCCACATAGAAATCCCCCTGCAAGGAAAACCAGCACAAACAGTTGCTTTAGGTTTTGTCCCATAATTATTGGTATCTATGTCAGAATCTCACAATGACATTCATACCTATCAAAATCTCTCCCTTGGTAAAATCATTCAAGTTCGCTGCCAGGTTTTTCTGGGGAGTAATCTTGTTAAAATTGGCGGCAAACATCTGGAATGTGTGTGTTGACGTACCCACTTCAAAACCAAAAACCAGATTGGGTTTTGGTGCTTCCTGGTAATTTAGTTGGGTTTTATACGAGAATGACTGGTCATACTCAGCTATGATGGAAAACTCGCCAAATACCTTGAACCGGGCTCCTGCACTAATTCCAAAATAATCATTGTGCCAGATACTGTCTACTGCATTGAAATGTGCATAGCTTGGTGCAACCTGAACACTGAGCCGGTCGTTGAATTTCCGGGCCACAATCAGTTGGTGGAAAAATGAAAAGCGGTTGGTGAAGGAATAATTCACTCCAAAAACCTCCTCATTCCTTGCGTCGATAGCCATGTTGACATAATATGATAATGATACCGGCATTGAGCCGGAACGGGTTTGCTGAAGAATGGCATATTTCGCCTGGAATTCCTGTAGCTTATTATTTTTTTCCATTCCAAAACCAACCATAAGTTTTTCTGTAATCCCGTAATTCAAACCAAGACGGATGTTCGATGGTGCATAGATCCCGTAAAGATCTTTCAGCCCATTTTGCATTGTTCCGAAACGGTGGTGGATAATAAGCTCCAGACCGCCCTTGTAAGGGCTCATAATGGTTTGTTGATCAGCTAATAGGGAACCACTGAAAGGTTCACGTACCGGCCTGTTGTCTGGCTCATCATCCTGGGCTTTCAAGTTTATCGGCAGAACAAGCAATACTGCCAAAACAATTGATAATAGAAATGTAATCTTTTTCATAAGGCCTCCTATGTTAATCGTTTTTAGCACCATCTTCAATCCACTTAAGGATCAAAGCCTTTTGTTCTGCAGAAAGATTTCCGGAGGTACCGTGTCCGGCATTAATTTTCACCAATAATATACTTTCGGCGGGATTTGCTGTATCCACATTACCGCCGTTTACCAGGGCATCCCATGACTTGTCGAGCCTCAGGTCCGGGCTTGTGGCACCAGCGTGGCAACCTGTACAACCTGCCTCAACAAATATTGGGGCAACCTGTGCCGCAAATTCAACAACATCTGGCGGCACCACCACTATAGGCCGAATGGTCTCGTATTCACAAGCCCATAAACCTGCCAGGAACAATAAAGCAATAAAACCTGTTTTTTTCATGTGTATATAATTTTGTAAACTATTGAAATTCAGTAAAATAAAA
>CAYXJR010000038.1:0-40184 GCA_964465145.1 uncultured Porphyromonadaceae bacterium | reverse complement strand
AAAAATATAGGCTTATATCATTGAATACCTGTTGTTTAGTAAAGTAAAACCCGTTATAACGAACCTGACATCGTTCGGACCTTGCCTAACATATTTTGTGATGTCTATTTCCGGCTGCCATGAAAGGGTGCCCGCAGATTCGCCATTCACAAATACCTCACCGATTATCCCTTTCCAGTCAGCGGCTTTGAATAAATATGAAATATTTTCCGCCGGCTGTAACTTTACATTGAAAGTTTGCTGGTATTCCACTTTTCCGCCATAGAACTGCCACCCCAGATTAGTCCAATTACCCAGGTCGGGTGCATTGGGCGATTGTATTATGAACCCCTTCGCCGATTCACGCAGGCTGAAATCTCCAAGCACATAAACCGGCATAATCTCGGAAAATACCGACATGCGACTGGCCGCCAGGGTAATGGTATTGTTTCCCGGATGAACAAATCCCCCTATGGAATAAACAGGGAAATTCATATCGAGCCACCATTCGCCGGGGATGGGGGAGACCTCATGCCCGTTTATTTCCACGCTCCATGTATCGGGGCGTTCAGCTACCAGCCTAAGGGATTTCATCTGTTCGGCTGTCAGGTTTTCATCTATATTAAAAGTATAATGGATTTTATGCCAGGTTGATTCATCAAACTTGTCCATTTCCAGGTATGTCTGCCCGAACTGGATCTTATGCTGCCACGGATTACCCGTTGGAAGCCCCGACCATTCAAATAATTTGTACATGGCATCCATGAAGTATACATCTTTCTGGGAATAATCTGAAGTTTCCACATCCAGGTAATCAATTGTCAGGATGTTATCTGAAAGCCTTTGAACTTTGATTTCACCGACTGCTTTTACCCCGGCCTCTTCAGAGTTGTTTTTTTCTGGTTTGACTAATTCCTTCTGACTTGAAATGAGGAGCCGGCTCCCAACGGCCGGTAGTGTTAACTTGGCGTGGATTTGTCCGTTATCTTTCTGATATATAATGGGTAAAAATTCGCCGGTAAGCAGGTCAACCTCTGCCAGATATTTTCCTTTCCAGGATAAATCCACTTCCGAAGCTCCTGAATTATCTGAATTGATCAGGAATAACAATTCGCCGTTTTTCATTCGCCGCCTTTGATGAAAAACCAGGGAAGGATTTCCCTTAGTGGTTTTTATAACACAATCGTCTTGTTCAAACCATTCAGTGATATCAGTATCCTTATTCGCCGTAAAAACCGATCCTCCCTGGTATTCAGAGCCGTTAATATAATTCAGGGAGTCAGTCAGAACAAGTAAATTATTACCGTAATCAATGAATTGGCTGATTTTATCACGTGTTGAGCTGTCGATATTCCGCATTCCGGGGGGCAGGATTATTTTACTGTAAACCCGCTTTCCTATCCTGAGCCCTTCATCTGTCATTTCCCCGAAGCGTTTGATAACCTGTTCTGAACCCAGGTCATATTCCAGCTGGGATGATTCGAGTTCCATCAGGAACAACTTGAATGTTTTGGATAATTCCATTATCTCATCGTGCCGGTCGGCATCAGAATGATACATCCAGGCGGTGGTATTTGGCTGAATTACCAGGATCCTGTTTATCTGTTCGCCTGCGGAAAGCGCAAGGCTAATGCGGGCTGTGTAATCTCCCAGGAAAGAATAGTCCCCCCACCATGGTTCCTGGTAGCTGAATGTTGGGGGATAATCGAATTTCCTGACCCCCTGCATTGAAAAGTATGAAAGATGCTGGTTAACGAAGTTTACTCCTAAAGCACATTCCCAATCGACAAGCCTTTTAAGATCTTTAAAGGAAACCTGCCATCCTGCACCACCGTAGGTTTCGCTAAACCGTCTGCGTGCTCCCGACTGGTTTGCTGCACTGGCAAGTTCACGAACAGCACGGATATTGCCGAATTGCTGGCACATTCCGTCCTCACAAAGTACCCTCCCCAGCATATCGATTCCTGGCATCTGGTGGTACATGTAAAAGGCTGACTCATCATAGCCTTCACCCGGGTATGGCCAGCCATGTTCCCAGTAATGGCCTGTCCAGGTAAGGTTGTTTTCCTCACAGTAATTATTCCATGGAACCGCCCACCGGTCGAGGAACAGTTCCAGCATCAGTTCATGGTAATTATGCCTCACCTTGTTCCAGTCGCCATATTCTTCCACCAGAGAAATCAGGTTATCTTCCATCTTATAACCCCATCTTTTACTGAACTGCTCAAACAGGTCCGGGGTCCAGCGGATAAGGGTACCAGGCCCTTTGGCGGCAGGCAGGTTGGGTTCATCAGTGAAGATTCCCGGTACTGTCTTGCCAAATTCTTCGCCGAAATACTTCTCATAGCCTTCCATGGTAGTTCTGATGAAGGTGTCGGTTACACCGGGATAAATAAGATCTACATAAGGAAATCCACCATACCACCATGATTTCTCTGCAAATGTTCTGTAAAAAACATAATAATCTGAATCCGGGCTTTTCTGAAGGATTGATTCCATCCTTAGTCCGACAGTATCAGAAAGGTTTTTTGTGATTTTCAGGCCCAGACCTGTTCCCTGGTTGTATGATTCAGGGAACCGGTCCTGTACATGTCCGCCGGCGAATCCGCTTGGATAAGAGTTTTCATCATATATCCAGACAAACATACCAAGCTCTTTGCCTGTCTTAACCGTGTATGCAAAAAGTTCATTCCAGTCGTCGGAGAGGTATTCGGTAACCAATCCCGGCCGGGGATGGATGAAAACGCCGCCCAGGCCTCCTTTTTTGAACTGTTCAAGCTGGAATGCAATATCTTCCCTGTTGATTTTATCGTTCCAGTCCCAAAGCGGGGCTGTGCGGTATTTGGCAGGTGGGTCAGCGATTTGCTCAAGCAGGGCTGAGATATTATCAGGATAGCCTGATTCAGGTTCTTTCTGGCATGAGATAAATGCTGATAATAGTGTTGCCGCGAGCAGGTATGGCAGGGTTTTCATAGCTGATATATTGTTTAGCGTAAAGGTAAAAAAAAAGCCATCCGCCTGATGATGGATGGCTTTTAATACACCCGGGTAATTTCCGTGTATAAGGAATATAGCTTTCAACCGAAATCTCTCAATTTCCAGTCAAAAGCTTTTGAAAATCGATCAGATGGGGAATTAGGGAATTACCAACAGCCGTTGATGACCACCAGCCAACGTTTTGTTTAATATCCATAAAGGTATGGTTGAAGTGAAGGAAGCCGCCGGGAAGGGCATAGAATCCGGCTGAATTATCACCGTTCCCGTTTTTATACTAACCAGAAGTATATTTAAATTTTTTCCCTACAGACCCGGATTGCCTGTCAGTTATCATGTCGACCTCGTTTTCGCTCATGCCAAGCTTTTGTTCCTGGATTTTCCACTCCGTATCTGAAGGAAGGTGCCAGCCCTGAGGGCAGGCTGTGATGGCTGCTGCCCAGTTATACAATACCCCGTAAGCGGCATAATTGTCTGTTTCTTTGGCTTCGGTGATACTTTCGCCTTCGAATCCCCAAACATAATAGTGCTTTTCGGTGTAAGAGCCTGTGTCGGGTGGACTGACGGCCGGCAGGTAAGCCAGGTTTTGCGTCATCCAGGTCTGGGTTCCTATTTGATCATAGTGATATACATTTCCGTTACGCTCATCCGTGAACGACTGACTGCTTATTTCAGGTTCTATTGGTTTTTTATCAGTTATAACCGGCACTACTTCCGGCACTTCCACAATAGGTATGGAGTATTTGTCAATCAGTCTTTTATATCCGGGCTGATCTTTCAGTGGTGCCCACTTTGGATCGATTTCCAGAAGTTTGGCGGTTAGGGGGCCTGGTTTGGAGAGCAGCTTCCTTATTATTTTAAGCGCTTGATTATAATCGCCTGTTTTGGTATATATCCAGGCCACATCCTCCATAGCATATGGCCCCTTGAAATGATCCGGATTCTCTGAAAGTATATCCTTCACTTTTTCGACCTTTTCGATCGCCTTAATTGTATCTCCCAGTCCGGCATAAGCCATTCCAAGGCAGCTTATCACACCAGGCCTCTTCTCCAGGGCAGACAATTCATCCAACTGGTTCTCGATAAATATCCTTGTTGAATCGTAATAGGCCCTCTCAAGTTCTTGATCCCCCAGGTAACCATAAACCATAGCATAGTAAAGATAGTTGGGATGGAAATAGTACGGTAGAGCATGGTTTCCAGGTACCATAAACCAGTTTGAGAGTTCTTTGAGTGCATCATCATATTTCCCTTGGTAAATAGAGGATATGGTATTTATCCAATAGGCCCTGATCGGATCCGATTCCTGCCATTGGCGTCGGCTATTGGCATCTTCAATGATCTAACGTGCTTCGGGTGGATCACCCTTCCATTTGAGTGAGATATCGGCAAGATTATAATAGTTGATAGACCAATTGGGATTTACTGATATCCCCTGTTTAAAATACTTAATGGCTTTGGGAAAGTCCCTAAGCATTTCATAGGTTCTTCCAACTGCCTGGTAGCCTGAAGCATTGTAAGGTGCCAGCTTATTAAAAATTAGGTATCTTTTTTCAACCTCTTTCCACTTTCCAAGCTTCTGGCTGGTTCTGGCAATAACACTATTGAGGTTTGCATAGTCAGGATATTTCCGGATACCTTTTTTGTAGAATTTTCTTGATTTCTTTAAATCGCCTGCATCCAGGTAATATGACGCCAAGGCAGAGTAAGACCAAGGTCCCGGCTTTAATTCATGTGCTTTTTCGATTGCCCTCAGTCTTTCCTGAATATATTCTTCTTTAGGCTCATAACTTATCATTATTTTAAGAACCCTTGCCAATCCGAGGTGCGGGCCGACCCATGTCGAATCCAGTTCAATTGCTTTCCTGTAGTAAGGAAGGGCCTTATCAGGGTACACCCTTTTTTCAGACATCCAGGTATTGCCCACAAGGTAATTATCGATGGATTCATTGCTTTTGGAGCACCTGACCATGATGGCGGATTTTTCTTCGGGCTTTAAGATGGTATTCAACTCGTAAGCAATGTGTTCTGCCATATCAACCATTCTATCACGCAATTCACTGATTGGGAACATATAATCCTCGGCCCCGAAGTGCCTGTCTTCTTTAACATTGATCATCTGGATCCATAACCTGACCCCGTCACCATCATTGCTTACGCTTCCTTCAATGATGTATTTTACCTTGAGTTTCCTCCTGATTTGGCGAATTGGTTTACCTGCAGTATCCCGGTACTGGCCCGATGAAACAGCCGACTTTACATCGAAAACCTCTATCTGCGCCAGGGTCGTGATGACCTCTTCCCAGAGGATCTCAGTCAGGGTAGCGTCTTCGGCACTCTGACTGTTTGTTCGGAATGGCAGCACCGCGATGGATATTTCCTTGCTGAACCTCCCGGTTGCTGCGAGGAAAATCAATATTGAACCAACAATTATTACCGCCGACAGCCCGGCGATAAATAATTTTCGGGACGGGGCAATTTTATGTCGTATGGTAGGATTATCGTTCCTATGTGCCATTGCGTCGCCCGGGGAATACCCGAAATGTTTCCGGAAGCTGGTTGAAAAATAAGCCGGGGAGTTGAAGCCGGTTTTTGAGGCCACCTCAGAAACTGTCATGTCTTCAGTCTGAAGCAATTCAAGGGCCTTTTTTAACCTGTATTCCCCGATCAGCTGGCTAATGGATTTGCCGGTTAAAGAACGCAGCTTTCGGAACAGGCTTGAATGACTCATCTGCAGGCTTCTGGTCAGTTCCCTGGCACCGAAGGCAGGATCAGAATAATTGGCTTCTATGGCCTCTTCCAGTTTTTTTAGGAGATCCTGATCCATGGTTGGTCAAGGTTTTGGTTATGAGTGAATATACTAAATTTTACTCATAACCAAACAGGGAGGAGGGATTGGGGATTGTAGGGACGGGCCTCGTGCCCGTCCATTGTTCGCAATTCGCCTTAATCTTTCTTCCTATTTTTGGCATCCGCATTGTCGTATTCCTGAACCGGTCAGTTCCAACACGGGATCTTACGTGCAGTTCATCAATCAGGAAAAGTTCATTCAGGAGCTGGTCCTGAAGGCCTCCGCAGAACGACTCGGTCAGGGTATCATGGCTAAGATTCTTGGGAAAGAGCACAGCAATTGACTTTTTTTGATTTCCGCTCCAAACAACACCAAGGACCATAGCCGCCGCCAGAACAAAAAAAAAGGGCTGCTGCCATGACTTTCCCTGATAAATTAATTTCATCCAGGTATTTTGTGAGAGGTTTTCGCGCAGGCTTCCTATTGCTCTCTTCTTCCGCAGCCTTAATTTCCTGTGAGTTATTTCCCCCCAGCTTCTTGAGCTCCCCGGGCGAATAACCAAAAAGATCATGAAAACAGGTAGAGAAATAATTTGTGGAGCTGAAACCTGTTCGGTATGCCGCTTCGGCAATAGTGATGTCCTCATCCCTCAGGATTTCCATGGCTTTGGTAAGGCATATTTCCCTTATCAGTTGGTTGGCCGATTTCCCTGTGTACTTGCTTACCCTACGCCACAAGCTCGAATAGCTCATATTCATTTTCCTGGCGAGCTTGTCAACGCCAAAACCAGGATCGCTGAGATTTTCCTCAGTAATCTCTGTTAATTTTTTTAAAAAAGCGTTATCCATAGAAAGGTTTGAAAACGGGATAATTAGTGAGCATTGGATTAATCAAATTTACATTTTTTACACGGTTTTTTCAAATATGCGGCATCACTTCTTCCATGGTTGATAATCCGCAGCCATCAGGGAACTTGGAATTAAGCGAACATTATAAGTTCTGCTTATATAGTGGCTGTCAGGAAAGTGCATCCCTTCAAATTGTTTTTTTTCAAGCATCCCCTTACTCCCCCGAAATCATCAGGCGAAACCAGATCATCTGGCTGGGTCTTCCTTAATCAGGCAATAATAAATCCTTTCAACTATAATGATACTCCTTTATAACCGCTTTTTATTACAGTCGATATCATTTTGAACCGCTCATTTGCATTAACAATATGGGAGGAATGAGCAGGTATTATAATAGCCTGGCCTGTTTGAGGCATATTTGACTTTTTATTGATAACTACTTCGGCAACCCCCTCAATAATCTGAATAAATGTATCGAAGGGGGAAATCTTTTCGGCTAAAGCTTCACCTGTGTCAATGGCCACAACACTTATATTTCCATGTGGATTAACGAAATTAGCCGGTTATTGATTATATTGTCCACTATTAATGACATAGAATAATATCATGGATATTGCAAAACGATTCCCGGAGAACCCGGTGCTACGGCCTTCCGACCTGAAACCGGGCATTCAAGGGATGGAAATAGTTTGCCTTCTTAACCCGGGTGTCTTTCAGTTCAATGGAAAGATCTGGCTTCTATTGCGTGTTGCTGAGAGGCCCAGCCAGATTGAAGGCAAAATAAGTTTTCCGGTATATAACATCCAAGGGGAAATAGAAATCCTTAATTTCGACAAAAATGATCCACGGCTGGATGCTACCGATCCCAGGATAATCAAGTATAATGACAAAGATTACCTGACCACACTTTCCTACTTACGACTCGTATGCAGCGATGA
This sequence comes from uncultured Porphyromonadaceae bacterium, assembly GCA_964465145.1. Lineage (GTDB taxonomy): Bacteria > Bacteroidota > Bacteroidia > Bacteroidales > UBA12481 > JAUVKA01. The sequence continues at coordinate 32,634 of CAYXJR010000038.1, read as the reverse complement.
TGGAATTCACTTTTATGAGCCAGACGGCTATCCACCCATTTTTGGCCAGGGCGAATTGGAAACTTTTGGTATCGAAGATTGCCGGGTAGCAACTATGGAAGATGGCTTTAGCCTTTCGTTTACTGAAGTTTCTGAATTCGGGGTAGGCGTGGGGCTGATCAGGACCCGGGACTGGCAGAACTTCAACCGAGAAGGGATGATTTTTCCACCCCACAATAAAGACTGTGCGATCTTCGAAGAGAAGATAAACGGAAAATACTTTGCCCTGCATCGTCCCAGCAGCCCTGAACTGGGTGGAAACTACATTTGGGTGGCCGAGTCGCCCGACATGATCCACTGGGGTAAACATAAATGTATTGCCACCTCACGGCCCGGCATGTGGGATTCGGCACGTGTAGGTGCTGGTGGAGCTCCTATCAGGACGGAAAAAGGCTGGCTCGAAATCTATCATGGTGCAAATGCCGACCATCGTTATTGCCTGGGTGCATTATTGTTCGATATTAATGATCCTTCGAAAGTTCTTGCCCGTAGCGCGGAACCATTAATGGAGCCAACGCAAGAATATGAACAAACCGGATTCTTTGGGAATGTTGTATTTACTAATGGGCATTATGTAAAGGGCGATGATATATTTCTCTATTACGGGGCAAGCGACGAAGTGATCTGCGGTGCCACACTATCAATATCCAAAATTCTCTCGAGCCTGAAATAAAATTATGGACTGAATATGATAGCCAAACTGACTACAGAGTATCGCTTTTTTCTCTCGATGCCTCACAACATGAGGGTGCTTTTGATCACCAACATGCTGTACGCCCTGGTATTGCCGGTGGTGGAAATCTTCATGGCTGCTTATATTATGCGATATTTTGATGACACCTCCTATGTCGCCATTTTCCAGGTGGCAATGTATTCGGGCATAATAATTACCTCCCTTACAAACGGCTTCTTATTGAAAAATTTCAAGGTTGCCCACCTGTACAGTTTTGGAATTCTCCTAAGCGGCTTGTCGATGGCAGGGATGATGTTTGTTAAAGATATCACCCTGGTTGGCTTGATTGTTTCAGGTACACTGATTGGTGCTGCATCGGGATTTTTCTGGACCAACCGGTACCTGATGGCTCTTAACACCACCAATGATGAAAACCGCAATTACTTTTTTGGGCTTGAATCCTTTTTCTTCACTATTTCCAATATTGGGATTCCACTGGCTATCGGGGCCTTGCTCGTTTCGGTTGAAGGATGGCATCTTTTCGGAATAGATTTTAATATATACTCAGGCTATCGCATAGTAACAATTATCGTGTTCGCGATCACCGTCCTGGCCTGTTTTTCACTGAGCCGGGGAAAATTTGAAAACCCGGTCCAGAAAGAATTTCTCTATTTCCGGTTCGACAGGCTTTGGAACAAACAGATTTTGCTTGCTGCACTTAAGGGTTTGGTCCAGGGTTTTCTTGTTACGGCCCCGGCAATGCTCATAATGAAATATGTGGGGAAAGAGGGGTCCCTGGGATTGATTCAGGGAATTAGCGGCGGATTGACGGCCATTCTTATATACCTGCTGGGCCGTTTTGCCAAGCCCAAACACCGCATTATCATTTTTGCCTTTGGGATTACACTTTTTCTTATAGGAACAATTGTTAACGGAATTGCCCTGTCAATGGCGGGAGTTATGGTATTTGTTTTGTTGAAAGTCTTTTTCCAGCCTCTTCACGACCTGGCCTATTATCCTATTATGCTGAAAGTTATAGATGTTGTTGCTAAGAAGGAAAACCGTAATCAATACGCCTATATCCTGAATCATGAGTTTGGCCTATATGCAGGCAGGGTTGTGGGATTGGGCCTGTTCATCTTCCTGGCATTCTATGTTTCGGAAATCTTTGCGCTCCGCTATGCACTGATAATTGTTGCATTGGTTCAGGTGCTCTCAATACCGCTGGCAAAAAATATTATGAAAAATTCTTATACAGAAAAATATGATTGACAGAAGTTTCAAGATATTAGTTCTGGTATTCCTTACGGTATTATACTCCTGTGCACAAAAATTAGGGGATCCGGTAGTTCAGACAAACCTGCCGCGCATTGAATTGATGCCTGAACTTCCTCAACCCTTGAAAATTATTGACTGGAAGAAAAAGGCCATCCTGTTCGACAGCCTGGTCTATAATTTCAATAACAAGGCTTCCTATGGGCCTCTTCTATGGCTCGACAGCTCCCGGAGGAACATAGATCAGGTTACATTCGGCCTGTATACAGTGATCGGCGATGTACGGCAGGGGCCAGGAAAAAACAATGGTGAATTTCACGAGGCCCTTACTTCACTGAATTCCTTGTTAAGCGCCGGCTTGGTAGGTATCGACAAAACCGGTCAGGATGGCTTCAACTTCGTAAAGATGGTGCAAAACTATTTCAACTCTGATACTAAGTGGAACATCATAATGAACAATACCAACCCTGATGTGGCAATGGCAGGTGGGGGATATGGGCGCGACTGGTGGTACGATGTTTATCCCAATCTTCTTTATTACGCGATAGCCGACCTTTTCCCGGATGTTGAGAACACAGAATTTATTCAGAGGACGGTAGCTGAACAATTCTGCAAAGCTGATTCAGTGCTCGATGGTAACTATGATTATTCATATTTTGATTATTCCCAAATGCAGGGTATGCGCAACCAGATCCCTTACCAGCAGGATGCTGCTGCCGGACACGCCTGGGTGTTACTCTCAGCCTGGCAGAAATTCAGGGATGTGCGGTATCTAAATGGAGCCAAAAGTGCAACAGAAGCTCTGCTGGCACAAAAAGAGAGCCGTTTTTATGAAATCCTTCTCCCTTTTGGAGCTTATACAGCTGCCCGTCTGAATGCAGAATATGGATGTGATTATGATGTTACCAGATTACTCAACCAGATTTTTGATGGCTGCCAGTCGGAAGATGGGCGTTTTGGATGGGGAGTCATTGCCGAAAAATGGGGTGATTATGATGTGTACGGCCTGCAGGGAAGTATTACCGACGGAGGGGGTTATGCCTTCTTTATGAACTCAGTGGCAATGGCCTGGCCATTGGTACCATTAGTAAAATATGAGCCGCAATATGCCCGTGCCATCGGGAAATATATGCTTAATGCGGTGAATGCCTCGCGATTGTTCTACCCCGACCAGATTGAAGAGGAGAATCAGTGGCTGCCTCTGCTGAAAGATTTGACTAGTGGTATTATCGGTTATGAAGGCCTAAGGAAAACAGATGACATGGACAATCCTGCCTTGACAGGGATCTCCCCGGTTGCTATTGGCGATGGGCCAAAATGGGTTGCCGGCCAACCACCGGAATCAATGTTCAGCCTATACAGTACATCCATTGCAGGTGTTTTCGGAGCAATTGTAAACAAGACGGAGGTTGATGGGATCCTGACCCTGGATTGCAATGCCACCGATTTTTATGTCGAAAACAAATATCCGGTTTTTCTATACTACAACCCTTACAATGTCGAGAAGACGGTAAGTTATTCATCAAAGAAATCCGTTGATTTGTTTGATATAGTCTCAAAAAAATACCTGGCAAAAGGAAAGAGCGGTAAGGTGAGTATAAAATTGCCGCCAGACGAAGCCATGGTCATCGTTGCACTTCCGGCAGGAACTAAATTAAAGTCCGAGGGATCAAGAATAAAAGCCGGCGATGTAGTAATATCCTATAATTAAAATAAAAAGTCACAAAACAGTGAAATCCTTCAATAATTAAGAAAATGAAAAAACAAGCCCTTATAGTACTGATACTATCGATATCCTTACCACTGTTTGCACAGCGGGCAGTTGAAGGAACAGTTAGTGATGCAAAAACCGGCGAAACACTTATTGGCGTTACGGTTTCTATCAAGGGAACCTCATCAGGTACTATTAGTGACCTTGACGGCAAGTATAGCCTTGTATCTGATCAGCTTACCGATTCATCCCTGATTGTGTATTCTTATGTAGGTTATACCCCCCAGGAGCTCATTATAGGTACTCGCAGGCTGATTGATGTTAAGCTCTCCCAGGGATTATTTGAGATTGAAGAACTGGTTGTTATTGGCTATGGAACAATAAAAAAGCGTAATGTGCTGGGGGCAGTTACCAGTGTTGACAATAAAGATCTCACCAGATTGCCGGTTGCAGATGTTACCCAGGCTTTGCAGGGTCGTGCAGCCGGGGTTCAGGTGACACAGAATACCGGTGCTCCCGGCGAAGGAGTATCGGTTCGAATCCGTGGTGCCGGCTCCATAAATTCGAGCAACGACCCTCTTTATATTGTAGATGGTATACCTACAACGGATGCTCTTAGAATTCTTTCACCCGGGGATATAGAAACTATTACGGTACTAAAAGACGCTTCCACAGCGGCAATTTATGGATCCCGCGCTAATAACGGGGTAGTGCTTATTACAACGAAAAAAGGAGTTAAAGGTGAATCCAAGCTCACCTATCGCGGACAAACCGGTTTCCAGCAAGCTACCAGGCTCACCAAGATGGTCAATACCAGCGATTATATTACCATTTATAACGAAGCCGCTACCAATGATAATGCGCTGCTGCCCGAAAGTCTGCGACGCAGCCTTATCTCCCCGGGAGATGCAACGAATTTTGATAATGTGAACTATGTAAAAGAGCTACTCAGAACTGCCCCGGTAAATTCCCATGAACTCTCCCTTTCGGGTGGAAGTGAATCAACCAATTACCTGATATCCACCTCGCTATTCGATCAAAAAGGCATCATCAGCGGAACTGGCTACAGCCGTGGTACCATCAGACTTTCTCTGGAAACGGAAGTGAACAATTGGCTTACTACAGGGATGAGTATGCTGGCCGGGATTTCCAGTAACGATATCATTGGAAGTTCAGGCGACGGCTATGGTGGAAACGGGGGAAGCGTGGTAAGGTATGCCTTCTTCCGTAATCCTGCCATTCCAATACAGTTTGAGGATGGAACGTACGTCGACCGCCCGGCGGAATATTTCGGGAGCCAGGTTTATGATTCCTTTCTCGGCGATGGATATAATCCTATCGGTATGAGTGATTATAACGACAATAATCGCAAAGACGACAGTTATCTGGGCAAGGCCTTTTTTATCGCCAAATTATCAGATAAACTTAAATTCACTACCAATCTGGGGATGGATTACCGAAACTCCTATAGCCGTCGTTTCAGCCCAACCTGGGGTACCCTGAACCGTATTAACGCAAGGAATGGCTTGAGTATAGGCAGCGAGCGAGTCGCCAACTGGACTGTTAATAACCTGTTGAATTATGAATACACTTTCGGGGAATCGCATTCCTTTTCAGCCATGTTGGGCTTTGAAGCAATTAAGAACCATGGGAAAGTGCTGTATGCTGATGATATGGATTTTCCTATACAGCAGGAAGAGCTTATTTACATTGGTAACGGACTCGGGACTAAAATCAGCTCCCAAAGTGAGTATGCTTCAACTCTGGCGTCCTTTTTCGGCAGGGCCAATTATGATTACAAAGGAATATACTACCTCTCAGGGACTCTGCGGCGGGATGGTTCCTCAAGGTTTACGGGAGATAATAAATGGGGTACATTCTATTCACTTTCAGCCGGTTGGGCACTTAAGCAATTGAGCTTTCTTCAGGATGTTTCATGGCTGTCGAACCTTAAAATTCGCGCAGCTTACGGTGCGATCGGAAATCAGGAGATAGGCCTTTATGCTTACAGCGACAGGATCTCTCCCTATTTCGACTATCCTTTCGGTGGTATATCCAATGGCGGCTATGCTCAAACAGCACTTGGTAACGACGACCTGAAATGGGAAACGAGTTACCAGTACAATGGAGGCCTGGATGCAGCGCTTTGGAAGGGTGCATTTTCCTTGTCCCTCGATTACTTCTATAAGGTAACGGAAAACATGCTGGTAAAAGCGCCTAATCCTCCATCCACGGGTTATGCCGAAGCGGCCTGGATAAACAGCGGGTCAGTATTGAACACAGGTGTTGAGCTTGAGGCCCTTTACCGTCACACAAAGAGTAATTGGGGCTATTCCATTGCTGGAAATCTCTCCTTCCTGCATAACGAGGTACTCAAATTGGATGCTCCTCTTTTTGGAGGAAGGGTTGATACAGGCATATATGCAACACGGACTGAGGTAGGGCAGCCCATCGGCTCATTCTACCTCCTGGAAATGGAAGGCATATTCCAGAATGATACAGATATTTTACTGTCGGCCTTCCAGGGAAACAATATTGTACCAGGCGATGTAAAATTTAAGGATCAGGATTTAAACGGGCGCATCGACAATAACGACAGGGTACATATGGGTAGTTCTATCCCTAAACTAATTGGTGGTGTCAACCTGACAGGCAATTATAATAACTTCGATTTGACGGTATTCTTACAAGGTGCTTATGGTAACAAGATCTATGTTCAGGTAAACCATGATATAGAAGGCTTTTACCGCGGGTTCACAGTTACACAGAGATATTTTGATGAGCGGTGGACGGGTGAAGGAACTTCCGATACACAGCCTAGGGCATCATGGACAGCCAAATCAAATAACGCACGGCCTTCATCACGTTTCCTTGAGGATGGATCTTACATGAGACTTAAAAACCTGCAGCTCGGCTATACCATCCCTGAGAAAACACTCAAAATTACAGGACTATCGCAGATAAGGGTCTATGTGTCGGGCACCAACCTTTTCACGCTGACAAATTATCCAGGCCTTGACCCGGAAATGACTGTAAGCGACAATTCAAAAAACGAAGGCGATCGCGCCGGTGGTATCGACTGGGGAACCTATCCCTCAGCCAGGACTTTAATGTTTGGAATTGACATCACATTTTAATCTTTAAAGGATATGAAAAAGAATTTTAAAAATATAAAGATTATCCTGCTGCTGGGGTTCAGCCTGACAATACTGAATGCCTGCTCTGATTTTCTAACCGAAGATCTGAAGGGCGACTTTTCTTCAGATACTTTTTATCAAAATGATAAGCAGGCTCTTCAGGCCCTGAACGGTGTGTACAATGCCTTGGCATTCAGTAGTTTCAAAAATGCCTTGTGGGTTTTTGGAGATGTTGCTTCTGACGATGCAGTGAAAGGGGGTAATCCCGGCGATCAGGCTGAAATTTCTTACATTGATGAATTCATTGCCGATGCCAACAATGGTATAATCGGCAATTACTGGAGTTTTGAATATGAGGCCATAGCCCGCGCTAATAATGTGATAGCCAATGCCCCGCAAGTACCAATGGATGAGGTACCGAAAAACCAGATCATCGGAGAAGCCAAATTTATCCGGGCTTACAGCTACTTCAACCTAGTCAATGTTTTTGGTAAAGTTCCCTTAAAACTGCTACCTCAGCTTACACAGGAAACGATCCATGTTCCACTGAGTGAAATATCAGATATTTATGTGCAGATTGAGAAAGACTTGTCGGATGCTGCCGCTGTTTTACCAGTATCATACAGTTCGGTTGAAACTGGCCGCGTTACCCGTGGAGCGGCTTTGGCCATGCTTGGGAAAGTTCATTTGTATCAGCAAAATTGGTCGGCCGCTATCGCCAACTTTCAGCAGGTTGATGCACTCGGTATTTATAGCCTTTTGCCTGATTATGCCGATCTTTTCAAGTTGGCAAACGAAAATAACAGTGAATCCATTTTTGAGATTCAGCATCTATCAAACCAGAATCCTTTCACAGGCAGTGCATTAAATCAATGGTTTGCACCTGCATCAGAGGGCGGGTATTATTTCAATGCCCCCACGCAAAGCCTGATTGATGCTTTTGAAAGAAGCGTTACAGGCGAAGTCGACCCGCGCCTGGATGTATCGGTAGGACGCGATGGCCAGCCCTGGCTGAACGGGGAGATATTCAGCGCTTCTCAGTCCCCTACAGGATACCTCACAAAAAAACACCAGCAGCCTCTTTCCGAAGTTCCTTCATCGCTTAAGGGTGATGGCAGTCTCAACTATATATATCTTCGTTATGCCGACTTGCTGCTGATGAAAGCTGAAGCATTTAATGAAATTGGCAATGCCGATTCAACGAAGTCAAATATCAACAGAGTAAGACAGCGGGCCCGTGCTGGTTTTAACGGAGCGCCCCCTGATGATCTGCTCACAGATATCACCACATCGGATAAGAACCAGCTAAGGATAGCTATTCAAAAAGAACGAAGAGTGGAACTGGCCCAGGAGTTTCACCGGTATTTCGACCTGATGCGATGGGGAAAGGCTCCTGCCGAAACAGCCCTTGGACCAGATTTCAATTACGAAACCAAACGATATTTCCCGATTCCACAGGCAGAGATAGATTCAAACCAGGGCATAATACACTGATCATAATCAATATATAATTAAATCAATTCACTAATTAATTGTTACTTAAACAAAATGAAAATGAAAAATTTTATTAAAAATCGCACTTTGCTGCTTATGATTATTCTAAGCTCAGCAATTATCCTTGGGTCGTGCAAAAAAGAAGACCCAATCGTTGAGGGGGATAAAACTGCTCTCAATACGCTAATTACGGCAGCTGACGCACTTGCCGCCTCTGCGACGAGTGCTGATTATCCTCAGTCAGCCATTGATAGCTTCAAGGCTGTTTTGGCAACCGTGAAGACTACTGCTGCTACACCGCTTACTCAGGTACAAATCGATAACCTGGTAACACAGTTAACCGAAGCTATGAACACTCTTGATACACAAGCTTATGGCTTCATTGATGAGGCCCTGTACCTGAATGCCGGCTGGCACTTCGACGAAGGAACCGGAACTACTGCTACAGCCTATTCAACCGTTAAACATGTTGGAACCTTTTTCCAGGGAAATTCAGTTCTTATGGGCTCTGAAGCTCAGTCACCCACCTGGGTCGCTGGTGTTAAAGGCGGAAGTGCTGTTCATCTGGATAAAGGAGCTCACCTTGAAGTTCCCTATACAGCAAGCTTCCTGCCTGTGAATTTAACCATCGCAGTCTGGATTAAGCCTGACGAGTTGTATGAGCACAACTATGTCGTTTCACAAAACTACTGGAACGGATATAAGCTTCAGACCCAGGGTGGGGGAAAACCATTCTTTACATATAAAAAGGTAGATGGCGGGATTGTCGATGCCGATAACGAAACGGATAATTCGATCAAAGCCGGTCAGTGGAATCATGTTGTTGTTTCTGTAAACGCAACAAGCAAGGAACTGAAGTTCTACGTAAATGGTACACTCACAAAGACCTGGACAGAGGAAACCAAAGGAATTGGCCCGCTCATTCAAACCCTTGCCGATCCTGATCCCCAACCCTTTATTATCGGATGTGTGGCAACAGATGCTCAGCTTGCAGCTAGTTTCATGGAATGGACAACAGCTGATAACCTGGGATACTTCAAAGGCGCTATTGATGAGCTGAAAATCTATAACATCGCTTTGGCTGATGGACAGGTTTCGAAACTTTATATGGACGAAAAGTAGGAATGATTTTTTTTGGTTAAACAATTGATTGCGTTAAAAGGGGAGGCTCATGGGATCCTGCATTTTATCTTTACAGGAAATTGAGCCTCCACCTTTTTTTACTTAAATACTGATTATTTGATCCTGATTCTTCGGATATTTGTTATTTAAGTGACATCTTGCAAAACATCTTTGATGGCCCGTTTTAACCTATTTCTATTTCTGTGCATCTTTACAATGCACTCCTTCCCACAAGCGGGACAATTAGGTATTTCGCGGATTAATAAAATGCCCGATTCACCTTTACCATTCCAAATAAGGGATTGGAATACAGTAGCTCATGATTACGACAGCCTTGCCTTTGATTTAAAAAAAACAGGACAATACATGCCCTTGTCGCGCCTGGGTACACCAGGGCAATTTAATTATGCAGATAATACTCCCTTGTTTCTCGATTCATATGTTGGTGTTGATGGTCATCTCAATCAGGCAGAAGCCATAAACATCTTGCCCGCTATTGTAGGGGCAAGCCTCGCGGGGATTGATAAAAGCAATCAGAATGGCCTTAATTGGGTGGCTATGGCCAAAGATTTTTTCAATCAGAGAAACAGTCAGGATATCTATCTGAACAACTATTTATCAACATCGGGCGGCGACTGGTGGTACGATATCATGCCCAATGTTTACTTCTATCAGTTACGTTCTCTTTATCCTGATGGAGCTCCCGAATTTGACAGCCAATTCACCACCGTGGCCGACCGCTGGCTATATTGTGTTAAGCGATTAGGCGGAGGCACAAGCCCCTGGAACTTACCCAATATGAACTACAGGGCTTTTAACCTGGCCACCGGGCTGCCACTGGCGTCAGGCGTTCCGGAGCCCGAATCAGCTGGGAGTATTGCCTGGCTGCTCTATAACGCTTACCAGGAAACCGGAAACAGGAAATATTTTGAAGGAGCCCAGCTTGCTATGGATTTTCTGGGCGGTTTTGAATCAAACCCATCCTACGAACTTCAACTGTCTTACGGAACGCTTGCTGCAGCCCGTATGAATGCCTTAGAAGGTACGAATTACTCCCTTCAAAAACTCCTCGACTGGTGCTTCAACCGGGGCGATTTGAGGGGCTGGGGATCCATTGTTGGAAAATGGGGTGGATATGATGTTTCGGGCCTGATTGGGGAAGCCAACGATGGAGGTGACGATTACGCTTTTGTGATGAACAGCTTTCAACAGGCTGCTGCACTTGCGCCACTCCCTAAATACGACAAACGCTATGCCCGTGCTATTGCCAAATGGTTACTGAATGTGACCAATGCCAGTCGATTGTTTTACCCGAATTCTCTGCCTGTAACGCAACAGGATTCTTACGACTGGGCTTCCTCCAACGACCCTGCATCTTGTATCCCTTACGAATCGATGAAAGAAGTATGGCAGGGACAATCCCCTTATGCCACCGGCGATGCTATACGCGGCGGATGGGCGGCTACGAATCTGTCGCTCTACAGCGGTTCCAGTGTGGGTTATCTTGCCGCGGTGGTACAAACAACCAATGTTCCTGAAATCCTTCAGATAGACCTCAATAAAACTGATTTCTACGGAGATAATTCGCTGGTTTCTTATCTGTATTTTAACCCAACACAAGTGAACCAGGAAGTTGAAGTTAATATTCCATCAGGCACTTTCGCTGTGTATGATGCTATCACCGAAACCCTTCTGTTTTCAGCAGTTTCTGATTCCATCCATATAACAATTCCTGGATCTGAAGTAAGGCTGATCAGGCTATTTCCAGAGGGACAGGAACCTGAAGCCCTTAATGGCAGGCTGTATGCAGGAGATAAGGTCCTTGACTATCATTATCAGTATGATTATTCTGACAAACTCCGCATAAAAGCTCTTTCAACAGATCATAATCCAATTGTTGCTAATTCAACCTTCACGGCATATTGCGAACCGGGTAATATCAGCACCTCTGACCAGGTACAGTTTGACTGGTTTTTGGATGACATACTGATTGAAAGCGATAATCAGTCGCAGGTACAAATATCAGCACCCGGCACTCCATCGCAAATTGTACTCAAATGCCGGTTAAGCTTTAACGGGCAAATTGCTGAAGATACCCTTCATCTTCAGATAGTTGAACGCATCCCATTACCACCGGTAATAAAGGGTATTGTGGCCGGCTCAAAATTCACCATAACCGGGGATATGAACACTTTTACTGCAATCGTTGAACCGGCGCCGGATGAAGTCCTGGAATATTCCTGGAGCGCTTCCGCGGGCATTTTAAATCAGGCATCGGGCAGTTCGGTTGAATGGCTGGCCCCTGCCAATCCGGGAGTGTTTACTATTACCGTGATTGTGACCAATCAGTATATGCTTTCCACCACGGTTTCAACAGGGGCACTTGTAAAAGACATGAGCCTTCATATTGAAACGCCATTGATATGGTATCCCTTTGATTCGGATGACAGGAACGCAGCTGCCGACCGTTTCCATGCAACGGCATCCGGGGTTAGCAAAACTGAAGATGCGAGGGATATGCCATCGCTGGCCTACAGGTTCACATCCGGACAAGACATGATTTATACCGATAATCATGATGACCTTAATTTCACAGAGGCAGTGAGCCTGAGCTGCTGGGTAAAATGCGACCAGCTGGGGTCGGAAAGGTTTATAATTTCGCATGGATCGTGGCAGCAGAGATATAAGCTGTCCGTTACACCCGAAGGATATTTGCGGTGGACAGTTAAAACCGACTCCGGTGTTTCCGACCTGGATGGCTTACATCCCATTGAATTAAACCGTTTCTACCATCTTACAGCTCTTTATACCGGCTATTCCATGGAACTTTATGTTGATGGCATTCTGGATGCCTTTAAAGCTTTTTCGGGAGCTATCCTTAAAACCGGCAAACCCCTGACCATCGGCAGGATGGACAATACTGAAACCCTGTATGCATTTCGGGGAAGCGTGGATGAAGTAAAGCTCTGGAATAAAGAGATTCCCTTAAAACAGATTGAACAGTTAAAGGAACAGTGGGCCACACTTGCAGCGGATAGTCTTAATGATCCGATTTTACGCATATATCCTAATCCTTCAGAAGGTGTAATTTATGTTGAATTCATAGGTGCTGTCGAAATTGAATGCATCTCCCTTTTCGCAGCAGACGGTAGAAAAGTATCAGATTACCTGGCAAAAATGCAAAGTTCCGTATTAAGGATTGAATTCCCACGGAACTCAGTTGGATTGCAATTAATAAGAATAAGACTGAATGACGGCCGTGAGGCAACCAGGAAAATTATTATCCTCCCTGGCACCAATTAATAGTAGTTAGTCTAATCAAGTTTATGTAAATCAAGGAGTAAGATAGATACGCTTTTATCCCGGGAGGCAATTTACAGGTTTCTTTCTTCAATTACCCTGCCAAGGCCAGTGATTAGAAAAAGTGTGCGATTGAACAACAGGTCCCGTATAATGCATTCGTATTTAATGCTGCTGCCGTTATTTATAAGCACAACATTCATTATTTCCCCCGTACCGGTGAGCTCAGCCCTTATCGGGCCGGGTAAATAATCTAAAGGTAAAAACATCTTATACTCGATAAGACTGCCTTCCCGGCTGAAGTCAGCAATGTATTCGATCTGTTCTTTGTAAAAAACAGCTTCGATGAGATCTCCTTTATTAAACCAATCAATATTAAGGGCATCGGGAAAATTATCCATAAATACCTTCAAACATTTTTCTGGGGGTATTATCCCGTTGCCATCAATTATCCGTTTTGAAAAATCTTCCATCCTGCCATCTTTTATTTTATATGACGAAAAAAAACAATAAGGTAACTTTCAGGATTATAAATATTTTTGAGTATAAAGGTAGATCACCCTGGTTCTGGCCCTTTTTAATCTCATCTTTGCTGCATCTTCGCTAATTCTCAAGGCACTGCTGATCTGTTTAATTGACAAATTATCAAAGTATTTCATAAGGAGCAAAGCTTTCTCTTCAGGGTGAATTAATTCAAGGATCTTCAGGAGGTTTTCGTAATTAATTTCGTAAACAGGTTCCTCGGTTTCATCAATAATTTCAGGGATCTGGTTCTCCAGGTTCCAGTTGGGATAATGCAGGTTCTTTTTTGCCCTGAGATAATCAATACAATGATTATATGTAATTGAATAGAGCCAGGATGAAAATGAAGACAGCTGCTTAAATGAAGACAGCTTTTCAAGGGTTTTTGAGAAAATTTCGTCTGATAATTCCTTGGCTGTGCTTTTATTCTTAACAAGGCTGAGACATTTGTCAAAAACCTTTTTATAGTACCTTGTATATAGAACCTCAAAATAGTCATTTGAGTGTCCCAAGGCTATATGATTAAGGATTTCGCCGTCAGTTAAATATGCGAGCTTATCATATTTCATAATTAACTCTTTTGACAAATTCTAAATTTATTCAGATAAGTAAAACAGATAAATTTTTTTTGCAATATGTTACTTTAATCCTTATCTTCGTCATAATGTCAAATTAACAACTAAAAGCGCACTTAAATTACATTAACAAAATGAAAAACAAAAGTTTGAAAGTATTAGGAATTTTGGTTTTAGTATCAGTATTGTTTACTGGATGTTCAAAACTGCCACAGGCTGAAATTGATGCAGTAAATGCGTCAATTGCTGAAGCTTCTACCGCTGGTGCCGACATCTATCTTAAAGATAATTATGTGGCCTTACAGGACTCTATGAGAGTGATCTTAGCGGACATTGAAGGGAAAAAATCAAAATTATTCAAGAATTATTCGGCAGCTACAGACAGGTTGGTAAACCTAAACGGGATGGCCCAGGAAGTGACTAAGCAAACAATTATTCGCAAGGAAGAATTAAAGAATGAGATTTTGTCCATGGTTGCAGAAGCTGAAAAACTTGTTACAATTAACTATAATCTCATCCTTGAGGCTCCAAAAGGTAAGGAAGGAACAACAGCTTTACTTGCAATAAAAGGAGAGTTGTCTGCCATTGAAACTACTATACAGGATACTAAAGGCCTTGTTGACCAGGGCGAATATCTAACTGCCATGGATAAAATTAAGGCAGGGCAGGAAAAGGCTCAGATGATCAATACTGAACTTACAGATGTTATCACCAAGTATAAATCAAATGTAAGGAACAGGAAATAAATTGATCCGAACCCGTATAATCTAGATAATAATTTTGCCCCGGATGCTTTCCGTTCGGGGTTTTTTCATTTAAGTGTTTAGGGCTGCAGAATTCATGAAAAGAAGAGTATTAATAGGGCTGCTAATAGGTGTTGTACCATTATTAGCATTTATCCTTTATGTTGTTTTGTCAAGGCAGGTTCCTCCTGTTAATGAAGTGGATGAAGCCAGGATGAATCTGGCTTTAGCTGAAAAGGCGTCTTTGCCACCTGGTTCCGAAAAAGTTTATTTAAATGCCTGTCTTTATTATGATTCGGCAATGAGCTCCTGGAAATCCGAGAACTTAAAATTTTTCCTCAATCGTCATTTCAGTAAGGTAACGGATTATGCTGTTCGATCATCTCAATTAGCATTGGAATCAATTGAAAGTGCTGTGAATGAAAAACAAAAAATTATTGAACAACTGGAAGAAGGGATTAGTCAGTTAAACTTATTAATCCAGAAATACAGTTTTATCTACTCGGCAGTACCTATGGAAGAAAAACAGCAAAAAGATTATACAATTGGTAAGATTGCATTTCAGGAAGCAAAATTCGCATTCAAGGGAGGGAATATTCAAAGAGCCCAAGAAAAGCTGAATGATGCAAATGTGATAATTAACAGGTGTTTAGACAATTCGCATAAAATATTCAATGTCTATTTTGATAATTACCCTCAGTGGAAGATGTGGGCAAAAAGATCTATTGAAAATTCAAAAACGGCTAACACCAGTTGTATCATTATCGACAAATTTGCCCGGACATGCCAGCTTTATAAAAAGGGTAGAATGGTTAGTCAGTATCCTGCAGAGTTTGGCCAGAACTGGATGGGGGATAAAAACTTTAGAGGGGATAAATCCACACCTGAGGGCATTTACAAAATCACACGCCAAAAAAAGAATGGGGAAACCAAATATTACAAAGCATTGCTGTTGAATTACCCAAATGATGACGATAAAAAACGGTTTGCAGAAAGCATAAATAATGGGATTATCAGAGCGAACGCGCAGATTGGTAGCCTGATAGAAATTCATGGTCACGGAGGGCTTGGGATAGATTGGACGGATGGATGTATTGCTCTAAGCGATAATGATATGGACAAAATTTTCGCAGCCTGTAGTATTGGCACTATAGTTACGATAATTGGATCTCTGAGGCCACTTGAAGAAATATTACAATAAATATATGAAAGTACAGCCAATATTCAGGAAGGCTCATAATGTAATGGCAGTTGCACTCATTATCGCGGTGATAATGCTTATGCCTGCCCTTATTCAAAAAATTTCAATAAAAATCTTGACGGGCCGGGATTATGAGGCAAAAATACTCCCTGAGCAAATAAAAGCTGCTGAAGGAGTTTTGAATAAGGATATAGCCAGGTATGATAAACTTCTGACAGCTAAAACGCCAAAATATTTCTATATCGTAATTAACACTTCGGCCAATGAATTTTCCCTTTATAAGGGCTTTAACCTCATAAAAAAGGATAAATGTTCGACGGGGAGTTATGTCTTACTAAAGAACGGCGAAAATGAGGAATGGCTATTCAGAACACCGAGGGGGGAATTCAAAATTCAGTCTAAAACTGCATTCCCTGTATGGAGGAAACCCGACTGGGCTTTTGTCGAGGAAGGATTGCCAATACCGCCGAAAACCGATCATACACGATATGAATATGGAGTTTTGGGGGATTATGCCCTTGGGTTTGGTCATGGATATCTAATTCATGGTACCCTTTACCAGCGTTTCCTTGGCTTGCCAGTTACTCACGGATGTGTTAGGTTAAATGATGAAAACCTTGAACTGGTTTATAAATCTTTGAACGAAGGATCAAAAGTCTATATTTATTAGAATCATGTTAAAAAACTTGTTTAAAAAATTCTGGAGTTCAGGAATATTTGTGAAGGCGGGTCTTATTCTAACCATTCCGGTTATTGGTTTTTGCTTTTACTCAGGTTTATCCCCTGTGGCTGGATTTAAAGAATTAAGAGAACTCGCTGAGGCCGACAAAGGGTATCAGGAAAGGTATGACTCTGTATTCAACAGCAGCAGTCTGAAGACTTTAATCAGGGAGAAAACATATAAGAAAGCTTTAGTAAAGATTTCTGACAATGATTCAATATGCCTGCAGATAAATCTCCATGACAGCCTTGCCAGCCTTTCAATTAACGGGGTGATAATCGACAGGGCAAATATTACCGGAATGAAGATCGACCATTTATTGCAGGGCTTGCCAAACCTGACTTACATGAAACTCTTCTCAGAACCTTCTCGGGTCAATAAAAACAATGCCACTATTAAAAAGGAGCCAATTGTTGTTCATAAGGCACCGAAGGACACTGTTGAAGCGCTGAACCAAATATTTCAGCCTGATACCCTTATCCAGGATCCGGTTTTCGTGGAAATGAAGCTGGATCATAAAATTGAAATCATCTTTGAACAGGATTCCACTCCTTCATTTAAAGAAAAGAAAGATCACATTCTATTCAGATCTAAAATTTTGCTCAGAGAATTAACAGGAAATATCGCCGATTTTATACGCTTTAAAAAACCTGAATATATATTTAAAATAGTAATCAGGCTGCCTGCTGCTGACCTCAGTGAGATTTACCGGGCGCTCCCGGACAAAGGTCTGGTTGTTATCCGTTTTCCCTGAGAATTTGGCGGATTGCCTGGTTAAATAAAGTCTTTTTTATACCGGGCCAGTGAACCTTTTCCCCTGAATTGTGCTTCTTTCACAACTGCTGAGGATATTGATAGTATTGGATTTACGCCATGCGGTGTCCGACCAGGCCCAGTAAAGCCCATGGGACAATGCCGTCCAGCATATATGCCCAGATATCAGGCTCTTTAAGCATATACATCCCCTCTTTCAATCCTGAATTATCGATCGCCGCAAGAATTTCATCCTGCAATGGAGTGTATTCCATTGAGGATTTGTGAAAGTTTGGCATTGCAAATGACAGAAACTGCCAAGCAAACAGTATAACTGCCCCAATTAATGCGAAGAGTAGAGCTTTTTTCATGATGATTTGATTCAGTTGATTAAAGATCAGTTGTTTGTATCGAAATTGATAAATATAATATTAAACAATTTTCCTGGAATAATGTTCAGGCTTTGGAAAGAGAAAGGGGGATTCGGGGATTCTGATAGGTTATGTAAGGTTACGTAAGGTTACATAAGAAGGTTACGTAAGGTTACAACCAACAACCAACAACCAACAACCTAATCCCGAGCACCCAATTTAAAAAACCTCACAGCATTATCATGGAAAATAGCCTGTGCAATTTCCCTGGCGAGTTCTTCTGTCATCAATCCCCTTTCAATCCGCTTTGCTAGAACTGTCGCCACCACATCTTTACCGAATTCGAGTGAGCCGGTTGATTCTTCGATACTATGACAATCCCCTCCCCAGCTTATTTTGTTAAAAGGGACGCAATCAAGCATCTGATCAAAGGCCAGGATTGCCGACTCCCTTGATAATTGAGGGAGCCAGACAAGGTCGAGGTATACGTTGGGAAACACTTTTCCCAGTGCATTGAATTCGCCTGTCCAGGGGAATCCTCCGTGAAAAAGAACGAATCTTGCATCAGGGTATTGACGAAAGAGGTTATTCAGCTTTATGGGCTGACCGTTATCAAGGGTATTATTATTCCCGGCAAGATATCCTGTATGTATTTGCATTGGTAAATCCACCTCAATGGATTTTTTAATGATCCAGTGAAGCATAAAATCCTGTAGTTCCTTCCTCTCAGACTGATCGAATCCTGACGAATTCAGATCATATAATTCATTGGCTCTCTGGAATGAAACATATTCAAAATCCAGAGATCTGGAATATGCCAGGGTGTTCTTTAGAGTTAATGCATTATTTTCAATAAATACCTCAAAGAGATGTTCAGCAAGCTTCAGGTAATCCTCCAGATTATTGATAATAAAGCCATTATCTGATGCGTATTTATAAATGCCCAGTAATTTATCCGCAGAAGTTGTTGGATGTGGTCTGGAACCTGCTGCCATCACCAGGTCGTTTATATTAAATACCAGAGCAAAATACCTGTCATCGAGTTTGGTATTCCTGGGATTCCAGTACTGATCGACGAGCATTATTTCATAGCCGGCCTTATTATAAGCTTCTTTATACCATTCTTCCTCCTTAGAATAATTTAATTTGATTTTTTCTGACAGCTCCCGGATATTTTCTTCTGTGAAATAAGGATCCTCAAAACCATAAAGTATTTTGAATCCTTCCAATAAATGGCTGTAATAGCTAGTGTTGCGGGTAAAATCGAGATATTCGCCGTAGGTTGCCCAGAGTTCATCCAGGTCCCCCCGGTTAATCATTTCCATATCGAAGAATGGTGAACCTGCCGAGACAAGATCAGCATTCAGGTAGCTGGTATTAAGGATATGGTAAAAGTTGAAATCCTGCCCTTCGGTTCTGGCGGGGAACCGCTGGTGCTCATGGGTGTTGATGATTGGGATATTATCAACAAAATCACGTAGATTTTGGTAATACGATTCCTGCTTGCAGCTATTTAGGGATAATAAAAAAGAGGTTATTGCCAGTAATAGTGCATATTTTGTTTTTAGGATGCTCTTATTGGTTTTCATATCATTTTGATTTTTTATTAAAGTTAAAATATATTACAATTGAGCCAAAATAAGAATGGTGAATGTGTACTAATAGTTATTAATAATGGCTGTTAAAAAAGCCGCCCGAAGGTTTCCACTCAGGCGGCCGGGTTCAGGGCTAATTTGATATAGGGATTGTTGTATGTCCATGAGAAACCTTTACTCCTTTGTGGTTTCTACCCCAATGATCAAAAAACCCTTGCTTTTTTGCGGTTACTCAGTTACTCGGTTACTCGGTTATTAATCTAAACTTTATAAACCTCATAAACTTTCTAAACTATTTACCATTACCTAGTCATCTTTCACACACCTCACGCTTCCGGCAATGCTTGTGGGGAAACCCGTAGCATTTTGCCTGACCAATCCTTCCTGATTATACATAACATACCTTGTTCATTTTCCATTATCATCATCAATTGCTGTCCATGTCCAGAAAGTTTGTCCCGGTACTTTGTAAATCCCTGTCTCCATCAGACCAGCCGGTAGCAAGTCTAATCCTACCAAATTGATACCATTGCCGCCTTCAAACCATCCACTTTTTGATTTGAGTTTCATGCCAATATTGCCTCCGGTTCTTTCACCTGTCAGGTTTAGCCAACTCTCAGACATACCTAAAAAAGCTTCAAGTACTTTCCACTCTTCATCTTCGGAAGATGCCATCCCGCCGGGCATGCAGTCTGAGCTGCCTCCCAATTATACAAAACACCATATTTTAAATATTTTTCATGGTATTTTCCTTCGTCTCGGTTGGTTCCATTATAACCCCAAATATGATAATGTGCAGAATCAACTGACACGCCTTCATAATCGCTGACCACAGGTAACCAGGCAAGGTTTTCTGCCATCCACACTTGATCGCCTATTTTTACTATTTCGTATGTTTTTTCATCAGCATCAGTGCAATCGACGAATTCGATCTCATAGTTTTTATATTCTTGTTGGTACCGGATCTAAGTCTGTTTTCTTCAAAACCTGATATACCAAGGTGCCTTATTAGGGGTTTTGATTCATTGGTTTCGATACAAACGGCTTTAATACTGCTCTTTATGTTATCGTTGATAATATTGATGAAAAAAATGCCAGGATAATTAAGGGAAATTTCAAATGAATGCCTCCCAGGATATAAATATTGATTTGCCTTTAGAACAGTTTGTCCCGCCAGGTTATGGATTTCAATCAGGGCGTCACCTGGAACAGACTGATGAAATTCCAGTTTTGCAGAGTTTTTAAAAGGGTTTGGAAACATCTTTAGAATAGAAGCAGGAATATCTAAATTTTCTTTACCAGCCGAAGTTTCCAGGATCAGGGATTCGAATCCGGAAATCCTGAGGGATTCATTGGTCATAAGGTTATTTACCCAGATACTGTCGATCAATGCCGAAGCTCCTGTCCCTGTGAAGGTGATGTTTAGATTTTGTGAAATGGCTGAACTTGAAATCAAAACCAGGCTTAAAGAAAAGATCAGCATTTTGCTATTCCAAAAATACTCGCTGAAAGGCGGAGAAATGTCAAGATTCTGCCAAGATTTGTTAAGATTTGTCAGGGAAGGGGATTCAGGGGATTCAGGTGATTTTGTAGCCCTGGCCTTGTGCCTGGGGTTTGTGATTCATCCCGAACCAGAGTTATAATGATTTTAAGAAAGATATTTTAGATAGCTTTAAATTTTGCTAATTTCAGAGGGTTTTCATATTTTATCATTTTCTTTAACAATTAGCTTAAACTGAAGGATTAAAATACTTCGATAATTTCACTAACCCTATTGAAATGTTATGCAAAAATTCTGGCTCCTGCTGATTATTGTTATTTGCCCTGGTCTGCTTGGAGCCCAATCCCCTCATCAGCTTACCCTGGAGGAGTGCATTTACCGCGCAGGGCAATATAGCTTCCGCCTGCAATCAGATGATTATGAGATTACAGCCGCGGAAAAAACTGCTTCTATTGTTCAATCCCAGGCAATACCGCGGATAGATGGGGAGCTTGCAACGGAAAACCGGTTTTTGAAGCCTTTCATTTTTAACCAGACATGGGCCTCCGTTCATGCTGATTGGTCGTTGGGGGATTATCTGAAGAAAACCGGCCGTTCAGCTGCTCAGGATATTGAAACCCAGCGATTAATAAAGGAGCAGAACAGGCTCGTTGTGATAGGACGCTCAACTTCTTTATACATGAGCATCTTGCAGGTAATGAAGCAGATAGACATTATAGCACTTAGAATTGGCTTGCTAAAAACCCACCACGAACTCAGCAAGGGATTGTGGAAAGCAGGGATGCGATCACAGCTGGATGTTCTGCAAACTGAAGCAGAGATAATAAAGCTTCGGGAAGATACTTCAAGCCTGGCTGTTGTGCGTGATGATCTACGTAATGAATTATCCCAGTTGCTGGGATGGGAAAATGCCGACAGCCTGCATCTGATGCCGCTCAGGGTTGATCTGATAGCCGCCGCTCCGGTACCTGAGGTTAACCGGATGAGTTTATCGGACAATCCGGTTCTAACATCATTTGATTCAAAGATAAAGGCACAGAATTTCCGGACAGATGAGATTACCGCGGTCCAGTATCCCCATCTCAGGATGGGCAGCGGTTTATTTGCAGATGGTGACCCCTCAGGCGACGGCCATTATTTTCAGATCAATGCCGGGGTAGTGGTTCCCATCTATTACGGGCATGAGCCTGAATATAAAAAGCAATGGTCACGGGCAATCGTTCAGTCCCTGGATTTTCAGAAACTGGAGGCTGAACGGGAACTTGTAATACATTTAACCGGTCTTCACGACAGGCTGGTCAAGCTTAAAGAACTTCTGGATTTGCAGAATGCGCGCCGGTCAATCGCAGGCAGTGCTGTTGAAATTGCGGAAATGAATTACAGGGCAGGTATATCAACCAACCTGGAATTTATTACTGCGCAGGAACAACTGACTAACATTGAACTTTCTATAGAAGAAACACACCTTGAATATACAATGGGGCTGATCGAGTATTTTATCAATACCAATCAGGTTGACCAGATAATTTCAATGGGTAAATAAGAATTACAAAGCCATGACTGATATCCGAATAATTTATTTTCTGCTGATTATCATATTCCTGCCGTCCTGTAAGCCATCAGACCCGGTTAAGCAGGAAAATCACCCGCCCCTCAGCATAAGTGCGGAGCTGGTATCCCGTATGGATATGACCGACAGTGTTGTGATTTATGGAGTTGTTGAACTGCGCAATGAAGCTTTCCTCGCTTCCCAATTTGATGGACGGCTTAGGGATTTTTCACTTCTGCGGGGAGATGAGCTGAAGGAAGGGCAAAAAATCGGAACCATCATTCCTCCTCTTCGCGAGGCTCTTAAGCAGGCTATGAAAAATATGAGCCCGGAGCAGCAGCAGCTGATGGCCAACGAGATCAATGAGATCCCCCTGTTCAGCCCCATTGACGGCACCGTCCTCGAAGTGATGCAGAACAATGGTGATGTACTGGATAAAGGGGAAACCATTGTGCATATTATTGACCTGAGCCATCTCGACATATATGGTGATCTTCCTATTGCTTATTTGCCCAGGATAAGGGAATTAAGGGCATTGAAAATTGATTTTGTCGATTATCCTCACAAACCCATGACTTTAAAAGTAGATGCATTTGACGGGCAGGTTGATCAGCAGAAGCAGACTATTCAGATCAGGCTTGGCCTGAACAACCCCTTGAAGGAATTCAGGCCTGGTCAGATGGTAAGGTTGGTTTTCCCGGATAGGGTTCATGAAGAAAGCCTGGTTTTCCCCAGAGATGCTTTGCTGGAAGAGGAGGGTATCTATAGTGTTTACGTGGTTAATGCCGGCCAGGTTGAAAAACGGACAGTTAAAATAGGGATCAGGCACGATGATTTTGTGGAAGTCCTGTCGGGACTGGAGGATGGAGAGAGGGTGGCAGTTAAAAAAGTATATTCCCTGACCGATGGGATGAATGTTAGTGTTCAATGAAAAAACTCTCGCAATTTGCCGTAGATAACAGGAGGGCGATGATTTTTATGGCCCTTCTGCTTTCCCTCATCGGAGGGTACCTGGTTTACCATATCCCCCAGGGTGTTTTCCCCGATGCAACTTTTCCACGTGTTGCTGTTTTGGTGGATTATGGCCTTGCTCCGATCAAGGAGATGGAAATGGAAGTGGCCAAGCCCATTGAAGAGGCAGCCATGATGGTTGAAGGGGTCCGTACCGTTCGCACCAGTATCAGCCGCGGATCAGCTGAGATCGACATTGATTTTCAATGGGACCAGGACATGTTCAGGGCCTATCAGCTTGTTCAGGCACAGATCAGCGGTATCCAGAGTGAGCTGCCTCCAGGTGTTTCCATGGAAGTCAGAAGGTTTACCACAAGTACTTATCCTGTTGCCGGTTATGCACTTTCTTCTGATAAACTGGACCTGATGCAGCTTCGTGACGTGGCTATATTCACTATCCGTCCACGGCTGGCGAGCATCCCAGGGGTTTTCAATGTGGAAGTTATGGGAGGGCACCAGCGCGAATACTGGGTCAACCTTGATCCAAGGAAGCTGACGGCTCTTCACCTTGATTATCTCGCTGTTGAAGAAGCGATCAGGAGCACCAATAATCTGGAATACGTAGGCCGCCTTAATGAATCGAATAAATTATATCTGAATATAGCGGATAACAGGTTCCTGGATATCGGTGATATCAACCAGGTCATCGTTTCTCGCCAGGGAGCCACACCTGTTTACCTCTCGGAAATTGCAACTGTTGAACCGGCTGTGCAAGAGACCTTTATCTCCTGCGAGAGCAACCTAAAACCAGCCGTTCTGGTTACTATTATTAAACAGCCCGGGACGAATGCCGTATCCATCATGAAGGAGGTTCAGCAAAGGCTGGATGAGCTTTCCAAGGTTATCCCGCAGGATATCAGCCTCACCAAATGGTACGACATGACGGATTTTATCAAGAGTGCCATCAGTAGTGTAAGGGATGCTATTTTCCTTGGGGCTTTTCTGACATTTCTTATCCTGCTGCTGTTTTTAAAGAGGTTGCGCATAACCCTGGTCACGATTGTCATCATTCCGGTTGCATTGCTGATCACCTTTATCTTCATCAAACTGCTAGGCATGAACCTAAACCTGATGAGTTTAGGCGGCCTGGCAGCGGCTATCGGGATATTGGTGGATAATGCCATAGTTGTTATTGAAAACATCGAAAGGTACCTCGAAGAAGGTTATGAGAAAAAAGAAGCAGTGGTTAAAGCCAGCGGTGAAATAATCCCGCCCTTGCTGGGAGCAACCCTTACAACGCTTGTGGTGTTTATCCCCCTGGTTTTCCTGACGGGGGTGCCGGGTATCTTTTTCCGCGCCCTGGCATCCACTCTGGCCATTGCTGTGGTTGTTTCCATGATCCTGGCAGTCTTTCTCACACCGGCACTTGCTGCGGTATTTATATCAACAAAAAAGAAAAAACCGGGACGGCTGGTGACAGCTTTCGTCAGGGTTCAGCATAAAGTGCTTAGGGGATTTTTAAGGTTCCCTCTCTTTATCTTCCTGATTATAGCCATACTCGGCGGGGTTGCCGTTTTTTCATATATGCGTATCCCCAGTGGTTTTTTGCCTGAATGGGATGAGGGTACGATTGTACATGATTTTATAGCGCCACCGGGCAGTTCCATCGAAGGGACCAACAGCATCCTGAGCAATATTGCCTCTTATGTGATGACTATCCCTGAGGTTGAAGGCTATTCCCTGCGCGTAGGGCGCAGTCTTGCGCATCCGAGGAAACCTGCTTATGAAGGGGATTTTGTGATCAACCTGAAAAAGGGACATAAACGCACCTCATTTGAGATTATGGATGATATACGTGCTTTTGATGAATCTCAGGAGCCGCGCCTAGAACCTGAATTATTCCAGGTCCTGCCCGACCGCCTTAATGACCTTAGCGGGGAGATTGCACCTATCATTGTAAAAGTATTCGGACAGAATATCTCTTTGATCCAGGAGACGGCGCAGCAGATTGCTGATTCACTGGAGCAGATACAGGGAGCAGTTGATGTTTACAGGGGTTTCTCAGGGAGTGAACCTGAGCTGACAATAAGGGTGAAGCCCGAAGCAGCCACACGGTACGGGTTATCGGTGAAGGAGGTTAGTGATGCGGTGCATATGGCTTTGTGGGGCGATGTGGCCACAGAGATGATGGAGGGCCTGAAGATGGTGCCTGTCCGAGTTCGTTATCCTAAAGCTGATTTTGACCATTCCGAGAAAATAGGTAAGATGCCGATCTATCTGTCATCCATCAACCGGGTTCTATTCCTTGAGGAGGTTGCTACTATTGAAAAAACACCCGGCAAAACCGATATTGAGCACGAAAACCTCAGTCAGGTTATCAATGTCCAGGCACAGATATCTGACCGTGACCTTGGCGGCCTGACAGATGATATAAAGGGTATGTTGGCGAATATTCATCTTCCGCCAGGTGTAACCGTTGAACTGGGCGGGCAGTATAAGAGCCAGCAGCAAGCTTTTTCCGAATTGATGCTCATACTGATTTTTGGCATCCTGCTGGTTTTTTCAATCTTACTCTTTGAGTTCAGGTCATTCCGAACCTCCACTGTTATCCTGATCGGAACGGTTTTATCAGTCAGCGGGGTTTTCCTGTTGTTATGGATAGTCCAAATCCCTCTCGATATATCAGCTTTTATGGGAATGATTATGATCGTGGGCGTTGTGGTCAATAATGGGATATTGCTTATCGATTATGCCGAAAAATACCTTGCAGAAGAAGCTGCAGATGTTAAAACAGCCCTTTTCATGGCCGGGAAAGTCAGGCTGAGGCCCATCCTTATGACCACACTTGCGACCATCTTCGCCTTCCTGCCGCTGGCACTGGCCATCGGGGAAGGTTCTGAGATGTTGCAGCCCCTGGCCATATCAATGATAGGCGGCATGGGCATCTCTATGTTCCTGTCACTGCTCATCATCCCCGGATTGTATTGGGTGGTGAATAGGGAGCAGGGAGCAGGGAGCAGGGAGCAGGCAGTTGTCTTCAATAACGAGTAACCAGTAACCAGTAACGAGTAACCAGTAACCATTAACAATTATTCATTCTTAATGCACCTTTTGCTATATTTATATAAATAAAACACATCTTATGTACGCTGCTCTATTTATAGTTTTTGCTGCCCTTGCCTTAATTCTCGTTTACAGAGGGATAAGTTTGAAAAGAAAGGGCCTTGTCATTTCGGGTGCCGTGTTGGCAATCCTGACAATTCTTGTTACATGGTTCCTGGGATTCTGGTCTGAAAAGTTATGGTTCGACGAGCTTGGCTACAATCACAGGTTCTGGACGGTATGGACCACCAAAATATTTTTATTTACTGGAGCTTTGATATTTGGTGCTCTGGTTATTTTCCTGCTTACATACAGCCTGAAAAGAGGATGGCAAAGAATAATCCGGTATTCTGCGGTCATTGCCGGTGCAGTGATAAGTTCCCTTATGCTGTATTCAGACTGGGAAATTATCCTAATGTTCCTGAATAGGGTTCCTACTACTATTTCTGACCCTATACTAAACATGGAAACAGGGTTTTATATGTTTACCTATCCCTTCCTGAGAATGATATACGGGCTTCTTTTAATTCTTATTATTATTGCTTTTATCGCGTCCCTGCTGGTCAGTTTTACAGCTGTTTCCAAAGGAAGCAGTCAATACCTGATCCTCAGCGATGGTTTTAGCCAGGTAAAGTCGCTATACCTTTCCGGGGGGATCCTCCTGCTGGTGCTTGCCTATGGTAAATTTATCGACAGATTTGCCCTTATGTATTCAACCCAGGGAATTGTATCCGGTCCCGGATGGACCGATGCCAACATAAGGATGCCGATGTTTATGGTAATGGCTGTAATAACAGCGCTGGCCGGTGTAATAATGATAATTCCATCTGCAAGGAAATGGATAACAGGGCTTTTTACCGCTAAGGATAAAGTTGGGAAGCTTCCCGGTTTGTATACTGTTCCTGCAATTGTATTCTCCTTGTGGCTTTTGTGCCTGGCTTTTGTGCCTGCTTTGCTGCAATGGTTAAAAGTTGAGCCCAATGAAATAACAGTTGAAAGACCCTTTATCGAAAATAATATTGAATTTACACGATATGGTTTCAAGCTGGACCATATTGAGGAGAATGAGTTTCCTGTTTCTGAGGAATTTACTGAAGATATTGTCAGGCAGAACGAAAATCTGCTAAACAACATAAGATTATGGGATTACAGGGCCCTTGATGCCGTTTTTAAGCAATTCCAGGAGATCAGGCTTTATTATGAATTTACCGATGTTGACATTGACAGGTACATGATAGGTGGTTCATACAGCCAGGTAATGATATCTGCCCGTGAAATGGAAACAGGCAACCTGCCTATTGAAAGCCAGACATTTGTCAACAAGCGTTTTAAATACACCCATGGCTATGGCCTGGCCCTCAACCGGGTAAATGAATTCACATCAGAAGGCCTTCCTCAGCTTCTCGTTAAGGATATCCCCCCGGTAAGTAAGTACGATGAGCTTAAGGTTAGCAGGCCTGAAGTTTACTATGGTGAGCAGACTGACGAATTTGTTGTGGTAAATTCAAAAGAAGAGGAATTTGATTATCCAAGCGGGGAAAGCAATGTTTATTCCCGTTATGAAGGTAATGGAGGTGTTCAGATCACTGGCCTGTGGAGGAAGTTCCTTTATGGCTCCAGGTTTGGAGGCACCCGTTTTTTCCTTTCCGGTTACCCGGCCAAAGAAAGCCGCCTGATGTTCCACCGGCAGATCAATGACAGGCTTCAGACACTTGCCCCTTTCCTGAGTTTTGATGATGACCCCTACATCGTTCTGAATGAAGGCAGGATGTACTGGATGGTTGATGCATATACTTCATCACATTATTACCCGTATAGTGAGCCATTTTCCTCTGCAGAGAGGATAGGTTATGAGCAGGGGAACGTTGAGCGGAGCCATTTCGGGAGGGTAAGCCAGCAGCTGAACGGGCAAAACTACATCCGCAATTCAATAAAAATTACTGTTGATGCCTACTCCGGGGAGGTTAATTTCTATATTTTCGAAGATGAAGATCCCCTTTTACAGGTTTATAAAAAGATTTTCCCGGAGATGCTTAAGGACCGGTCGGAAATGCCGGCAGGCCTCAGGGAGCATATAAGGTATCCCGCAGATATGCTGCTAATACAGGGCCTGGTATATTCAAAGTACCACATGACTGATCCTGCTGTTTTTTACAACCAGGAAGACCTGTGGGTGAGGGCAACAGAAAAATACTATAACAATGTCCAACCTGTTGAACCCTATTATATAATGTGGCAACAGCCAGGTAACGAAAATATGGAATTTGCCCTTATCCAGCCGTTTACACCTAAAAACAAGCAGGTAATGATAGGCTGGATAGCAGGCTTGTGCGACGGGGATGATTACGGGCGGTTCCTGGCCTATAAATTCCCGAAGGAAAAGATGATACTCGGTACCCAGCAGGTGGAGACAAAGATCGACCAGGATTCATACCTGTCAGGCCAGCTTACCCTCTGGGATCAGAGAGGCTCTAATGTAATACGGGGAAATGTTCTGGTTATACCAATTGACAGCACATTGTTATATGTTGAGCCGATCTACCTGCAGTCGGAAACTTCGGCTTATCCCGAGCTCCGGCTGGTGGCAGTAATGCATAACGATAACCTAAGCTATGCCGGGAGTTTTGAAGAAGCCCTGAAGGGGCTATATGCAGAATCGGCAGCCCTGCAGCCTTCCGGAGAAGAAGACGCAGCGGAATTGGATATCAGCACCCGCGATTTGATCGAGAGGGCGGGGAAGGCCTTTGATGACTACCTGGAACTGATGCAGCAGAAGAAATTCCAGGAAGCCGCATCAGCACTCGAGCAGCTGCAGAGGGCGTTGGAGAGGCTGAAGGGGAATTGAGCGGAGAATCGGAGAATCAGAGAATCGGATAATCAGATAATCGGCTCATCAGTTAAACGTTTTATTTCACGCAACCCGCAACCCGCAACAAGCAGTCAGTTGTCAGATGTCGGTTATCCGGTTATCCCTTTCCCGATATAATCAGCGATCTTTTCGAAGGTATTTATTTTAGTTATTTAAACCTAAAATCCAGTTTAAAATCATAAAGCCAAGGTATCTTCGGGTTTATTTCTTCATCTGATAATTTTTGAGGTAGGTTTTGGTAAGCTTTATGGAGCCCAAATTCTTTTGGCAGGTTGTAGCTGATAACGATGATTGTATCATTTTCAACACGGATATCGCCATCAATTTTATTAAAAATTGCATCCGATAAATGTATTGCGTTCCATCGACTATATGGTTTTTCAAGTTTTTGTCTTAATTGATATGTTGCTGCCTGTGCTAAAAGGGCCAATGACATCTTCCCGTACCTGATGTTTAGGTTAAATGTTGAAGCCCTGTCAAAACCCATTGCCCCATCAAAGTTAAAGAACTCTTCAATCGACCACCTTTCCTTATACTTGTCACACAATAATGTTACAGCCGGTTTGTCTGATAAAGCTAAAAATGGCATGTATTTATATTCTCCTTCAACTTCTCCTTCTCTTTGAACGATAAGCCTATATTCCTCCTTGTTATCATTAAAATTGAAGTTGGTTTCCGCAATCGCATATCCAGCCCATTTTCTTTTATAGTCGAGAGATTCTGCAATCTTTTTAATTCTTGTTGTAAATATTGCAGGCACTAAATACTCAAATTGATTTGAGGTATTGATGCCACTTATTAACCCTCTGGTAAAGTGCTCCTTGTCGGCAAGAATCAGAGCCTTGTTATGCTTAATCTTATTAGTGAGGTTGAGAAGGTCAAGTGTGGCCTTTGTTGTATTTACCCCAGTAGTACCAATCCCGCAGCCAATAGGCTGCCCTGTTTCAGTATCCAAAGAGAAAAATGTTTGCAGCATTTTTCGTGAAGGCTCATTGGGCTGTTTTTTCTTTTTGGGCATTATTCGCTTGCTCGTAGAGACAATACGATGAGGGTCAATAGCTATAACATCTCCTTTGTAGTGGCCGTTGTTATGCCGTATTTTTGCTAAAGTCTCCTGTAGTGCTTGTGCCTGGGCAACAGTATGCTCGTCAAAAAAATTATGTACCTCTACGTCACTGGCCAAAAAACTTAGCCCGTTTAATAGTTCAAATCCTTGATGGGATATGTAATTATTCTTTCTGACCCGATTCTTGCAAATGGCTGCTTCATTGACTATCTGCATAGCAATTCGGGGACTAATATCTAGGTCGTCACCACCAGCATACCCTTTAATTAAATCCCAGCTTCCCAATCGCAGGTGTTCTGCTGCAAGGAACCACAACCCAACCATTGTACTACTGACCTTATTAGATATGATATCCCTGAACTTTCTCTCATTGCTGGTCTTGTTAACAGTTATAGCCCTGTTCTGGCGTTTGCTAATAACTGTCTCAACCTTTTTTACTTCCTGTTTGTTTTTGGGATTGAGGCTATGAGTTTTTTTTGAAGTCCAAATTCTGTTATTGTCCGCTCAACACTACGGACACTGACCTTATAACCGGTTTGCTTCATTTTCTGAGCAATTACCTCAGCACTTGATAGGGGGTCCAAAAATCGAAGCCTGATGATCTGGTTAATAACGTCTTTACTCCTTACAGGTTGCGTGTGTGAGCCCCGCTTCTTATCTCTCAAACCTTCTGCCCCATTTTCTTTATAAGCCTTTAAAAGCTGATAATACCGTTGCTCACTATATCCATATTTCTCCAGGGCATACTCAACACCATGGAGGTGGCCTTCGACAAGCATGCCAAATTTCATTCCTAACTTGTCTTCTTCATTTATCTCAAAAGATTTTCTGCTGGTGCCTTTAATTTTTATCATAGTCATACATTTTAATAGGTCAAAGATAATAAAAAGTTTTGACTAACTAAAATAATATATGGCGGTATTATCATATAATAATAAAAATCTCACTAAACAGCTGTAAACTCAAATCCACTGTATTAAAGGCTTAAGACAATCCAAAAGAAAATAATTGTATTATATTTAGGCAAGAACAATAAAGATGTACCGCCATTTATTTATTGAGATAATGCAACTTAAACCGACGACAAATAATTGCATAATAACCTGTAATTCAAGGTCATGACAACAATGGACACAAGGAAATGGCTAAAATTCAAATTACTAAAAGATCGCTGACTTGTCGGGGCGTATTGGGTGTTGCGTCTTTGTCAATGAGTCACTCTTTCACGATCTTCCTCACCACCGTTTTATTCCTATTAAATTGTTAATAGTTTTTCCAAGACTACCCACTTTTCACATCTATTATTAATGAAGCTCAATTAGAAATTATTCTTCTACTAACAATTAGACTATTATGGAAAGAAAATGCGGAAATACACAAGTCCTTCCAGACGAGAATATCATAAACAAGATTTATATGATCAGAGGAAGGAAAGTTATGATAGACCGTGATTTAGCTGAATTATATGGGGTTGAAACAAGGGTTTTGAACCAGGCAGTTAAGAGGAATGCTAAACGTTTTCCTTATGACTTTATGTTTCAGATGAATCAGGAGGAATTTTCGAATTGGAAATCACAAATTGTGATATCCAATAAGGAAAAGATGGGTTTACGTAAGCCACCACTGGTTTTTACCGAACAAGGTGTGGCTATGTTGTCAAGTGTTTTAAACAGCGACACTGCAATAATGGTCAATATCCAGATCATCAGGGTATTTACAAAAATACGTGAAATGCTGGAAACGCACAATGAAATCCTGAAGAAATTAGATCAACTGGAAAGAAAAGGCATCGAGCAGGACGACAAGATAATGTTGATTTTTAAATACATCAGGCAGTTTGAAGTAGCTAAACAACAAGAACTCGACCAAAAGAACAGGAAGCGAGTAGGGTTTAAAACGCCGGGAGATGAATAATTAACAATTTACAATTTATTATTAAGTTACTCAGTTATCCAGTTACTCGTTATTATTACCCTGCAACTCGCAACCCGCAATAAGCAGTCAGTTGTCAGATGTCGGTTATCCGGTTATCCAGTTATTTTTTCTG
This sequence comes from uncultured Porphyromonadaceae bacterium, assembly GCA_964465145.1. GTDB lineage: Bacteria > Bacteroidota > Bacteroidia > Bacteroidales > UBA12481 > JAUVKA01. Next base: position 317 of record CAYXJR010000038.1, on the reverse strand, counting down.
TCACCTGTCACTGGTCACTCGTCACCCGTCACTTTTTCACAATCTTCCTCACCAAGTTACCTTTATTTGTTGAGATATTCAAAATATAGATGCCTTCTCATTGTTGCATTCTCAAAAAAATTGACTCCTGGTTTTTGTCGATTCACCTTAGTAATCAGAGAGGAGGGATTCCAGTTTTTGTATTAATTCTCTTTGCTTTTCTGGATTCGATTTCATTAAATTTCTAATATTCTTCAGTTTCCATTGAACTGCTGTAAACGGTAAATAACAATGTACATTTTTTCGCAATTAGGAATGTATCGTTTTTAGCAAATAAC
>CAYXJR010000037.1:0-40295 GCA_964465145.1 uncultured Porphyromonadaceae bacterium | reverse complement strand
CAAAAAAAGGTGAAAATATCTTGTTTATTGGATGATTCGTACCAAGTTGGGTTAAATTGAAAAAAATATTACCTTTGCAATCGCTCAATTTGAGCATCGGGCCCATAGCTCAGATGGTTAGAGCATCTGACTCATAATCAGGGGGTCGCAGGTTCAAGCCCTGCTGGGCCCACAATTGAAAATCAAACACTTACCCATTATACCGGGTAGGTGTTTTTTTTGTGGGGCTAGGTTTAGGCCAGGTTATGGGAGAAACTGATAAAAGAAGGATGGCGTTTTACCCCTTTGTGGAATGTTAGAACCTTTATTTAATCGTCCAGTAACCGTCCGAATTGTTTGAAGATTTAAGGATTAATTTACCATTTGCCTACTTTCCATGAAAGTCATTAGCAAAACAAACTGTTAAAAATATTTCAGGGTCATTAAAATTAATTCCGGTAGTTTTAGCGATCTTGACTTCTCCTGTATAAATTACTTTGGTTTGTTTATAATAAGCCTTGGTTACATAACTACCCACATCACTCCCTTCAATTTTGTTACTACAGAGACTCCCTCCTTCATTTGGTAATGGCAGGTTGCTAATGCTAATAGACTGCTCAATGGTTGTTGTTACATCGTCAAGTACCTTTGAGATCGTTGTCCCCTCAAAACTTTCAAGGGTATTGTGGTTTTTGGATAATCTACCTGTAACATTGACAGTGCGAATCACATCATAACTCATAGTTTGAGTTGCATAACTAGTATCGGAGTATGCAGTACTAAAACTATCTCCGGACCATCTCAAATAACCAATCCAATCTTCAGGCATAGTCTCAGCATATGCATCACTATAGACGCCAATATTATTTATAGAAGTTCCATCTGACAGTGGGAACCTGTTTGTTGTATTCGACAGATTAATCGTTATCTCATCATAAACTGAGCTTGTTTGTGCAAATTCCGGAGACTTGACATAAATATTTCCAAACTCAATCTGAGCTTTGATTCCCTCGTCTTCCCAATCCACGTCACGGTTTTTAATTTTAATTTCTTCTTCGAACTCACCTTCTTCACAAAACACTTCCCCAATTACTTTTTGGGATATACTATTGAGTATTTCGACGGGACCGGAATATTTTATCTCTTGTGTATATTCGTGATCAGTATAGTGTTTTACTGTCCCCTTGATCACATCGTCTTCATAGCTTGTTATTTCTACTTTAAGCTTTGGAATAAACAAACGCATAACGTTTGCACCGGCCTCTGCTATTTGAGGCATTAAAGCTGCAGCCTGACTTGTTGCACTGATTCTATCAACATAAGGATAACATTTCCTTGCACCAAAATTTGCTATTACATATGATATATTACGACACATAATTACCGAATGACCACTTATGTTTTTTATATATTCATATGTTATATCATCATAAGTGCATTCCTCAAGCTTCGGAGAAGAATAGGTTTTTTCAGGGTGAATTTTTGGCACAACAGAATTCCCCGAAATTGTTTCGTCAGTAAAAAAATTACTATTCGTATAAATGGCCATATCACGGGCAATGTTATCCACCCTGCTTGCTCCTCCAAATTTCGCCTTCAGATCTCCATCCACAGCTCCATCTGTTGCCCAGCCAACCATGCTTCCGGCAAGGCTCTCACAGATCTTTTCATATGGATCAGAATTCCCAAAATGCTTAAGAACGGTAATGTCCTGAAAAAGACCGGGATGTGCGTCATCACGTACATGAGCCGGACAGCCCATGTCGGCTATCATATGCAGGGTTTCTCCAAGGGATCTCCATGCAAAAGCCATAGACTCGTCTTTTGTTTCCTTATCGGGTGACCTCAATGCTTTTTTAACCATATTCTTCCCGTTTTCCCAATTATATAGATGATCGGGAGCAGTTATTGCCCATTGAATATGGTCGATCTCGGGATTAAAGTCTAAGCCAATTTTTTTAATTTCGTCCAACAGATTATGTAGATATTCTTGACCGGGAGCTTCAATCGGGTCATAGAAGTGTCTGAGACTGGCGGCAAGTTCCGGTTCATCAGCGCTCATCCCACCATGCATAATCCATTCCTTAATGGAAAGGGATTTTTTCTGTTCACTAATATTCAGCATGCCGGTGTTGCTGACAAACTGCCCTGACATACCTGCTTTTGCATCAAAAACAAAAGTGTAATTCTTATACTTGTCAATAGTAAAAGCCCCATTCAAAAACCTTTTCTGAAAACGTTGAATTATTGCATCGTTTATATTCGGATGAGCTTTCATATTGCCATATGATGACAAAATCAATGATAATCCTATATACAGGACACCACCAAGTAAAAAACAGCCAATTCTTTTCATAGCAGTCTCCTTTTTATAACCTGATGATTTTCCATGTTCCATCCGCTTGAAGCCCAAAAGCTGTCGAATAGACGAGCCCTCCGTCTTCGAATTCAAATTCAGCATAAGTACTTGAGCTAACTGTCAAGTCCCTACTCTTAAAAGCTTCACCCATGGCCTCAAGCTTAGTGGCTGATATTTGCCTAATCTGATCGTCGTAAAAGGCTTGCGAATCAGTAGACATTTGTTGCAAAACCTCTTCAGGATCACCTGACAATAATGCTGCTTCAGCATTTGCAGCTCCCATCTTCATCCCCTGTGTATCCAGATTAAGTTCATAATCCGGCAGGTCGTCACCCAAACCCTCTAATCCATAATCCTCGCATTGAGTAGTTACATCCATAAGCATGAAAAGCATGAAGCCTCCTGCTAATAGCATTAGTTTTTGCTGTAGTTTTCCCATGACTTTTTTAATTGATTGCGATTTAATAATTCTAATTTAATCATTATTAATCAGATATCAATGAGATGCCGGTACATTGACAAGCCGGCTCAAAAAGGTAATAAATACCGGAGCTTCTAGAGCAATACTTTCCGGATATAATCTTCTGTATATCAGAGTGATCCTAGTACTGCTTCTATCATCGGAACTGCTGGGCCCACTTGACAATCAAGAGGTTAGGCAACATTAATTGCACCCATATGACATAGATGAGTTATCACATCCGACAAAAAAGCAGGGGTTTGAGGAAGGTTTAACTACGAAATGATAATACACAGTAATTTTTTCGCTATATTTGATTAATATTCTCAGAACTCACTAAAACCTGCATATATGAAAAGATTTTTACTCATTTGCTTAATGATGCTGGGACTGGCTGGCATATCGGGAGCACAGACGATTGAGGACTTCGAGAGCATCGCATTAAATCCGATGCTTGGCGGAGCCGAAGATCTGAGCTCTTTCGCTGTTGTAGCAAACCTTGATCAAACTGGTATTAATGCCAGTAGTATGGTAGCTATGTTTGTGCGTGACAAAGATGGCGTTCCCTGGGGCGGTTTCTGGTCGGCCTTGTCTGCTCATGTGGATGTGACCGATAACAAGTATGTTCACGTAAAAGTATGGAAACCCCGTATTAGTCCTCTTAAGTTCAAACTCGAGGGCGGAGACGCCGGAACGCTTGAAACTCCTTCGATGAATGAGCAAACCCTCACCGGAGAGTGGGAGGAGATGGTTTTCGATTTTACTTCAAAGACCGGTACCTATCCGACCGTTGTTTTCATGCCTGATTTTGAGGATCCCTTAACCCTTGCTGAGGATATAGTAATCTATTTTGATGACATTACGGTGAACAACGATCCGGCCGCAGGTAGCGCTGCTGTTTACGTCGTTGAGGATTTCGAGCATATTGCACTGAATTACATGTTAGGTGGAGCGGAGGATCAAAGTTCAATGGCTGTCGTACCCAATCCAGATCCCTCTGGCATAAATCTCAGCGCCAGTGTGGTGCAATATGTTCGTGATAAAGATGGTGTACCCTGGGGCGGATTCTGGTCGGCATTGTCAACACCGGCAGATGTGACCGATAACAAATATGTTCACGTAAAAGTTTGGAAACCCCGTATCAGTCCTGTTAAATTCAAACTCGAAGGAGGTGATGCAGGTACTCTGGAGGCCCCTTCGATGAATGAGCAAACCATAACAGGAGCCTGGCAGGATATTGTTTTCGACTTCACTTCGAAAACCGGGACCTACCCCGTCATTGCATTAATGCCAGACTTTGAAGACCCTCTGACACTCGCTGAGGATATCACGATTTATTTTGATGATATCCTGATTAACAATGATCCGAATCCGATGATTCCTACAAGCCAGGTAATCAATGTTGACATGATGGGATCAGGACTTGCTACAGGTGAAAAAGTTTACATCACCGGTAATTTTGGTGGAGATTACGGCACCTGGAACGAGCCGGGCACAAACGAGATGAATGAATTGACAGATCCCGATGGCGATAGCACTTATACGATATCCCTGAATATTGCCGCCGGAACCTACCAATTCAAATTTTTCAAAGGCACCGGCTGGGATGGAGGAGAATGGACCGGTGATCCGAACCGTGTTATAGTCATAACACTTTTTACACCCGTTACTTATAGTTGGGGCAATCTGTCATCGAGTGTCGAGCATATACTGATGAATGATCAGGTTGTTGTGTACCCTGTTCCATTTGACAATACACTGACGATTAACTCAATGGTTAATCTTGAAACAGTTGTAATTACTTCAGCCTTTGGACAACAGGTGATGCGTATGGATAAACTCCAGCCTGGGCACACTAGTATTGATGTCTCCCCATTGGCCAGTGGAATGTACTTTATTACCTTCTACAACAAAAACGGAGAAAGAGCTACAAAAAAGATTGTCAAAAACTAAGGGCCGATTGATCCAACCAGAATCAGAAGAAGCCATTCCCACAGGATGGCTTCTTCCTTTTCACTCGAGTCCCTAAGTCCCCGAGTCCCTGAGAAACTTCGTGACATTTTTTCAACCCCATACTCAGCATCAACTGAACAATTGGTTAGGAATGAAATAGAGGCCCTCCTGGTGGATTAAAGATTGGGCTTTCAAATTCAACTATGCGAATACTGCTTTGAGGAAGTTAGGGCAACCGTTAAGTCGTAGTAAGTAATTACTTACTTCAAAGTAAATCCGGCAGCTATATTATCGACAGAATTCGTCCCTACATAAACCTTAAACTCACCGGGTTCTGCAGCAAATTTCATATTTGCACCATAGAAGCGGAGCTGATCTGATGTTAGTGAAAATGAAACTACCTTCGATTCTCCAGCCTGAAGGAGTAATTTTTTAAATCCTTTAAGCTCCTTGCTTGGTCTGGTTACCGAACCAACAAGATCCTGAATATAGAGCTGAACCACTTCTTCGCCAGCCACCGATCCAGTATTGCTTAGCTCGACGGAAACTCTTAATGAATCTTTCATGCCTATTTCATTGGTACTCAGCCTTAAGTTGGTATAATTGAATTCTGTATAACTCAAACCATAGCCAAAGGGGAAAAGGGGAGTATTTGGTACATCCAGATATTTACTGGTGTATTTGTTATCAGGATCAAATGGTCTGCCGGTATTTTTCATGTTGTAATAGACAGGGATTTGTCCGGTATTTCTTGGGAAAGACATGACCAGTTTACCAGAGGGATTCTCTCTGCCTAAAAGCACATCTGCTATCGCTTCTCCGGTACAGGTGCCTAAATGCCAGGTGTTTAAAATGGCTGGGATATGCTCAGCCATCCAGGTAATGGTTAATGGCCGGCCAGCCATTAATACTACTACAACAGGCTTGCCAGTAGCCACTACTTTTTCTAAAAGTTCCTGTTGCACTCCTGGAAGATTCAGGTCAGAACGACTGGCAGCTTCGCCATTTTGTTGATAATTCTCTCCGATCGCCATGATCACGAGATCTGATTCCCACGCGAGTTTTATTGCTGCGGGAAATTTGGAGCCATCGTTCCCGCTGGTGGTGCAAGCTTCTGAATAGGAAATTTGGACATTCGGCAGGCTTTTTTTTAGACTTTCTAAGAGGCTAACTACTTTTGTCACATCCCCTGCGGCATGCCAGGATCCCAGCAAATCAATTTGGTTATCCCCAAGAGGTCCGATTATGGCAATTTTTCTTGTTTTTTGGTCAATGGGTAGAAGCTTACTATCCTTCCAGACATCATTTTTCAACAAGACAATTGATTTATGAGCTGCTTCCAAAGCATGATCAGTCATTTCAGCAGACAGCCCCACCTCCTTTTCCCGATTTTCGTCCAAATAGCGGTAGGGATTATCAAATAATCCCAAATCGTATTTCAGGTTTAATACTCTTCGTACAGCCTCGTCAATTTGGGATAGGGCAATTTTCCCTTCATCAACCGATTCTTTAAGGTGATTTAAAAATACTGAACCCTGCATATCCATATCTACACCAGCCGCAACAGCTTGTTCACCAGCCTCTTTTAAGTTGGTTGAATAACCGTGTAATACCATTTCGTTGATTGAAGTATAGTCTGTTACCACCATTCCCTTAAATCCCCATTCATTCCTCAGGATATCCTTTAGAATATAGGAATTACCGCTTGCGGGGACCCCATTGATCTCGTTAAATGAAGTCATCAAGGTAGCTACTCCGGCCTCCACTGCGGATTGATAAGGTTTCAGATAATAGTCACTAAGAGTACGTTCCGAAACATCCACAGTAGCATAATCTCTGCCTCCTTCGGGAGCCCCATAGGCAGCGAAATGTTTTACGCAAGCAGCTAGTGAAAATGGATCGGACAATGAATCGCCCTGAAATCCTTTCACCCTTGCCGCTGCAATCAGGCTTCCAAGATATGAATCTTCACCTGCTCCTTCAGAAACCCTGCCCCATCTGGGGTCGCGGGTTAAATCGACCATGGGGGCAAATGTCCAGTTTACACCTCCAGCAGCTGCCTCTTTTGCGGCTAAAGCTGCAGATTTATTAATCAGATCAAGATCCCATGAACAGGCTTCGGCGAGTGGGATTGGGAAAATAGTTTTGTAGCCATGAATCACATCATATCCGAACAGCAATGGAATACCCAGACGAGTTTCCTCAACCGCCATTTTCTGCAATGCCAGATTATAGCTGACCGTGTGGGCATTAAAAATATTTCCACAATTCCCGGCAAGAATATCCTGTTTGTAATTTTCATTTAATACGGGTCCGGTTACATCCCAACCACTGGTGAACAATGTCATCTGGCCGATTTTTTCTTCCAATGTCATTTTCTTCAGGAGCGAGCTGACGAAAGCCTCTTTTGGATCCTTTCCCCGATCAATTGTGCTGCATCCCTCTGTCAGAAAAGCAAAGCAAAGAATATAAAGCAGAATGATGAAGAACTCTTTTTTCATTAATTTCTGAATTAATAAGTAAACCCAAGTTTCGATAAACCGGTTTGAATCTCTGGTGATGTCATGAAAAGTTTCCAAAGCAGGGCCGTTCGATAGTTCTCTATCATCACAATCTGAGGGCCCTGATCAATAGCCAGATATGAACTTGCCCACCAGCCGGAACGCACATCAAAAGCATCGTAGAAACCATAATCTCCCCACAGCTGATCTCCAAGTAAATAGTAAAAATGACGAATGGCCTTCATGGATTTTTCAGGTGAATAAGGAAGAGATGAGATAGCAGCAGTTGGACTGATCACCCCGCGATCGTTGGTTGGGGAGTGGGCACTGTATCCGGTTGAATTATCACTGGCTGTTAAACCCCAGCAATCCGAACTATAACCAATAAATTTTTTAGGATTAGCGACGCACCAAGCTTGATTAATCAATGAATGATTGACATTTTGCTCCCAATAATTTCCGTACTCGTCATTAAGATTTCTGGGATCCAGGCCCAGGAAGGAGTAATGGGCAAAGAATAGTGGGCCTCCATAGTCCCCCCCAAGTGGAAGACGAATGCCAAAATAGGACCGATTGTTCACAATGCTGCCATTTGAAGCATATCCCTGGTGGTAGGCTTCCTGACTAACAGGATGGCTTGGCGAGGAGGCGGCCAGAATATAAGTTATCAGTGTCTCGTTATGCCCCCTGATCTGATGATTCATGTTGAAATTGTAATTGGGCGACCAATGCCAATAAAGAACATTTTGTCCGTTGGTATACCAGTCCCATTCTACCTGATGCCAGAGTGTATCAATTCGGATTTTTAAGGAATTTTCATCAGTCTGGGTAGAATCCAGGTATTGCCTGAAAGTAAGCAAGCCCTGGATCATAAATGCTGTTTCAACCAGATCACCCCCATTATCCTGTTGGCTAAAAGGAATCACTTCGCCTGTTTTGCCATTTAGCCAATGCGGCCATGCTCCATGAAACCGATCACAGCTTTCCAGAAAACCCAGGATTTTGTCTAAACGCTGAAGCCCTTCTGTTCTGGTAATGAAATTTCTTTCTATTCCGGCAATCATAGCCATAACCCCAAATCCGGATCCACCGATGGTAACTATATCTCCTGAAGTGTTTCGCTCACGGGCCAGTCCGCTTTCAGGATGTCCGAAATCCCAAAAGTATCTAAAGGTCTGACTTTGAACAAGATCCAGGAGCTCATCGTCTGATAGTTGTGGAAATTTATAAGTCGAATCCAGTTCCGTATAAAATGAAGAATTAAAGCCCTGGAAAAGGTTGTTACTCAGTGCAGTTAGATTGGATGAAACAATCAGATAGTATTTTGTATATCCCTTGAGATAGGATTGATTTTTCAAGGTCACTGTTTGATGGTTTTGTGACAGATCGATGTGTAAGGGTATGTCGCCGGTAAGCATAAAAAATGAAGAATAATCTTCAGGATCCAGGGGTTCAGAAAAATCAATAACAAATTCAATATTTTTTCGGCTGATATTCGCCGTGGTTCCTGAGCCTGGAAAAGTTTGTCCGTTTAAGGATAAGCCTATGATTTTTAATTCCTCGGTGATGGTGGTAAAAAGGTATTCAATCCCCGGAAATGTTTCGGATCCTGCTCCGGTAAGATTTTCAGTTACTATTAGCTTATAATCAGAATGATAATTGAGTTTTTCCAGAGGGGATAGGATTACATTAAAATCTAAGTCTGAAAATGAAACAGAAGCTGAAACAGTACTTCCATCATTTAACTCAATATATATTTCTTCTGCGGCAGAATTTCTATCAACAGCCCCCGAAAATTTCAAGCTGAAAGCCTGGTCGACCGCAAGCTTTTCGGTTATTTGACTCGGGCTCAGGTTGTCTGACCCAACCATTACCTTGATTATCTGTAGCTGGTCGGAAGGAGGGATAATCTCTCGATGGCAAGCGCATAGCATCAATAAGACGGATGCCAGAATACTGACGAATATTTTATTCAGTGTGTTCATCCAAAAAATAAAAGGAGAAACGGGAATCCCCGTCCCTCCCTGTGAGTATCATCCTAAATTAGTTAAATACCTGAATTGTACATCAAATGAATCTCATTCTCGCTAAGAACACTATGGAAAATAGCAATATCATCAAGCTGACCTTTGAAGTGATTTGAAGTTGGGAAATCATAACCGCCCCATGGCTCAACATCCCAAAGGGTTCCTGCTCTTGACTGAATAAAGCCAAACGCTAATTCCGGGTAGGTTTCAGGTTCTACACCTGCATAAATAAGCCCAACAACACCTTGCTTGGCATCACCATCCGGCCAAAGGTTGAAATTCTGTGATTTCATTTTTTCACCATTGAGATACATAATGCCGGCTTTTGTTGTTGAGTTATATACACAGACTACATGAGTCCATTTGTCTTGTAAAATGCCTGCTACGCCACCTGAATTACGGAGGTCCTTGCAAAAATCCCAACCTTGCCAGCCACCATTATCGCGCGTTTGACCTTCGCCATTGAACCAAAGGTCTTCGCCCGCAGTTTCGCCGGTACCCAAATCATAGCGGGCTGCAAGTTTACAACTGCTATAATCACCTGATATTTCAAACTGGAAGCCGTAGAAAGCGGAAAGCCCTATTACAAAATGTCCTGCAGGATCTCCAGCGTCATTAACATGTCCACTTGAATTAGGTTTCACCCAGAAACTCAGCGTAAAATCATTGGTATTCATAAGTAGATCCCCATTCGGAATCTCAATGATGCTGGCGTCGCCATCAAAAGTTGCCGCTTTGCCAGCAGCTTCTTTTCGACCAGCAGTGTAGGTAATGGCAACAACACCACTTGCTGCTGGGTCATAGTTCCCTATTATGTCATCCGGACTATCTTCAAATGTCCAATAAGCCACTGCACCCTTGGGCATGAAAGTGCCATCAGTTGTAAATGTGCGACTAGCAGGTGTACAATCAAGAGCTTCTGCAGATTTAATACCTGCACCAAAACTGAGCTCATAGAGTGCCCCGTTACTGAGCTTTTCCACCGGGCTGATGGTAATGGTTTTCCCTGATGCTGAAACAGTAATTTCAATTGCAGTATCATCATAATCCTGCATCAATGTAACATTGGCCGCAGTAACTGTTGTGGCATCCAAATCAGTGGTAAAAGTTGCAGTAATGGTCGGATCAACCGGCACATTATCTGGTGAAGTGGCTCCATTCAAATCGATGGTGCCTGCAACCAGTGATTCAAGACTCAAGGGAGTCGGGTCCTTTTTGCAGCTGGTTAAAACGGCCGCAAACATCAGCGTAATTATTAATACGCTGGACAAAAGGTTCTTTCTTTTCATAATTATTAGATTAGAAATTAGTATTATTTCATTGATAATTAGGGTTTTGTGTAATTACGCCCTGTGAGATATCAATTTCATTTTGGGGAATTGGAAGTAATTCATGTTTTCCTGCTTCAAACCCCAATGTACCAAGGATTGAGGCGGCTTTCCCTGTTCTTACGAGATCCCAAAAACGATGACCTTCAAGAGCTAGCTCATGTCTCCTTTCATTGATTATTATATCTCTTAAAACATCTTTGCTGTTTTCTGTAATATCCGGCAACAATTCCGGATTGTCTCCACGGGCTCTCTCTCTGACCTGATTCAGGAATGTTAATGCTTCTGCTGGTTTGTTGTTTTCGTTTAAGGCTTCCGCAGCCATGAGTAAGACATCAGCATACCTCATTAAACGCCGATTGTGCCCATATTGAGTAATGGTATTACTACCAGGAATCCAGACTTTCTGGTTATAACACTCCCTTTCAATAATTTCACCATTCTCACCCCTGATGATATCAGCGGTGGTTCCATCACCCATGATCAGTATACCATCTATTATCTCACCCAAATCAATAATAGTTGCATCGAGCCTTGGGTCTCCTGATTCGAAAGAGTTTCGCAGATCCTCGGAAGGCCTGTTAAATCCCCAACCCTTATTGGGGGTTCCTCTAACACCTTGCGTATTTGCATATTGGTTCCCTCCGGAATTTTCACCTTCCACCTCCATGGCTCCGATCTCAAAAACTGATTCAATACCGTGCTCACCATCGCGACTATTTGCATCAGAAAAATCATTCTCAAGTCCATACTGGCCAGACAGGATGACCTCAAGTGCCTGTTCCTCAGCGGTAGAAAAATCCTTTTCAAAGAGTGCCACTTTGGCCCTAAAAGCTTGTGCGGCTCCTTTTGTTGCACGTCCGGCATCATCGAAGGAATAATCACTTGCTAAAGGAAGATTATTGATGGCAAAATCCAGATCCTCCCTGATAACATCATAAACCTGATCAACTGTTGATCTTTCCAGTTTAAGAGAAGCATTGGTATTCAATACAATTGGCACTCCTCCCCAGGCTCTTACCAGATCAAAGTAATATAGACCTCTTAGAAAACGGGCTTCCCCAATGGACTGATTTCTAAGCGTTTCGTCCATCTCGATATCAGGAAGCTTTTCTATAACCACATTGGCTCTTTTAATTCCTTCATAAAGGGTGCTCCACCAGCGGTCTAAACCATCCTGTGTAGGAGTATGCTGAAATAGGTCATACGGACCGATGGTGGATAATTGATCGTTCGGGTTACTGCCTTTGTGTGAGTCATCCGACATGATATCCAGAATGGGAAACCCTCCGGAATGATAATACCAGGATCGTAAAGTCGTGTAAACCGCATTTGTAGCCAATTTAGCATCGGCAAGGGAGGTAGGAAATGCTTCCTGAGTAAGTTCTCCCTGTGGATTTTTCTGAAGAAAATCTTCACATCCCGAAAATGTCAGGACTGTCAGAAGCAAAGCTGAAAGTATAATCGTTTTTTTCATGGCCTTTAAAAAGTTATGTTAATGCCCAAAGAATAAACTGAGGTTACAGGATAAGCGCCATTGTCTATTCCATTTGACAATACATCAAAACTTCCTATCTCTGGTGTATAGCCTGTAAAACGGGTAAGAGTGTACAGGTTAGTCCCTTTCAAATAGATTCTTAATTCGTTGATTTTGAGTTTACTGCAGAAATCTGCAGGCACATTGTATGCGAGCATTACATTTCTGATCCTCATAAATGACCCATCCTGGATAAATCTATCCGACGGGGTAAAATTGTATCCTCCAAAAGAGGGTTTTGGCTCTGTATCACTGCTGCCTTCACCGGTCCAGCGATCAAAAACATGTTTTTCAAAATTGTAAGGATCAGGGCGTACTACTTCTTTTCCATTAAATAGCTGGTTACCGGTTTGGCCCTGAAGGTCGACAGACAGGTCAAATCCCATAAATTCGAGTCCAAAATTGAAGCCAAAAATAAATTTTGGGATGGGGGACCCGAGATAAGTACGATCCAAACCGTTTATCTGGTCATCGTTATTTATGTCAACAAAGCGCAGATCACCTACTCCTGCCTGGGTACTGTGGGGATAGGCAGCCAATTCAGCCTCGTTCTGAAAAATCCCATCAACCGTATATCCGTAATAGGATCCGATGGGCAGACCCACCTTGCTGAGCGTTACAGGCTGCCCATTGCCCAGGTAACCTCCCAGTAATGTTGAATCAACTCCATTGTTACCTCCGATTGATAATACTTCATTGTGAACAGTGGATCCAAGAAAACCAATATAATAGCTTAGCTTCTGCCTGGTTTCCCTCCAGTTGAGGTTAAACTCAAAACCGCGATTGAGGATGGAAGCAGCATTATAGCGAACTTTCTGTCCGAGTCCATTACCAATGTGCCCCGGGGTTGATAGCTCCACCAGAATATCATCGGTTACCCGATTATAAAAATCAAATTCACCGGTTAGGCGGTTTTTTAGCAAGCCAACCTCCAGTCCGATATCTGTTTGTTGAGTACTTTCCCATTTCAAATCCGGATTCCCACTTTTGCCATAAGAAGCCGCAGGCACAGTGATATCAGGATTTCCGAAGACAGTTAGAATATCGGACTGAATGCGGGAGAAGCGGTCGTAATAACTGATTTTTTCATTTCCAATAATTCCCCAACTGGCTCTGAGTTTCATATTGGAGATCAACGGGAAAGCTTCCATAAAAGATTCTCTGCCAATATTCCAGCCTGCAGCAAAGGAAGGGAAATTAGAATATCTGTTTTCTTTAGTAAATTTTGATGAACCATCCCGTCGGAAAGTTGCTGTAAGCATATAACGGTCTTTATAGGTATAATTGGCCCGTGACAGGTAAGATATCATTGAATAGTACTGGTTGGGATCAACCCCGTTATAGATCGACTGTATAGTATTGACGCCGTTAACCGGATCATAAACATAGGCAGGATTAATATACCAGAAATCACTACCATTTCTCATGAGATTTTCGCCGCGGAATGACATTCCTTCCGAACTGGTTTCCTGCATCGTATAACCTCCGAGAATATTGAAGGAATGATCATCAACCTCTTTAGTATAAGTTACAGTATTTTCCCAAAGCCAGGTCAGATTCTCACTATTCCCTTTGTTAATATCACTTAGAACATTTTGCTGTTGAGAGGCAGTGCCATCGGGATTATATATTGTATATGCAGGTGTAAATGATTCTGATTTATTGTAGCCAGCATCAATCCCAAAACTGCTTCTGAATGTAAATCCTTCAAAAAAGTTGGCTTCTGCAAAAACATTCCCAACTGCTCTCAGACCATTGTTATGGTTATTAGAATATTCCAAATCAGCCAGGGGATTGCCAACATTATGAACAACTCCAAAAGTTCCATCGGAGTAGTATGGTTCAAGAAGCGGCTGTGCACGATAGACGGAATAAGTTACATTGGGTGCATTAGTTTGCTGGTAAGGTGAGAGGGTAATATTGTTACCTATTCGCATTCTGGTCGATAATTGATAAGTGTTATTGAGTTTAATAGAATAACGTTTGTAACCGGATTTATCGATAATCCCATCCTGGGAAAAAACACCAAGACCTAAATAATACTGAGTGGATTTTGTGGATCCGGAGACTGAAAACTGACTGTTCTGAACTGGGGCCGGATTAAAAACCAGATCTTGCCAATCGGTGTTAGGCAGGGCATCCACATTATTGTATGATCCGGCTACAATCTCATTGGTGATAATGGCAAATTCCCGTCCGCTAAGCAAGTCGATTTTTTTTGACAAATTCTGGATCCCATATTCGGTTGAGAAGTTGTAAGTAGCTGATTCCTGCCCGGGAATTCCGTTTTTGGTGGTAACCATAATCACCCCGTTTGCTCCACGTGATCCATAAATAGCTGTGGCCGAGGCATCTTTGAGAACTTCCATTGAGGCGATATCAGCGGAATTCAGGAAGGATATATTATCCAGGATTACCCCATCAACTACATAAATCGGCGAGGAATTATTAAAAGTACCCACACCCCGAATGCGGACTACCGGGCTGGCCCCGGGTGCTCCTGTTGTACTTGTAACCTGAACGCCTGTCACTTTTCCCTGCAAATTTTGTTCCGGGTTGATCGAGATGACTTTGGTTAATTCACGTGATTTTATGGAACTTACAGAACCAGTGAGATCACTTTTTTTCACTTTTCCGTATCCAATTACTACTACTTCATCAACGTCAGACCTTTTTAATTGCAGTTCAATATTTAATACTTGCCGGTTTTGGGTGCTGACTTCCTGGGGCTCATAACCTACAAATGAAAAGACAAGGATGGCATCCGGGGTTCCGACATCTAGTCTGAATGCGCCATTGAAATCAGTCATTACACCAACTTCAGTGCCTTTAATCTGAACACTGGCCAGCGGTAAAGATTCTTTCGTGTCTGAAGCTGTTACCAAGCCGGTAATTATCCTGGTTTGACCCATAGAAAAAGAAAATAAGCCTACCATCCAAAGGAGTAGTAAGAGTCTTTTTACACTTTTTGAGTTCATAATTGGATTGGTTTTTTATTTACAAGGTTCAATTGATTATTCCAAATCAAGCCATCCTCCGGTAAACCCGGCTTTACGAAGACCATTGATGATGTATGGGTTTTTTTTTATTAAATTCCAGATCAGTTCACTGTGGTAGTTTTCGAGTTGTATCAGAATTGCTCCCTGGTCGATACCCAGATAATCCGGGTCGAACCAGCCCTTAGAATTCTCATTTCCGAAATTGTAGGTAATGTTATAGGCATCTTTAAAGCCATATTCCTGATAGAGCAGATCATCATATTTGGTATACATGGCAAATAATGCATCCAAACAAACTTCTGGAGCAAATGGGATAGATCCCCCAACTGCCGCGGGAGCAAGGGTTCCATCATCTACAATTTGAATTGCACTCGCTCCCCGGGCCTGGTAGGTGTAAAATCTCATCTTTTTACCATTTATGTCGATTGTCTCATTTGCCGGACCATCACAGGCGGTTAATCCCCAGAAGTTTTTGTCATACCCGGCAAAAGCATGAGGGTTATTGATGCAGTAGGCCCGACTTGCAAGAGTAGCGCGCCTACTGTTTTCAAAATAGTCGATTCCCTTCTGAGCCATGTAGGTATCTTGGATTCCGCGGAAGTCAATAAACATCTGAGAATATTGATGCCCAAAAAGCGGACTGAAATTCACATGCTGATATCCGAGAAAATCCTCCCAGCGGTAGGTTTCACACCAGCTCTCCCAGCTCCGGTCTGGTACAGGATGCGTGGGTGAGCCGAGTGCTATGATCAGAAGGACCATAGCCTCGTTGTAACCCTCCCATGTGGAGCTAATGAATCCAGATTCCGGATGCCATCCCATAGCCATAGTCTTTTGCCCGTTCATGGCCCAATCCCATTCCACTCTTCGGTACAAATTATCGGCCATTTGTCGGATTTTATTCTCTTCTGGGTTTTGTTGGTCAAAATAGGATTGACAGGCAAGAATTCCTGCCATTAGTAAACCTGTATCAATCGTTGAAAGTTCCACCTCTTTATATCGGGTTCCTGTTTCATAATTCAGGAAATGATAATAAAAGCCTCTGTGTCCTGTGATTCCAGAAGGTTCGGGCCCCTGTACGGACTGGTTTAGCCATTGCAATGATTTCATAACCCGTTCGACTCCCTGTTTTCGACTGATGTACTCGTTTTCTATACCAATGAGATAAGAGGCCAGTCCAAAACCAGTGGCAGCAATACTGGTAAAACGCCTGAATGGATATCGGTCATCAGATTGCCATGAGGTTGTATCCACAACGTTCCAGAAATATTGAAAGGTCCGGGTTTTTAAATCCTCGATAAATATGTTCTTTTTATCGTCCTGATAATGGTTGGAACTAGTGCAGGAATTTGTGATTCCGGTCATAAAAAGCATCAACAGGGGGAAGATCAAGAGAAATCTGTACTTCATCACATATCTAATTTGATTGGGTCTCACCAATATTTCCAATGAAATGTTCTCGATGACTATTCAGATCGTAAATTGGCAGGCTGGTATTATCGCTGGAAATGAAGTAATTAGATTTCTCAGTAAATTGAAATCGAGAATTGGATTCAAACTGCCGGGTTTTGCCAGTAAGCAGGTTTTTTAATTCAAGCCTGACCTCGCTAATATCTTTGCTGCTCTTGCTGGTATCAGGATTAATGGCGTAGGCAATCCAATCAGAATTAGAGGAGTATTTTGGCTTTATCCCCTTCCTGGAAACCAAATCAACAGGCCTGTTCAAGAGTTTTTCAAGTTCATAAGCCAGGTCGATGAACTCAATTCCCATTGGACTATCGTATTCGATAAGAATATCAATATCGCTATCATCATTAAAATCATCACGAGAAAAAGAACCAAATACTCCGATTGAAGTGAGGTTATACTTCTTCATAAGTCGAAGCTTGTTCTCTTTAAGAATGAATGTTATGTCCTTTTTGTCCATCATAATTCAAAGATACAGAAAATAGGCAAACCGGATAATGAAGATCCCACGAAAAAACCAAGTAGAGACGCATATTTGCGTCTCTACTTTATGTGTAAAGACACAATAATTCAAAGGACAATTGGAAACAAAACCTTAATGGAAGAACATCCTTTTTTTATATTGAGCCTGCACAAAACCAGGGGCTAATTGCTCTGTTCTTTAGCTGGCTAATTTGGTAACTCTATTACCATTTTGGATTTCGCTTCAAAAATGCGACAGAACCTAAGATTTACCTTTTGTTTTTCATAAATTTATATGGATCAAAATAAGAAGGAATTATGAAAACACGATTGATTTTTTTTATCCTTATTATACTGCAGGCAGGTTTTGTATTTCCACTTTCCGGCCAGAACAAATACGAAAAGGAAAGAACCGATATGGTTAACCGGCAGATCAAGGCTCGTGGAATTAATGACAAGAATACCTTGAATGCCATGAAGACAGTCGAGCGGCATTTGTTCGTTCCTGACGTAAATAAAAGCAGAGCCTATGAAGATAGGCCATTGACTATCGGCTATGGGCAAACCATCTCACAACCTTATATTGTGGCTTATATGACTGAGCTGTTGAATGTCGGACCAGGTGATACGGTATTGGAAATAGGTACAGGTTCCGGCTATCAGGCTGCTGTTTTGGCCGAATTTGTAAGCTGGGTTTATACCATCGAAATTGTTGAAGAACTGGGCCTTTCGGCAAAAGAGCGATTGAAGGCCTTGAAATACAATAATGTCAAAGTTAAGGTGGATGATGGTTATTATGGTTGGGAAGAATATGGCCCTTTTGATGGCATTGTTGTAACCGCTGCTTCGGCATATATCCCACCACCATTAATCGATCAACTTAAAGATGGTGGCAAGATGATAATTCCCGTTGGCTCACCGTTTGGTGTACAGACCCTGATGATGATAACGAAAAGAGGGGAGGAGATTACAACGAATAGCCTGATGCCTGTCCGTTTTGTTCCTTTTACACGCAAGTAATAATCAGTAATCAGTAATCAGTAATAAATGAGACCTACTGGCAAAATATCAATGATCCGTACCAACATGGCTATTGGCCTGGTCTCAGCAGCAATTATAGCTTTTCAATTGGTGTTGATGCAGATTTTATCTTTTTTCCAGTGGTATCATTTTGCCTATATGATTATTTCTATTGCCTTGCTTGGGTTTGGTGCTGCCGGTACATTCCTGACAATTTTTCGGCAAAGGCTCCAGCAAAACTACTATCTGCTTTTTCCTTTGTTATTGCTCATTACGGCTATCTTAATGTCCATTGTTGTTATTGTGGCAGGCTCAGAGACTATCCGCTTCGATTCTTTGCTGATCTTTCACGATATTCGGTATACCGGCCGCTTGCTCGCTACTTATCTTATTTTCTTCCTGCCCTTTTTTACAGGAGCCTTGGCAATTGGCATGAGCTTTTTGAAATTTGCCAAACAAATAGGGAAAGTATATTTCGCAAATCTTGTTGGTTCTGGCCTTGGGGGGATTATTGCCCTACTAATGATGCAGTTATTGCTTCCTGAACAATTGCCCCTGGTTATTGCTGCTATTGCCCTGGTTGGTGGGCTTGTTGCTTTTCCAAAGAATGCCGGAAAATTACTGTTATCCACAGCTATTATTTCAATTGTTGTTTTGCTCACCGTTTCTTTTAGTCCTGTTAAATTAAAGCCATCGGAGTATAAAGATATCAGTAAAACATTGTTACTGCCTGATGCTACAATTGAATATGAAAAGAGCAGCCCATATGGATTAGTACAAATAGTTTCCTCACCTGTTCTTCGATATGCACCCGGTGTCAGCCTTAGTTATCGAAAGCCATTCCCTGTGCGAAAAGCTGTTTTTAACAATGGCAATTGGATTGGGTATCTTGTACCGGCTACAGATAAACAGAAAACGAGCATTCTGAATTATACCCCGCAATCCCTGCCTTATCATATTGAAAAAATTGATAATGTTCTGATCCTTGATGCCGGAACAGGAGAAAATGTATCATTGGCATTATCGCATAATATCCCTGATGTTATTGCCAATGAGGCCGATGCCGAAATTTTCAATTTACTTCAAAATTCTTTTGCTGATCAGAATGAAGTTAAACTTCATCAGACCATAGCACGCACTTTACTTGTTTCCGATACATCGAGCTATGATTTGATCCAGCTCCCTATAATTGGTTCTTTGTTTGGTAATTCAGGGCTTAATGCAGTCGAAACACAATATGAATTAAGCATCGAGGCTTTTTATGAAATGTGGGACAAGCTCTCGGACAACGGGATGATTTGCCTCAGTTGCTGGATGGATTATCCGGTCAGAAATGCTTATCGGCTTTTGGCTAGCATAGACCGGCTTCTCGAAGAAAAAAACATAGAGCATCCCGGTGAACACATCATTGCCATCAGGAGTTGGAGTGCTGTTACTTTTCTGGTAAGAAAATCAGGATTCAGCAAAAATCAGGAAAAACTAGTGCAGCGGTTTTGCAACGATTTGATGTTCGACCCTTTAATACTTCCGGGAACTGAAGAAATAAACCGGGGGAAGTATAATCTGATTCAGGATACATCCTTTTTCAGGAACATTGAACTGCTCTTATCTACAGATAAAAAAGAGTTTCTTAATGAGTATCCTTTTCGTGTGCGCCCAACTATGGATAACCGGCCTTTTTTCTTCCAGAATATTCGCTGGAGAGGGATTCATCAACTAATTATCTCTTTCGGAGAGAGTAGCATCCCATTCTTAGAGCTCGGATATGTACTTATTCTTTTCACCTTTATTCAGATTATTGTTATTGCCGGTATTTTTATCATCCTGCCCCTTTTTATCAAATCCTGGAGAAGCAATAATAAAATGTGGGTTTTCTCGTATTTCAGCGGAATTGGCCTGGCATTTATGTTCGTCGAGATTGTTTTCATTCAGCAATTTACCTTCTATTTCGGCCAACCAATTTATGCTACGGCAGCAAGCATCAGCATACTCCTGATCGCCTCTGCCCTGGGAAGTTATTTTTCCGGGTTATTACGAATTACAAAAAAAATACTACTTCTGATACCGCTTGTAATTGCTATACTGCTGCTGTTCCATGCAATCTCGCTATCAACTATTTTATCATTCACAATTGCAGCATCGCTCACAGTAAAAATTTTGATTTCAATAGTTTTGATCGGCATTACTGGCTTCTTTATGGGGATAGCTTTTCCTGCCGGGATAAAATATTTATCAGAAGTCAGACAGGCAGATATACCTTGGGCATGGGCATTCAACGGGTATTTTTCGGTTATCAGCACTGCCTTGGCTACCATTATTTCGGTGGAAACAGGTTTTGTTTGGGTATTGCTTTTGGCAGCAATTACTTATGCCCTGGCCGGCCTGGGGAGTTCATTGTTACAAAGTTAGGCGGCAGAAAGTTAACTTATCAGTATTCTAAGTAATGTTGGAAAAAACACTTGCTATTTTTAAGAATCTTTTAAAAACCGCCCTAAGGAACATAAGTAAAAATTACTTATACAGCTTCTTAAACATTCTTGGCTTAAGTCTGGGAATCACCAGTGCACTATTCCTGATTGTTTATGTGAGCGATGAACTGAGTTACGATAAATACCACAGTATTCGAGATATTCACCTATACCTTTATCTCGGGGAATCCTGAAGGGGCATTGGCCAGGCCCAATGATATAGTGCTTACAAAAACCAATCCGGCCATGACAATAAAAAATAATTAAACAAAGGGTTTGCATGATCAGGTGTTTTTAAGGAAATCAGCTTAATACAAAAATCCAAAAAGCCAAAGCGGAATTTTGTTTTGTTGAGCGAATTCTATGTTGTCGGCGGCAATCCAGGAGTTCTCAATTCCAGCAATTTGTTTACGGTTTGTTTAAGCCTTGTTTGAAAGTCGGTTTCACCTTCCATGAAAAATGGATAATACCCGATTTGGAGATACTCCATAAAAAGCTTGATAGGTTTAATCTTATCCAGAATTTCAGGGATTATTTCAGATGACTTGAACAAAATATCATCCAGCGCAAATACCGGAAGGTCAAAATTGTATTTTAAGGAAATAAACTCGCGAAACGACAAGCCCTGCATTTTATATAAGATAGCTCGTCGGCTCAGATCTGCTTTTCCTTTATAAATATCCAGAGCCGAAGAACCTGTGACAACCATTTTTAAATGCGGAAAATAATCATAGACATTTTTTAGTTCCTGTGACCAGTTTCGATATTTGTGAACTTCATCAAGAAATAGATATTTCCCACCCTTTTTTACAAACTCATCTGCGAAATCCACCAAGCTGTTTTTGGAGAAATATAAATCATCCAAATTGCAATATGGGATTTTGATCTGCTACTGCCTGCGTTCAATTGATGATGGTGAGGCCAAGCTAAATTACTGAGCCTTTTTAAGCGATATAATTAAAGGTTTCTCGGATTGCATTTCTATCCATAAAATCAAATCGTCTTTTTCAAGCTTCTTGATTATCCCTGTTTTATAGTCGGTATACTTTTCAAGAATTTGTCCATCCACCTCCACTGAAATATCATTTACATTCCATCCATTTACTACAAAACATACATTAACCACAGGTGATTCATTACTGGCGGAAAGTTCCGTTTCCAAACGATCAGATTTGTTGTCAGAACAATCCAGAATATAAGCCCGTTGCGTAAAATCATAACCCTTACTGATAAAGTCATCTCCTTTAACAATTAATGTTGGAGGCTGAGCCCAAGATCTTGCAAGGCTGGCAAGTTCTTCAGGCGTTTGTTGGGAAGCACCGTAAAGCCAGCTCGACCAATAGGTGGTCACCGTTTTCATATTAACTTCAGCCTGATTAAGGCCGCCCTCACTGCCAGATGCCCTTGCCTTTATGATATTTCCACTTTCATCATGAAAAGGAGGGCCACCCCATGCCAGAGAGAAATGTGAGGCTCTGTCCGGTGCCTGGCAATATCTTCCGTCGGAGGGTAATTGTGCAACCGGCCAATGGTTCCACCAGGGAAAATGAGAAGCATCAGCCCTTTGTTCAATGCCAAAAACTGCCATATTGTTCTCTGGCTCAAAGATCATAAACGGCTTATTTTGGGATTTCAGATTAATAATCTGGATTACCGGATTTTTTGGATTTTCACCCTTCTTAAATACAGGAGCACCATTTGCCCAGGAATATACATGGCTTTCACCTTTAAGATTGACAAGCGCCATTGCCTCCAGTTGAACATTGTCTTCAGGTGTTGTTCCAGGCTGGCAAAATGCAATTGCCTCGGATGGGGCAAGCGGCTCGCCTGAAGTATATTGTACCACCTTCCTGATTCCTATCCCATCAGGATAAAAGGTATAATATTCATCTATACAATCAGACCATCCGGATTTTTCATAAACCTGCGATAGCTGTCCCCTTACACTAACCGGAATATACCGCCAGTGGACGACAACCCGGGCAGGAGTATTTTCAATGATCCGCACATGCGAGTATAGGCAATGGGGATCGATCATATGCTCAAAGCAGCCATTGATTGTATCGAAATACTCGGCACTCTGATCAGCCATCCATTGTCCGTTTTCCATTACCCAGGCAGGTGAATACCGGGTGCCTCGCCAAAATACCACACGGATAGGAGAACCATCGAACTGAACAACTATATCACTGTAATCCCCAACACGGAATAAGGCATCCCATTCATCATAATATTTCAATTTTGTATAATAGGCACCAAAACGGCCCGGGCCATCCGGTCCGCTGGGCATAATCCTTTTGGGAATATCTGGAGGCAATAAGTTAGTGACAGCCGCAAACTTTTCCATAACAGATTCCGGTGGGATTGCTTCATTATAGATCTTAATTTCATCAATAATCCCATCGAATGAAAACCATCCCGGAAGAGTAGCATATTCTCTAACAGGGTTGGAAGGGGCAGTCATTTCGCGGTTCATCCCAATCAATAAATCAGATTTTGAAGCCAGAACCAGATTACCGGGAATATTTAATTCTCCAGATAGGTTCCCATCGATATATATTTTAAATCCTGCATGTTCATCAAAGCTGGCAAGCAGATGGGTCCACTTTCTTAGTGGAATTTTTACTTCAGTCTCGCATCTCTGCCAAACTCCGTCAACTGATGCAAAAATACCTGCCTGTCCCTGGGGTCCTACACCAAAATAAAAGCCTGCTTCTTCTTTTTTCTCCTGGGCCAGTAAGGGACACCAATTCCATGGATAGGTAGCAGCTGCAACCCAGGCTTCAAAAGTTAATGATCCTGAAAGTTCAGGTACTTTATCAGAAGAGCGCCTGATAACAGTTGTAAACCCATCGAATTTTAGTGCTCTGCCTTCAATACCTTTTACCAGACTAAAATTCCCCTCGATGGAATCATTTATCGAGGTGACATGGTCGGCAACTTTTCGAGTATCCTCATTATCGAATTTCCACCATGCAACAGCAGTGGGTTTTTCCTTATCATCTGTCTGAGCAATACTGCAAATACTGCTAAATATGAAAAATGCGGCCAGCGCAAATGTCTGGTTGTTCCAGTTGAGTAGATTCATTTTACAGCTTTTTGATAATATTCAGGTAAAGCTAATTTCGGGCAATTCAAATTTTTTAAGAAGTTCTTTTTAAGGCGTTAAGCACTCTCTCGGGGGTCATTGGGAGCTGGTACAGCCTGGCTCCTGTTGCATCGAAAATGGCATTGGCAATCACTGCCCCCATATTGATAATGGTTGGTTCGCCTCCTCCCTGAGCCGGCTCATCCGGCTTATCCAGAATCACTGTATCAATTTTGGGAACCCACGAGAAAAGCGGCAGCTGGTAACTGTCGAAATTCTCATCCATGATCTTTCCGCCTTCGAAGCGGATCTCCTCGGTAAGGGCGTAGCCCAGGCCCATTGTTATGCATCCTTCCATCTGGATTGTAGAACCTTCAGGGTTGATGCAAAGTCCCATATTCTGGGCACAGGCCACCCGCAACACCTGAACCCTGCCAGTCTGCTTATCCACTTTCACTTCGGCAATATTTACCACGGTGGTTCCGGCATCGGCACCGCAGGAAATTCCGTAACCCCTGCCGCTGGGCCCTTTGGCGGGGGTCCATCCGAATTTATCAGCCGCGGCTTTCAGCACTTCGATCATCTTTTCATCCTTCAGGTTCCTCAGCCGGAATTCCAGCGGATCCATCCCTGCTTTTGCTGCCATGATATCAATCTGCGACTCACGTGCAAAGGTATTTGTATTATTGCCAGGCGCACGCCAGGCCCCGGTTCCGAAAGGGTGGACACCCGGAGCCGACCAGCCGGCACCGTAAACCGTTGTAAAGGCGTTGGGAACATCATAGATAGTGTCGGAGCCCCTTTGTCCGGCATAGTAAACATGGTAATCCCATAACTGTATTTTCCCTTTGGCGTCCATACCGGAGGTGATCTTCACCACGGCTGCCGGCCGGAAAGTGTCGTGGAAGAATTCCTCCTTCCTGGTCCATGCTACCATCACCGGCCTGCCTGTGACCTTAGCGAGCCGCGCTGCCTCAACCATCTGTGAACCGGCGCTTTTCCCTCCAAAGCCCCCTCCTACGAAAGGAGGTATAACCCTCACCTTTTCCGCCGGCATATCCAGTGCCCCTGAAATCTCCTGCTGGGCAGGGAAGGGTGTCTGGGTTGATCCCCTCACAATCATAGTGTCACCTTCCATGTAGGCTATTGCTGTGTGCGGCTCCATGGGCGCATGGGCCACATAGCTGTTGTAATATTCATTTTCTATTACCGTCTCAGAGGCTGACCTGCCCGCATCCCGGTTTCCCGACTCTTTAGCTGTCTGGCCATTGGAGGCCATTTTTAAAAGGTAGCTGAAGATAGTTTTGTCATTCACTTCCTTTTCATCGAAGCTGTATTCCGCCGTGATCTTATTTACTGCTTCCTCAGCTTTGTCGGGCATTTCATGGAGCACTGCGATAAAATCGCCATCGTGTACAATCTTCACACCCGGTAGCTTTTCGGCCCCGGAGGTGTCGGCTGACACAAGTTTGGCGCCGTGTGAGGGGGGCCTTAATATTCGGGCGAAAAGCATTCCCGTCATGATAAAATCACCGGAGTATTTTGCCTGGCCGGTAACTTTTAGCCTGGCATCCAGCCGGTTATATGATTTACCGATGATCTTGAATTCGGAGGGGTCTTTAACACCGGGTTTCTCATCAATGAAGCGTTCAATTCGTTTCCCTTTGGCCAGCTGGGCATATGTTACCTGGCTGCTCCGGTTTTTCGAATCGCTTATTACGCCATCCTTAACTTCCAGCCGGGCAGCCGGCACCCCTAGCTTTTCCGAAGCCAGCTCCAGGAGTACGGCCTTTGCTTCGGCAGCGGCAGCACGGAAAGGCGGGCCGAAATACCTGGTGGTCATTGAACCGAAAGTCCCCATATCATAAGGGGTAAGGGCAGTGTCGCCCATCACCATTTCCACCATATCGACCCTGACATCCAGCTCCTCTGCCAGCATCTGCGCAAGGGAGGTGACAGGCCCCTGGCCCATCTCGATTTTGCCCGTATAACCGGTCACCATACCGTCTTCGCCCACCAGGAGGAAGGCATTGAAGTCCTTTGGCAGGCTGCGGCGCTGTTCTTCGGTAATGGCCAGTACATCAATAAAATCAAAGGGATTGAAAAGGATAATGATACCCCCTCCAAGCAGCTTGAAGAAATTTCTTCTTTTCATGCCAGTACGTATTACTGACCTATCGTCTGCTGTATTTTTAGCTTGATTTTTCATTACAGTTTTCCTCCTTTCATTTCTTTGGCGGCTTCTGCTACTGCATCAATTATCCGTACGTGTGCACCGCAGCGGCAGAGATTATTTTCCATACCTTCGATAATTTCCTGTTTTGCCGGTTCAGGGTTTTCATGCAGTAAACAGGCGGCATTCATTATCATTCCAGGGGTGCAGTAACCGCATTGGAGGGCATCGTGTTTCATAAATGCCTCCTGCAGGGGGTGCAGATGCCCATCCTCAGAGAGCCCCTCAATGGTTGTCAGTTTTTTCCCTTCAGCCTCCCCGATGGTCATTGAGCATGACCTCACCGCTTCATTGTCCATCAATATGGTGCATGATCCGCAGAGGCCGATGCCGCAGCCGTACTTGGTGCCGGTCAGCCCTAACTGGTTGCGCAAAACCCAGAGCAGGGTAAGCCCCGGGTCAAGATTAAGCTCAACGTTCTTCCCATTTAGTTGAAATCGAATTTTACGTTCCATATCCGGATAAATTAGTTTGTTTCAGTTAAATAATCCTCCATCGTATCAATATCCTTCAGTATTCCCGGCAGGGCCACTTCAACCTCCTGTACATCTTTCGCATGTTGAGAAAGCAGTGAGCGTAACCCTTCTTCCGGGTCAAGCCCCTGAACGGCCTCCTTGTATTTCGTGCTTATAAGCACAGGATGGCCCCGCCGGCCATTGTAAACAGGCACTATTATCCCTTTTTTTGAGGACCTGTATCCGCTTATGATCCTGTTTATTACACCCGCAGAAATCATGGGCTGATCTCCAAGAAAAATAATAGCAGCTTCGGCATAATCCGGCAAATTGCGGAACCCGCACTGCACGGAAGTGAGCATTCCCTTTTTATAATCATGGTTATAACAGTGCTTTACCGGCCTGCCGTCCACAACCGCAAGGATCTCCTCCCTGAATGCCCCGAGGACAAGCAGGAGCTGGTCGGCCTCCGATTGCATAACTATATCAATCACCGTGGTGATAACCAGCTTGCCCTTGTATGGCAGGAGGAGCTTGTTGGTTTTCATCCTGGTGGATTCACCGGCAGCTAACAATATGGCCCATATCTCATTCATCAGCCTTTTACCTGGCTGTTTCTTTTTTCTATCAGTTGTGCAGCAATGCTTACAGCAATTTCCTGAACGGTCTTGCCAGGGATCTTCAGTCCGATTGGAGCATATACCGTATCCCATTGTTCAGGGCTTGCCCATCCCTCATCCAGGAATTGTTTCTTCATCAGGGCAATTTTCCTGGTGCTGCCAATCATGCCTGTATAGGCTGCCTCCGAACCGATACAGGCTCTCAATGCCCCGGCATCATCCTTATGGCCCCTTGTCACGATCACAATATAGGTATCGGATGTTTTACTGATTGCATGCAATGACTGTCCGATATTTTCAACGATTATATGATCAGCATCCGGCAGGTTCTCCCTGCTGGCATATTCTGCCCGGTCGTCGATCACCGTAACTTCAAAATCCAGGAGGCTGCCAAGATGCGCCAGTGCCTTACCTATATGCCCGGCACCCGCAATAATGAGCTGTGGAAGCGGGAAGACCGCCTCCAGGGAAAAAATGGCCTCCTGTTCATCCACATTAAGTTTAACCTCCCTGTAATCAGAGGGATTGCCAGCGGCCAGGATATCATCTACCAATGGTTCCAGCTGCTCAAAATGTTCGGCCGGCAAGGCATTCTTATTACTTCCGGCCACCCAGAAACGGGTAACGGCGGCTTTATTATCACACTGCTTCACCGCCTGGGTAACCAGCACCCCCGGGATCCTTTGGGCGAGGGAATTTCTCATTTGTTTAAAGACTCTGAGATGATCGCCGGGCGATGCGTCAACCAGGATGCCGGCACGGCCCCCGCAAATTGCACCTTCCTGGTGGCTGATGTCATTGTCAAGGTTGAAATAGTAAAGCCCCGACTCTTTGGTATTGATAATCTTTTTAACAATCTGCTGTACTTTCCCTTCCAGTATTCCACCGCCGACTGTCCCTGACATCAGGCCGGAGAGTCCGAATAATGCAGTGCTCCCCGGTTTTTGGGGTGTTGAGCCGGAAGTGGCTGTAACAGTAGCAAGGACCAGGGGATAAGCCTCCTCTGGCTTTTCAAGTAATTGCAGGTAGATATTTTTCATGGTCAGAACCTTTTTCGAAGGGATAACAGTATTCAAAGGGTCAGCTTCATTGTAATCGACTGACTACCAAATTTAGTAAAACTTAGTAATATCAGCTCTGGCAATAATTTACCGGATCCCGAAAAGCCACCACTATATTTGGCGAAAATTAGCCTATTGAATTTCCTGATGAAATTTTATAGCTTGCTGTTTAAATCAATGCGTAATGGCCACTAACCTTATATTATTTCCATATCTGATATCCACGGGTCTTATTTTACAAATTCCTCAGAGGCATTCCGTTCATATATTCATGGCTATGACGCATTAATGTCACTTGACTTTGGAGCAGCTGAAGGATGGTTCACAGAAGCTATAAATATCGAACCTGAAAACCCTGATATGATTAATGAGCTTGCCTTTTTTCTGATTAACAATAATCACGATTGTTAAACTTCTGTAACAGATAATCTTTGCAATTTGCTCATAGGTATTGGAACACGGGTTTCACCAATCAACTGTTTGGGCGATTCATCCATGCAAACTACCGGACGCATCGGATCATAAGGTCTCTTATACACATCCAGAACCTTTTCCATGGCTGCTACAAACTCTCCGTTTTGCTTGGCTGGAATAACCCAACCTACTACTTTCCAAGGCTTAAGTTCGTTTTTTTTAGCGTCCGGCGTACCGTTTCGTATGAAATACTATCGGCAATCCGCAGTTCAACCAACTTGTCTGCCAGTAATCGCAAGGACCAGCGGGCGTACCCTTTGGGAGGTTCACCACAAGCTAATGCAATCAGGTGGGCCTCCATGTCTCCGTCCACAAGCTTATCGTATACGCGGGAAGTAGGTGCCATTTTCAACGCCGCTTCCAAGCCTTCTTCAACAAACCGTTTTTTTACCCGGTCAATGGTCCGCATACCGATCTTCAGAACTTTACAGATCTCTTCATTTGTTTGTCTTTCTGCAGCATGCGGACCCCGTTCAACATTTAGCAGAATAAATGCATGAATAATCTTTTTTGCAGCATGGGTGCCTTTTCGGGTAATTTCGATCAATTGATCTCGTTCTTCTTGAGAAAGAGTTACTTTATAGGTATTCATAGCCGTTTTTTGGCTAAGATATAAAATATTCTGATTACGTCAAATTAATTGTGACATGACACTAGATAATTTTAAGTATGTAAGAAAATATGGTGCGATTAATATTAAAAGTTAAGTATTTTTTCAACTTCATCCTTATCCATATCCATCAAATATTGAATGCCGCTGATCCTGGCTGCGTCCTGAGTTATGGCTCCGATATCATCGCGTGCGATATACTCAAGAGCAAACTTTCGGGATCCACTCATCAGTTGGCGTAAACCCTGGGCTAACCTTTCATAATAGGTATATAAACCTATGGCTCCAGTAGGTAATTTTTCAAATGCATCATTTCCTAATTTCTTACGCAATTCACTTGCGGTAACAAAAATTTCGTCGATTTTACTACCAAAACGTTCGACGTAAACTGGCAGTTGATTTTCGTTAATTGCACGGCCAATAGTTTTACCAACCATTGCTGCTGCAATCGGCCCCCGGGCCATCCCTATCATTTTCACATAAGGGGCTCCCATTGCAAGCCCCTTAAATATTTGATCCTCAAAAGTAAATCCTCCAGCTACCGCCAGAGCTGGTATATATTTCTTTTTCTTTGCAAGGATATCTGCAAAATTGTATAACATAGAATGAAGCTCCACAGGCGGAACGCCCCATTCATTCATCATTCTCCATGGACTCATGCCTGTTCCTCCACCCGCAGCATCAACAGTAAGATTATCAAGTTTATATTTCGATGCAAATGCTATTGCACGGGCCAGGTCAGCCGGACGGTAAGCACCTGTTTTGAGGAAAATGTATTTCGCACCTGCTTTGCGTAATTCTTCTACCCTTTTTGCAAAAGATTCTTCTGTAACCATTCCAACACGGGAATGCCGCTCAAATTCCTTGAATGCCCCACGCTCAAATGCTCTTATAACATCAGGATCATTAGGGTTCGGAAGAACGACATAGCCACGTTTGTATAATAATTGTGCCTTTTCAAGGTTTTTTATTTTTACTTCACCACCTATGTCTTTAGCACCTTGCCCCCACTTAATCTCAACCACCTCTATTCCAAGTTTTTCAATTGCATATTCCTGAACACCTAATCGTGTATCTTCAACATTTGCCTGGACAATAATAGCACCATAGCCATTACGTTGATGATCTTTATAAAGTTTAACACGCCGTTTCAAATCCACTGTATCAATTATATGTCCATTTTTAATGACAGCTTCAGGGTCCATTCCAACAACATTTTCACCGATTGTTAATCCTGTACCAGCCAGTGCTGATCCAATTGCCAGACCCTCCCAGTTATTCTTGGCTATATTGGTTGAACCAATACCGGGAATAAGCCAGGGGTAGTGAAACTTGAGGCCTTTGTCATGACCAAAAATGACTTCAAGATTGGCATTTGGAAAAATAGCTTTATCGCTGTCGGCTTCTATACCATGGGCGCCAACGGCTGTACCCATAATGTTAAAATCTGAATAATCTACCGGGTATTTTTTTTCGGAAGCTGTAGTTATTACTCCAAATGGTTGAGGGTAAATCACTTCATGACCACGGTAAGCTGATTTGCCGATCTCACACATTCCTATGCACCCGTCAACACAAGTTACACACATCCCCGAAGCAGGTGTTATTGAATCTTCGGTCCTGTTTTTTGTAAGGGTTGCAGCAGATGAATTTATTCTTGATTGAATTTGTGTCATTTTTTTCCTCCTAATTGTTTTATTTTCGGGTTTTAAATTACTATTCCTTATCTATTTCACAAGCTACGCATGGTTCCATGTAACACATCATATCGTCAAACTGTTCTTTATCAAGACATGGAGCACTCAGGTTTGCACATCCACCACAGATTGCTTTTTCCGGTTCGTTGTATGTACATCTTAGCGTACAGGCCGGACAAACAAACATACATCCTCCACACAACCGGCAGTCTTCTGCTTGTTCGTCGAAAGGTGTTCCAATGCTTCTGTTTTCTCCCCGGCCTCTGAATCCAATCGCTCTTGCCATCATTTGTTCTTCACACATGCGAACACATAATCCGCAAAGGATACAATCTTCATATTCCTGTTTAAACCGTTGTTGGTTAACTTCATTAGCAGCAGCAATATCCTGAATGGTCTTTGATTGCGGGCATGAAGCTAAAAGAAGTTCTATGATCATCTTTCGTGTCCTTATCACCCTTGTGGATGCCGTCCTTACCTTAAGGCCTTCCTCAGCAGGATAAGTACATGAAGAAACCAGTCTGGCTTTAATACCCTCTCCAATCTCCACAACACAAAGGCGACAGGCGCCATAAGGGTGAAGGCCATCCATATGACATAGTGTTGGAATTGGAAAGCCAAAAAATCTGGCAGCTTCCAACAGGGTTGTTCCTTTTTCAACTTTAACTTCAAGCCCGTTTATATGTAAAGTAATCATGTTAATTCCCCTTTTTTTACATTACATTCTTCTTCAATTTCTTTTGGTCGTGTGAATTCAAGGTCGCATCGCAAACATCTTTTTGCTTCTTGCACAGCACTTTCAACAGAAAGAGCAACTTCAACTTCGGTGAAATTACGTTTGCGCTTATCAATTTCAACACAGGATGTTTTTGCCCGGCCGGTTTGTATTATCTCTTCAAGATCAACTTCAACAGGTTCGATAAAGACCCGAGGCAGCTTTTGTTCTGCAGGTTGATCTAATTCCTCGCCACTTAAATAGCGGTCAATCATTTTAGCTGCTTTTTTACCTGCAGCTATGGCATCGATAACTGTATTTGGTCCTGTTACAGCATCACCGGCAGCAAATACACCCGGCCGACTTGTAAGGAAGGTGTCTGTATCAGTTTTTATAGTATTCCATTTTGTGACTTCAATTTTACTTGCACGTGCCGGCCCCATACTATCAATTCCGGAGTCTTCACTAATAGCAACAATTAGTGTATCAAGTTCTATTATGTGTTCAGAGCCTGTAAGTGGAACAGGCTTCCGGCGGCCACTCGCATCGATATCTTCCAATTCATTTTTGACACACTCCAGACCTAAAAAAGCTTCATTTTTAATTATTATTTTTGTTGGCGTCACCAATGTTTGAATTTTTATACCCTCTTGGTCGGCAGCTTCGATTTCTTCCATAAAAGCGGGCATTTCCTCTCGTGTCCGTCGGTAAAGGATGGTGACGCTTTCTACATCCTTTTGACGAAGAGCAGTCCGTGCAGCATCAATGGCGGAATTACCTCCCCCTACCACTCCAACCCGTCCTTTGGCAAGTTGTTCATCCCGAAGATTAAATGCTTTAAGGAATTCGATTGCGGGATATACTCCCTTAGCCTCCTCATTTTCAAGTTCAATAGGTTTGCTGTGATGTGCTCCCAAGGCTATCAAAACAGCTTTATAGCCTTCATGAAATAATTTGTCAATCGTTATATCTCTTCCAAGTGCTGTATTGCATTTCAGGGTGATATTTTCATCTAAAAGAGAGGCTATCTCTTTATTGATGGTTGCCTTGGGCAGGCGAAATGAAGGAATCGCACAGAATAGCATTCCCCCTGGCTTTTTCTCAGCTTCGAAAATGGTAACTTTATATCCTTTTAAAGAAAGATAATGGGCTGTTGTGAGCCCTGCAGGCCCTGCTCCTATAACTGCTACTGGTGCTTTTTTTATTCCATTCGCCCTAAGGGGCTTATAACTTGAAGGATCAATTCGATCTGTAATAAACCGTTTAAGTGATCTTATTGCTATCGCCTCTCCTCCGCTTGCTCCAGCACGGCAGTGTTCTTCGCATTTATGATCACAGACCCGGGCACATATAGAGGGAAAAGGATTAGCTTCACGGATTGCATTGTATGCAAGTTCATATTCGTTCCGGGCTATGTGTGCAACGTAACGCCAGGCCTCCGTTCCCACAGGGCATGCTGACTGGCATGGTGCCCCAACAAGGTCTTTACAAACATAAGCATCGCATCTTTTTTGAATAATATGTCGTTCATATTCCTTACGGAAATAACGTAGTGTGCTCAAAACAGGATTTGATGCTGTCTGTCCCAAACCGCACATAGTGCTATCCTTAACTACCAAGGCAAGTTCCTCAAGCAAATCCAGATGTTCGAGTGTCCCTTTCCCTTTGGAGATATCATCCAGAATTTCATACATTCTTTGAGTTCCTTTGCGACATGTGTAGCACTTTCCACAGGATTCAGATTTAAGAAAATTCATGAAATATTTTGCAATATCAACCATGCAGGTATTTTCGTCCATTACGATCATACCTCCTGAACCCATGATAGAACCGGCTTTTGCCAAACTATCATAGTCAACTTTTATATCAAACTTGTTAACCGGAATACAACCTCCTGAAGGACCACCTGTTTGAACAGCCTTAATTTTGGCCTTACCGACTGGACCACCACCAATATCAAAAACAATTTCTTTAATAGTTATACCCATTGGTACTTCGACAAGGCCGGTGTTTTTTATCTTCCCAACAAGACTGAAGATTTTTGTACCAGAATTTCCTGTAGTCCCAATCTTGGCATATTTATTAGCACCCATATTGATAATAAAAGGAATGTTTGCCAAGGTTTCTACATTATTGATAACTGTTGGTTTACCATTTATTCCTTTCTGTATAGGATAAGGAGGCCGTTGGCGGGGTTCACCTACTTTACCTTCGATAGACTTTATCAAGGCTGTTTCCTCACCACAAACAAAAGCCCCGGCACCCTTTATTATTCGAATATCAAATGAAAAATCACTGCCAAGTATATTATCACCCAACAGACCCATATCCCGTGCTTGCCGGAGGGCGATGGTCAAATGTTTGATGGCCAATGGGTATTCATGCCGAACATAAGCTACACCCTCCTTTGCACCTGTGGCATAAGCTCCAATGATCATTCCTTCTATAATACTATGAGGGTTCCCCTCAAGAAGACTTCTGTCCATATAGGCGCCAGGATCACCTTCATCAGCATTACAGACAATATATTTACCATGATCAGATGATTGTTTCACTAACATTTCCCATTTCAAACCAGTAGGAAAACCAGCGCCGCCCCTTCCGCGAAGTCCTGAAACTTTTACCTCTTCTAAAACCTGTTCTGGCGAAAGCTCAGAGAAAACCTTTGCGAGCGCATTGTATCCCCCAGTGTTAAAATAATCATAAATGCGAATTGGATCAATCTCCTGTTTCTTACTTAAAAGTGTACGCTGTTGTTTTTTAAAAAAGGGAATATCGCATTGCTTGTAATACTTCTCATTCGTTTTTGGATCCCTGTAAAGAAGTTCCTCAACATAATCATCAGCAATGACAGCATCGATGATTTTACTGATATTATTCATTGATACCTTATGGTAAAAAGCACCCTGAGGTTTGGTGATTGCTGTTGGACCCATTTCGCAAAAACCATGGCATCCCGTAATCCTTAATTCAATTATGCTCAACAGTTGATTTTGCAGAATATATTTTTTGGCAACCCGGATAATATCATTCGCCCCGCTTGCCTGGCACCCCGTTTCGCCACAGATCACAATTTGAAGCCTGGAATCATCTACAACATCCCTGACCATTTCAATTATATCTTTTAATTCCTCAATAGAAGATAACTTTCTCATTTAGTCTTCGCCTTATCCTTAATGCATATATAGTTTAATATCAAAAAAATCGATATAATAAAAGAGTTGCATTTTAATATTTCACTCATACTCTTCACAAAACCAAACAGTACTTTCAGGTTTAATAAGTTTACACGTTTGCCTGTTTTTGCAGTTTATACAAATACTATTGGCCAGGTCCATCATATGACTCTTGCAACCCATTCGTGAACATATTTGAACCAATCCTCCTCCATAAATGTACATAGGAACCATGGGTGCATTACAAGTTGGACATGGTGAAGAGGCAACGAGTTCGGTATGACAATGAGGACAAAAGAAATGAGCTATCGTACCAATTGGGATTTCATACTCGGATCTAGTACTATAACTTCCATATAAAGAGGATAATCTAAACCATCCATGTTTTCGCCCAAAAGATATTGTCAATCTCACCGATGGATGGTCTTCAATAAGGTAATTCGGGTCCAATAAGCTATGATTGCAATGTGGACAACGCAGCTTAATTGCGAAGATTCGCTGATCTTTCCTTACATCAGAGCTATTGAGCCCCTCACGTGTTTTTTTTATTATTTGTGAAACTTGGGCCTTTCTTACATTTGAGAAATAGTGTCCATCAACAACCACTATCGGCCCCCTGGCACAAGCCCCTAAACAATTTACAGTCTCTAATGAAAATTCCTTATTTAATGTGGTCTCACCAGCTTGGATTCCTAATAGATCTTCAAATTCTTCTGCAATTATTGGTCCTTGACGGACATGACAAGCGGTACCCAGACATACTGATATTAAATGTTCCCCCCTGGGTTTTAAACTGAAATATTTGTAAAATGTGGCAACCCCGTAAATTTCAACAAGGGATCGTCCCGTTTTCAAGGCAACAGTTTTTAATGCATCTTCAGGAAGATAACGATATTGCAACTGGATTTCTTCTAACATTGCAATAACTCCACCTAATTCTTTATCATGCTTGCTAACTATTTCTTCAATATTGGAATTCATCTTTTCTCCTTTTTCAATTCCTGTCTTAACTTAAATGTTTACATCTTAACAGGTCTATTCGTATTCATTACAATGCCAGAATCCCCCCTCAGGTTTTGGGAA
Source organism: uncultured Porphyromonadaceae bacterium (assembly GCA_964465145.1). Classification (GTDB taxonomy): domain Bacteria; phylum Bacteroidota; class Bacteroidia; order Bacteroidales; family UBA12481; genus JAUVKA01. The sequence goes on along the minus strand of CAYXJR010000037.1, from coordinate 4,523 downwards.
AGTACATGTCGTATTATGGGCGCAATTTATACATAATCCTTCAAACACAGCCTTGCCTGGATCTTCAGTTTTGGGTTCGATCTTCTTTTCGGTTTTTGGTATTGATTCCTGAACTGGACTATAATCATCAAACGTTTCGCAATACCATACGAAACGACTTCCATTTTCTTGATAGAATAAACAAGTTGGAGCATTATTACAAGTTGTGCAAAGGCCACGGTTGACTTTGTCCAATTTTGTCAGATTCTTCATAAATTCTTTCATGCTGTTTGCCTCTTTATTATTAATATCATGATTGATTTAATTTTGCAATGAGGCAATACAATTGCTGTACCAATAAATGTTCGTAGATTAAAATTTGATTGGATAGATTTAGCTTCTTTCCTATAACTGCTTAAAAACCAACTATATTAATCAGGAAATCCATGAATGTGTTTTTTGGGTAGATAAAAATCTGCTAAAATTTAGATAGCGAATAATTGGGAGAATTTGTACCACTGTAGAGAAACACCCCAATACTGATTTATTTACAGATAAAATTTGAAAGGCTGTATTAATATCTGGAGGATAATGTATTTTGAATTGGGTGGCGGTTGACAATTATGGTTAATATGGAAATTGGCTGAAAGTATTTTATGAATTATTATTGTCAGATAATGAATATCGCTTCAGCTTTTCCCTCAGAGTTTTCCTGTCAATTCCAAGTAATTCTGCAGTTTTGGTTTTATTACCATCCAAAGCAGATAAAGCATTACGAATATGTTCGGTTTCCACTTCAGCCAGAGTTCTGATAACTCCTGTTTTCCTAAAGGCAGAAAAACGCATCATTGAAGGTAAATCAACTGCTTCGATCGGCCCGTCCTCCATCATTGCTACCAATCTTTGGATGACATTTTCTAATTCCCTAACATTTCCAGGCCAATTAAAGTTCCTGAGAACCTGTAATGTATTATTTGAGAATTGTGGTATTGGCTTATTAAACTCATCAGCGAATTTTGCAGAAAAATGATGAGTTAAAAGTAATATATCGCTATCTCTTTCGCGTAATGGAGGAATATCAATAGCAATAACATAAAGACGGTAATATAAATCTTCGCGGAAAACTCCTTTCTTTACCAACATTAACAAGTCCTTATTTGTTGCAGCAATAATTCTAACATTCACATTTTGAGGGCGACTTGACCCAACCATGCATATTTCTTTATTTTGTAGTACCCTGAGTAATTTGGCTTGCATTTGAAGACTTGTGTTGCCAATTTCATCCAGAAAAATTGTTCCACCATCAGCAGTTAGAAAAAACCCCGCTCTAGATTCAGTGGCACCGGTGAATGCTCCTTTTACATATCCAAAAAGTTCGCTTTCCTGAAGTCCTTCCGGAATGCCACCACAATTAACTGGAACAAAAGGTGCAGAAACTTGTTTACTGCTGTAATGTATAGCCCTGGCAACAAGTTCTTTGCCCGTACCGCTTTCCCCTGTTATCAGTACTGTTGCCGAAGTAGCTGCTGCTTTTTTGATTTCATTGAATACTTTTTGCATCGCCTCAGAAGCACCAATTATTCCATGCATTTTTTTAGGCTCATTTTGTGTGGACTCATGCCAAGCCTGACGTATATTCGTTTTATCGAGCGCCTTTTCTACAGATGTAAAAAGTTCTTCATCCGTAAATGGTTTCGCCAGGTATTCCTCTGCACCAGCTTTTATTGCTTGGACAGCACCTTCAATTGAAGCGTATCCGGTAATCATCATCACTTCTGTATTTTTATGATTTTCCCGCACATGTTTTATTAATTCGTTTCCGCTGACATCAGGCATTTTATAGTCAGTTATTACCAAATCTATTTTTTGAATTTCCAGAACACTTAAGGCCTCAGACACATTTTTGGCTGTAAATACCTTATAACCTTTCTTTTCCAAATTTCTTTGAAGTATTTCCAGGGTAATTTCAGTGTCATCTACAAGCAATATCTGTATTTTATTTTTAGAAAGGATCATAATCTCTGTATATTAACTTATTTATCAGATTCATCATTCAGAGGTAATTGTATCTCAAATCGTGTGCCAATCCCAAGTTTGCTTTCTACTCTAATCGTGCCTTTGTGTGACGTTATGACACCATGGACAACTGACAAACCAATGCCTGTTCCCTGGCCAAATTCTTTGGTCGTAAAAAACGGAATAAACATTTGTTTTTTTACTTCCTCGCTTATACCAGTGCCCGTGTCCTCTACAATCAGAGAAACCTGAGTCTCTCCCAAATCAGTTTGAATTGTCAGTATCCCTCCGTGTGGCATGGCTTGAATTGCGTTTGTGATCAGATTGACTAAAACCTGATGTATTTGTGATCGGTCGGCAATAATCTCAGGCAGATTGGGTGATAGGAGACGAACCAAATCAATGCCTTCTTTTCTACAACGTGATTCAAAAAACGCCAGACCATCATTTATAATCTGATTAAGGCTTACATTGGTTTTTACGGGTATTTTTTGCCGGGCAAACAACATCAGTTGTTTAATTATTTCTCTTGCCTCTAATGAGATAGAAATTATCTTGTTTAAATCCTGTTCAGTTTCCTTAGGCAATTCTGGATGTTTAATGCCTAATTGAGCCAATCCAAGAATATTCCCCAAAGGTTCATTTAATTCGTGAGCAACACCAGCGACAAGTTGTCCAATTGTTGCTAAACGGTCAGCATGCCTTAACTGCATTTGTAAATGGAATCGTTCCTCAGTTGCTTCTTTTCGCTCCACAATAAGTGAAATATTTTCTGCAATTGTATTTAAAAGACTTCGTTCTTCTTGAAGAAATTGATCTTCATCGAACTCAGCCATTTTTTTCAAATAAATGACCTCAACAGACCCCCGTTTTCTACCTGATACTATGATACTTGCAGTCATTATATCAGAGAACTTTGTGATCTTTTTTGTGGAATAGGAACGTCCATCAAAAATGATTCTTCCACATGCAACCTCTGGATATTGCCAGGCAGGAGGAAGTAATTTTATTATCCCGTGAAAAATTTCATCAAGCGCACCATTTGTTTGTTCAGCAATTTTTACAATTCGGTATAAACATGTCAGCTCCTTCACCCGTTCACTCAATGCCTCTTGATTTCGTTGATTCAATAATGCTGCACTCAGAGTTAAGGAGGTACGTTCATATAATTCAATTTCTTCCTTATTAAAATAATTATATTGTGAACTCATTAATTGTAATAGCCCAACCTTCTTATTATCAATGACAAGAGGTATTATAGCAATCGATTTGTATTCACCGCTTATATCAAGTTTTTCATCATATGTTTTATCCTCAAATTTATAGGTAATCCTGGCCGGTTTATCGGTATTACAAGTGAAGAAACTGCCCTTTTTTGTCAATGAAGGCAAAGCCGAATTATAATGGCTTTGAAGAATTATCCTGCTTAATTTTGACAATCCTGAAATATCGTGTAAAGCATTAGTAACCTTGTCATTTTCTTTTATGTCGATCCGTGACACTTTAAATGAGGCTGAAACTCTTGTAATCTTTGCTATTTCAATGAGATTGGGATTGTCATCTTTAATTATCCACAAATCAATATAATCACATCCCGTAAAACTATAGAGTAATTTTGTTATCTCCCTAACAAAATCTATCCTTCTTCCATAGTGACTGGCGCAACGTAAAATCTGACTGGAAAGAGAATTAAAGTCATCGGGTTGATAATTTTTTTTGAGAATCATTTCTAACCTAAATTATTCATAAAAATCAAAAAAAGTGGGAAATAGTTGAGTTATCTCATTGATATTCAGTATCTTTGAGTTGCAAAACCACAACACATTTCCCATGAATAAAGATACTAATAAATATTTATCCCAAGAGGCTGAAATTTCAAATTCTAACCAGCCAACACTTTTCAATTTGTCAGGTTTGGGGAAAAAGAAAGTTGAAGTGAAATTTACCTTGGAAGAAACTTCAAATGATGGAGGTTTACTATTGTTGCGTGAAGTAGAAAAACAGATTGTGTTGATTAACGGTTTGGCAGACTGCATAAAAGATGAACGCCACCAGTCTTATGTGGAACATAGTGTAAAGTCAATGTTAAGCCAGCGTGTAATGCAAATAGCAGCAGGCTATGAAGATGCCAACGACTGTAACCTGTTGAGGAATGACGGAATCCTAAAAGTATGCGCCAATCAGCAAAGGGCACTTGCCACCCAGCCAACAATGAGCCGCTTTGAAAACAAAGTAAACTCAAAAGAACTGTACAAAATGGCAAATGTTTTTGTAGACCAATTCATAGCATCATATGAAAGCGAACCTGGAATCGTTATTCTTGACCCTGATGATACCGATAGTTTAACTTATGGCCAGTAAGGGCACAAACATAAGGTATATTGCCAGTAGCCTAAGCAAAGTCCGGGCAAAAGCCCTTTACCAGCAGGGATATTGCGCCAGGGGATCTGCTGAGCTAAGAATCAAAGACCATAAAACATACCTTTTATCAGACAGGATGTCGTGCAACAGCTTCAAAGCAAACCAAT
>CAYXJR010000036.1:0-40500 GCA_964465145.1 uncultured Porphyromonadaceae bacterium | reverse complement strand
TTTTTCTTACATCTGAGCTGTATTAAAAAAGAAAACTAACGAAGTCTGTATTAACAGTATCAGATGCCAATAACTGTTCAGCTACAAGCGAGATAACCGTAACGGTAGGAACATCTGGGATTGAAGTCAACCCAACAGGTCTCCAGATCTTTTGCTATCCTAATCCGGTTGAGGATGAACTTATGATCGAGATGAAGGGTTTACCTATGTCTGTGACCATCAGACTATTTAATCCAATGGGTAATGAATTAGTATTTAAAACCAGCATTCTGCAAGGAAATGATATAATCGAAAGGATCCCAATGCAGAAATTCCCTGCTGGTGTTTATTATCTTCAGCTAGTAACTGAGGAAGCAGCATATTATAAATCAATCATTAAAACCCGATAAACATGAAAAAGAGATTTATATCTTTCAAAGCCGTGGTGCTACTATTTGGAATAATAGGATTCACCAGCACCCTGTTATCGGGACAAGTTTATGTTAAGGAAGGATCCAGCGCAATTGACCGCCAGGTAATAAAAGGAGATACTACTACACTGAAAATTCAAACCTACCGTGGAACCCTTCAATGGCAGGAATCTGAAAACGGAACAACATGGCAGGATATATCTGGCCAAACCGAATCCCAGTTGAAGCTTGTACCCTTAGAGGATTCATTTGTAAGGGTTTCAATCACTGATGAAAATTGCGACCCGGTTTATTCTGTTGTAGTACATCTTATAACCGTTGAACTTCCGACCGTTCTTACCGGTGAAATAACAAATATCACTACCGATAGTGCCAGGTGTGGTGGCGCGGTCACTCACCAGGGGGAAGATGCCGTTTGGACCAGAGGTATTTGCTGTTCTGCCTACGATTACTACAGCTGCAATTAGCTTAATTACTTACAGTTCAGCTCAAGGCGGTGGTGAGGTTATCAGCGATGGAGGGGATCCGGTTACATCCAGAGGAGTTTGCTGGAGTACGGGTGAGAATCCTGTTGTTGGCGACTCAATAACAACCGATGGGTCAGGTGAAGGAACATTCATCAGTAATATTACGGAATTATCAGACAGTACTACCTACTATGTTCGGGCATACGCAATTAACAGTATTGACACAGCATATGGTGGACAAAAACAGTTTACAACTTACAAAATTGACGAATTGCCAAGCGTAACTACTGCCCTTATTACCAGTGTGGCCACGGATTCTCTGGGCGGAGGAGGAAACGTAACATCGGATGGGGGAGCAGCCGTCACCGCCAGAGGTGTTTGCTGGAACACCACAGGCAATCCTTCCCTCAGTGACAGTACAACGAGCGATGGGGTTGGTACAGGAGTCTTTACCAGTAATATCAAAGGACTAACTGCAAAAACCACATATTATGTTCGGGCATATGCAACAAACAGTCTTGGTACCTCATACGGTTATGAGCTGCGTATTTCTACAGGATCTGCAGCCTGGGCAGGCACATTAACCGATTCCCTTGATGGCCAGATTTATGGTTATATCACCATCGGTACCCAAAACTGGATGGCCAGGAATCTTGCCTACCTCCCTTCTGTAAGCCCTTCAGAAAATGGCTCATATGGTGATCCTTACTATTATATTTATGGTTATGAAGATACTGTCGTTTCTGAAGCTAAAGCAACGGAAAGCTATTACGACTACGGTGTTTTATATAATTGGGAAGCAGCTGCAACAGCCTGTCCTTCAGGTTGGCACCTTCCCTCAGATCAAGAATGGAAAACCCTTGAGCAGTATTTGGGAATGAATTCTGATGATGCTGATAAAGATGGGTGGCGCTTTTCTGGAGACGTTGGCAAAAAACTAAAATCTACCTCCCAATGGGCAAGCGGCAATGACGAAGGAATTGACAGCGAAGAATTTACTGCCCTGCCAAGCGGTAAGCGTGAATTCGACGGTGTTTTCAAATTACGTGGTGAGTTCGCCTACTTCTGGACTTCTTCGCCCAATGGTGAATTGAATGCCTGGGGCCGGAGCCTGTGGTTTGCTGTGAATGCGATCAGCCGTTACGACGGCGACCGCAGAGGCGGTTTTCCGGTGCGCTGCTTAAAGGATTGAGGTCTGGCTGGCTAACCAGGAATTATAACACTATTTCCTGGTCACCGGCCTGATCCATTGGAATTCGTCTCCGGTTATTCGAACCAGGTATTGACCGGGGCTTAATTTCTGAATAGAGATCTCCTCATTTGTTCCTGCCAGAAAATAATGGATATCCCGTTGTATCAAAGTCCGGCCACTAAGGTCAAGTATCTCAATCATAAGCTTTTGCGTTTCAATACCCTTGAGCTTAACATTTACAATTCCTTCAGTAGGATTTGGATAAATCATTATATTTTGATCCAATGATTCTTCATCTTTTCCAGTAAGATCAGCACCGAGGTAGAATGCATCAATGGCAGCCCCGTAACCAATATCATCACTATCAGTATAGTACAGAGCAAATTCTATTGAAGGAACCAGGACAGTATCTGGTAACTGCATGGTAAAGGTTTTCCACGACCAGGTCCTTCCCGAAGGATTAATCTCGACAAGGTTATTCCAGGATGTTTCATCAGGAGTTCTGTAAACAAGGTATAGATGATCGAGATTCTGCCATCTTCGCAGAGAGTAATCAAAACTAATTATCGGGTTTTCTTCGCCAAGAAGATCCATCTTCGGTAGAATTGCATATCCTCTGGCATTTTTCCCTACCTGACTAGCCAAAACAGAACTGATAACTATAAAATTTGATTCACCAAGCGGAGCCATGTTAAAAGTTGAGCCAGTACCCCATTGCCAGCCCGACGGTTCCTTATCTAAAAGCCATCCGTGAGCCTCGGTATCGAAATTCTCACTGTATGGAATTGTCGGTTCTACGATAGCTCTAGCGCTTAGCTTATTGGTTGGTGTAGATTCTCCATCATCATAAGCCGCAGTAATCTGATAAGTATAGCTCATCCCGTTCTCAACATAATCGATGAAACTGTTGGTAGGAGAGGTTCTGTAAAATTCATTATCCCTATAAATATTGTAAACATCTGGAGTCCTTTCATTTGGAGGAAACCAGGATAGCGATATCTCAGTTGGTTTTTCAATTACCGAAAGTTGATAAGCTGGCGGCCAATTACCATCTTCTATTATCGATGACTCCCAAATCCCTCTCCCAAAAGTTGCAGCCCTGATCTTATTGACTTTATAATTGATTTCCAATGTATTGACTATCACATTAGGCAAACCGTCATCATATGGGATCCACTCATCCATATCAGGATTGCGATAATAAACACCCAAATCTGTTCCAGCATAAAGAGCATACTGTGAAAGTTTGTTAACTGTCAGGCAATTTACCGGAACATTAGGTAATCCCTCAGAATAGTTGGTCCAGTTTTCACCCCCGTCATTCGAAAAGAAAACTTTATCACCATCGGAGTAACCCGAAAAAGCAATCCACACCCTATCCGGTTCACTGGCAGCCACAAGAATCCCCTCAATATATAGTTCCGGCAGATTGTTACTTAGTTTTTCCCAATTTTCACCCCGATCCTTTGTACCCCAAAGTGAGGATTCGCTGGAAACGTAAATAACGGCATCATTTGAAGGTGCGAATGATATCTCATTGAGAAAGGATTCTCCAGCGAGGTCATCTGATATTTTATGCCAGGTATCCCCTTTATTTCCAGAAAGATAGACAGAATTATATCCTGCAACTATCATATTATGATTCATAGGGCTAATCTGGAAGGGTGTAATCCATGCACCATTTTCCGCCGCCCTTATCCCTCTCCAATTCTGTCCCCCATTATCCGATCTCATCAGGCTGCCGTTCTGGTATGAGGCATACATTATGGCCGGATCTACGTGATCCACAGCACATTGCATTCCATCCCCTCCGGCAATTCTATTCCAAAATCCGCCATTGTAAAGGTATGTGCCATTGTCCTGGGATCCTTCCAAAATAATATCAGGGTTGGAATAGGAGGCTCCCATCCGGTAAATCTGAAGGATAGAAAGCCCATCGCTTATATCAGTCCAGGTATTGCCTTTGTCGGGGGTTTTATAGATTCCGCCATCATTACCGGAATAACAAATATTGTTTAACGGATTTACAACCAGTGTATGCTCGTCCACATGTACATATGGCTTTTCGTTATCCCCGGAACCATTTACAACACGGATCCATTCTTCTCCACTGTTCATGGAACGCCATATGTTGACGCTTCCTGAATAAACAATATTCTCCTCCTCCTGGTCAATCGCAAGGGCAATGGCATACCATGCGATCCCTGAATTGCCTGATCCATCCTCGGCATAGCCAAAAATATTGATGGATTCCTCCGTCGACTTTGCCACCCAGGTTTCACCTGCATCCGAGGATTTATATAATCCTTTGAAACCGCTTTCAGAATTGCTCATTACGGCATAAATAACCTCAGGATTTGCATGTGTAACAGCCATTTCAGTGCGTCCTACTCCTGTTTCCGGCAGCCCTTCCCCTACCTGGGTAAAACTTAACCCTGAATCCGTAGATTTGAATACAGAACTACCTGAACAGGCAAAAACCACATTTGGGTCATCAACTTTGAATTCCAAATCGAAAAAGTCCCCGGTCCGTATTTCCTCCCAGGTTTCCCCTGCATCAGTCGACCTGAAAATTCCAGGGCCGCCGGCAGTAATCAGTATATCAGGATTTGAGGGATTAACCAGGATCCTCCGCATCCTTTGCTGCGATGATGTTGAATGCTGCAGGCCTGTTGCGTTCCATGTTTCCCCGGCATCGGTCGACTTCAGGATACCAAAGCTATATGTCGGACAGGTGTTCCCGCCGTCCTTGTCACCGGTAACCATGTATAAGATATCAGGATCCAGTGGATTGACCGCTATATCAGAAACACCCAGGGCAGGGAGCTGATCTGTAGTAGTGGCCCAGTCATCTCCGCCATTAATAGTTTTCCAAACTCCTCCCGATGGGGCACCCACATAAAAGATGTCCGGATCGTTTGGGTGAAAAGTAATGCAATTTATCCTGCCGGCTCCGGCTCGCCTATCCCCAATAAGATCGGTTGGAACATCAAATGGACCAATAGGGCTCCAGCTGGCGGTAAAAGATCCTGATTTGAGGCGATTGGCTTCCACATACTGATAGGCTGCCCAAAGAGCCTCCTCAGGAAATTCCCCCGTGGGATAAACCCTGGGTTCCATAAAGGATAGGTATCGCTGGAATTGCTTATAGCCTGTCCCCTTCCCCTGATCATGTGTTTCGAACCACTGATCGAAAGATTCTCTCAAATTATAGATGTTGGCAATGCCTTCGTTAGCAACAAGTTCGCTGCTTTTTTGAAGCCATGGCTGTGATATGCCCCCCTGGGCAAATAATCCCAAAAGGCCAATCAAGATGAAAATTTTTTTCATTATTTGTTTTTTTTATCCGCGAATTCGCAAAGTCTTCTCCAAAAGTTATCTTTTTAAGAAATGTCCGGAATATTTACAGAAAAATATAGCTGTATCCAGCAATATTGCAGGATCATTGCCCTATCTGGATCTTACTCAACAGCCTGATGTCATGGATGTTGGAATAATCATACTGGTACAGGCCATCGTCACCTATGAGCATCAGAACCTCACCAAATGGAATCACATCATAAGCCAGGATGTCAGGGAAACGGGACAATTGGTTATTGGCAATGTTCATTGGGTCTTTCGCATCGTAAATCTTAAGACCGGCATCTCCATCACAAATAAACAGAAGGTCTCCATCAATCCCAAGACCATAGGGACCTTCCATCGGATAACTTTTCAACTCAACCGGTTCTCTGATATTGGCTATTGATACCACCACCAGCAAGTTGAAGTTGTTCCCGCAGTTATTTCCACCCCGAAGGGTGACATATGCCAGCCTGCCCTTTACCACTACTGGGTCACATCCCGTTACGTGCCAGAAATCGCTGAGATACATAGGAGAGTTTGGAACAGAAATATCATAAATACGCATCCCCGTTTGGGAACCCAGGAACATATGCTCATCAAGGATAAAAAGGGTTTCTATACCCCAGCCAGCATTAAAATCCTTTTTTAAAACTGGTTTCCCAGGATCTGTAATCGAGAAAATGTGCATCATATTCTGATCTACCGCATACAATGTATTTTCAGAAATACCAAATCGTGCCAAGGATCCCCCAACACCAATGCCGCCTGCCGATATACCCCCGGATCCACCCTGGGCCACATCATTACTCCACCCTCCTTCAACATTTCGATAAACCGGGTAATAATAATTCTCCACCTCCTCCTTAACTTTCTTTACCTCCCAATCCACAACAACCCCTTGTTCCTGGTCTATGCGAGCCAGGGGATATTTCTCATCATAAGGCGGAAGAGTGTATGGAAGGATTTTTTCTACACGGCCGACCTCCTGTATTTGATCCAGGTTTGAAACATCAATAGCCACCATATCGATAAAGCTATCAGCATAGAGAATATTCCCTTTTATGGCAATGTCAACATTCCCGGGAATTTCAATAAAAGAAAGATTAACAGGGTTAGAGGGATCAGCATTTTCGATGATATGTATCCCCTTCATCTCTTCAACAATGAAAATATAATTGTCCTTGAAATAAATCTTCCCGGGGTTGACCAAGCCGGTAGCGCTTGTTTGTTTCACTGCATGCCTGAGTTCACCATAACTCATATAAACAGGACTGTTAGCCATGAAAATCTCTATGATCTTATCGGAACATCCCGAGACCACCATTGCAAGAAATAGAAGCAGGTATAATATCTTTCCTTTCATGACATAATCATTTTACATTGTTTACCTGAAAGTTATCCCAATCTTCATAACGAGGCGGTTATAATCCATTATCCGTTCCCGGTCGGAACCTGCCTTGTAGTATAGGCGTTGTACTCTGTAACCCACGGAGAAAATCACGCCAAAATTCTCTCCAAAAAGGCTGCGGACACCAAAGCCAGGGTTTAAGAGCCATCCCCCCCTTGCAACATAAGGCTCATAGTCATCATAATAGTAAGGCATCGAGGAAGATGCCATATCATACCATATCACCTGGTTTCCCTCATCATCCAGAGGTAAGGCATAGCCGCCATATAATTGGAAAAATGGGGAAAAGTTCGTGTTCCTGAGATAATAGCGGACATCAAGAACCATGGGCATATAACTTCCCGAAGAGAATTCCACCCCTATACCCAGGCTGGCGGATAATTGCTCAGTTATATGGTAACCATTATAAGTCATAAAGGAGAAAGGTGCAGGGTGAGAATTTGCAGGAGAACCAATAAGAAGCCCAACGTCTGTTACATTAAAATAGCCCTTAAACCCATGACTTTGGTTTTGTGCCCCAGGCACAGCACCGGGATCTTCCGCCTGTCCGTTAACCACCTGCCCGGTACCAATAAAAAGCAATATACCCAGGCATCCTGAAATTACTATCTGTCTCATAATGAATTTTTTTAAGTATTATCCATTCCCCGTTCACAGTTAACCGTTCCCAATTCCCCATTCCCTGTTCACAGTTCCCCTTATAAAATTACTGAATTTCGCAGGAATTTCCCTGATTAATTAAACTTTATTATACATAACTGGCATTTGCCTTTGTTGAGGCAGGATGGCTTTTTTGGGGAGACGGGGGACACGGTAAATCGAGATATCCTATATCCTACATCCTACATCCTACATCTAATATCCTTTTTCTTGTTCATCCGTTATCCGTTATCCGTTCCCGGCAAGCCGGGACTGTCGCTGCGCTCCAGCATCCGTTATCCGTCATCCGTCATCTCCATTTTCTCCCGATTTTATTAGTTTTGAAAGAGATAAATAAACGCCAGGTATGGTGAAAATTAATATAGCAGCATAAAAAATCCGACGAACAGTGTCGAAAACTGGTTGGAAAATTTAACTAATGATATAATTTAGTCCTCCGTTTTTTTGGTTAAACAAAATATCTAAACTAAATTTCTCAAACACTATTCCAGGACAAAATACATGCCATATCTTCACTTTTTTTGCATGAATGAACAGCTATTGTGACACTTTTCCATCTTTTTCTGGTTTTTAAAAAAGTACACTGACAATTTCTTAATAAAAGCTCAATGATGAATAAAATACGTTTTACTACTCTGCTCCTTATCCTTGAGCTTGTCTTTACAAATGCTTTCGGACAAACGGAGACAATTGTCAAACTTGAAACGGCAACTGGAGATATTGAAGGGACCCTACTCATTCCCGATACTGATAAGCCGGGACCAGTAGCATTGATTATTGCCGGATCCGGGCCAACCGACAGGGACGGGAATAACATTCAAATGAAAAACAATTCTCTTAAAATGCTGGCCGAAGGTCTTGCTGAAAATGGAATTGCATCTCTGAGATACGATAAAAGAGGTGTAGGAAAAAGCTTTACTGCCGGGATGAAAGAGATTGATTTGCGATTTGATTTCTATGTTGACGATGCAAAAGGATGGGTAAATCTGCTTGATAAGGATAATCGATTTGATGATATTATTATCATCGGGCACAGCGAAGGTTCATTGATTGGGATGATAATTTCTCAACAGGATAAAGTAGATAAATATATTTCGATTGCCGGAGCCGGAGAACCGGCGGGAATAATCATTCGAAAACAACTTAAAGCCCAGCCTCCAATTGTTTTAGAACAGTCGTTACCCATACTGGAGAAACTGGAAAAGGGTGAGACAGTAGATTCAGTTCCTCCGATGCTGTTTTCACTTTTCCGGCCCAGTGTCCAGCCATATATAATCTCCTGGTTTAAGCATGACCCGAGAAAAGAAATAGCCAGGCTCGACAAACCAGTTTTGATAATCCAGGGTTCAACTGATATCCAGGTTACTATTGAGGATGCCGATAATCTCGCAGCAGCGAATCCTGTTGCCCAGAAGCATATTATCGTAGGGATGAACCATATCCTTAAAGAGGCAGAAATCGATCGCATGAAAAATCTTGGCACCTACAGTATGCCTGACCTTCCGCTGAAAGATGGACTGATAGAATTGATAGTGAATTTTATTATGGGTAATAATGAAGATTAGAATCCGACAAACGAGGCTCCTCCTAATATACCAATCTCCTAATATACCAATACACCAATCTACCAATCAACTCTTTTTTTGTCCTTCCCTCCCCTCTCTGAAATAACTTCAACTTCGACCCATCCTTTACCTCCCTTATTATTGACGAGATAACGGTATGTTGTGGAGCTTTTACCATTCAGCCATAGCTTGATTTCTTTGCCTGAACCAGGCTGCATACCTGAAGAACTTGATTGACGGCCGAAGCCATACCCGCCTCCCCTGCCTTCCAGAGGATCGATAATAGGCAGCTTTTCATCAAGAGGGATAAGTTCGATATTGTCTGATGAATTGAATATCAGCCTGTCCTTGTTAATCCTTTCCAATTTCTTGTTCCTGTCCGATGCAGTAGGATAGGTACTCTCGTTTTTCACGGTTACATCTACCCAAAACAATCCATCACCGAGGTCGGTAAACTCAATATCATCGACTTCAACTTTAGGGAATTGGCTTGCACAATACAAAACAAACTGGGCCTGGCGAAGGGCTTCCGACTCAATATATCTGGCTGGTGGAGTTCGTCCAACGTGTTTTTTTGCCGAACCGCCAATCCAAATATTACCGAGGTCAGGATGATCAAATGGATGAGGATCGATCCAGCCCTCACCTGTCAGTTCAATATCTATCCAATCCATATATTCCTCATCCGATACCCTGCCGTCGTCATTCACATCGGCATCGAAAGCCGGTGAACCCCATAGCTCAATAAGGTATGCGTAAGCCCCCAGCATGTTATACGAAGCGGCCTGGGCCTGTCCGGATAATCCCGAAAATGTCGGGCGGTAATTCTTTAGTATCCTTGCTCCCATAGTAACTATCTGGGTCTGGACATCCATATCGTGCTGAAATTCCCTCGGCACCTGTCGGTCGAACAGTTGAGCATATTTGTTTACCTTTCTCATCTCGGCCAGCCGCTCTTCAACAGAGCCTCGTCCTGAACCCCCGCTTCCATAAGGTCCAGCAGCCTGTCCCTGTTGTGCCCTGGTTTCTTTAACGGGCTGGGGTGCAGTGAACATTATCAGGCGCCCGGTATTGTGATAATGGAAACTTGCAAAAATATTCGGATGGGCAAGTTGAAAATTATAAGCATTCCTTGTGCAGTTCTCCGACATAGGATATGGGTCACCTGCCGACAGCACCCAGCCGTAGGGGTAATTCCTGTTGGGATCAGGTCCTCCAACATCATCTTCATTGATATTTCCATCGCCATCATTATCAAAACCTTCTGATCCAATGCGCTTGAAGCGCAAACCCGGATAATCTTTTTCCTCCCCGATTGACACAAACTGGCGTTTATCCGTTGAGAGTTTTAAATTGCCTTTCGGATCTTCAACATACATATAGGATAACTGGCCGTCGCCGTCAACATCTTCTGTCTGGTCCTCATCATACAAACCATCACCATCATCGTCCTCAGGCCGGTATGGTTCCCTGGGATTGGTTGCAGTATTGGGGAACTCTACAAACGATGCATTCCCGTCAACATTCAAACCCGGTAGAATGTAAAAAGTATAGTTGTCGACCAGTTCATGCACGTATGCATCATAATCATAACGGGTTAATAAATACCACATTAGGTATAAGGAACAGGTAACTCCATTGACTTCATTACCATGGACAGCCCCATCAACCCACATTGCAGTTTTTGAATTGTGATCTCCTGTGCTTTTATTGGTGATGGTAATAAGAAACTGATCCCTGCCCATACGGCTCTTGCCAATACTTTCAACAGAGGCCATGTTGGGATATTTTTCGGCTATGTCCTTCATCATTCGGGTCCATTCGGTATAAGAGTAATATCTTTTCCAGCTCACGGGAAAATCCATCTCACCATGATATCCTCCGGGTGATTCCTGTAATTTATTTTGAGCAGTCAGCCGGGTTGAAACCATACCCAGGATAAACAAAAATGCTAAGCCCATGATCCTCATATTGGATACGTTTTTATATATTCTTTTCATGATTTGTCCCTCCCTTAATTAATTTCAACTTCTTTAACTGCTGTACCGCCTTTTTGGGAGGTGGCTACGATTTTCAAAGGCGAATTGCCCTTAACTTTCACAAGCCATTTAACCTCTGCATTATTCTTCGCTGACTTCTGGGTAGGGATTTTCATAGTGCCTTCCAGGACGCCAATCTTTTGGTATGGTGCACCCTGGAGGAATGTTACCTCATCCCTGTCGCCCGTAAGCCATACAACATCCTGCCTGTTTCTTGCAAGGCTTGTTCCACGCGC
The DNA here is from genome assembly GCA_964465145.1 of uncultured Porphyromonadaceae bacterium. Lineage (GTDB taxonomy): Bacteria > Bacteroidota > Bacteroidia > Bacteroidales > UBA12481 > JAUVKA01. The sequence goes on along the minus strand of CAYXJR010000036.1, from coordinate 29,178 downwards.
CAGATGTGTGGCCAGTTTTCCATTATTCTCAATTTTCGCACTTACCTCAATAATGCGGTAAGGGCCAACCTTTTGAACAAGTTTGCCTGTGGCTTCCTTTATGCTAACCCTTGGTAATAATCCTGCTCTCCATTTTTCGTATTGCCAGTGTGTTTCACATATTTTCAAAAGTGATTCCCCGGGGAAAGCATTACTGCTTCCATATTGAGCTCTCCAGCCGCCGATCTCTCCTTCGCCCAGCTCTGGATGTTTGTATGCTTTCCAATCGAGGAAGAGTTTTCCATCAAAATTATCTGCCTGGTATTTTATAGCAGCCCGTTGGAATTGCGTATAAGCATCCTCCCCCTCAAAAGTATAGCCAGGCAGGTCGGTACGATAGTTCCATAATTCTGTTGTAATAGAATACATTCCGAGTTGCTGATAAGCCCAATCGGCCTGTAAACCAAATCCATATCTCTTGTCATCCTTCTCCTTGTAACTGGCAATCCAGCTGCGGGGCATTTCGTAGCCCCTCTTGATGGCGTAAGTATTTACTTTCTTCTCTTCAAGGATTTTTCTGTAATCGCTGATTGAATCCGGATACATCCAGGCCTTAGGGACATCGGCTCCAAGCAGCTCGACATACTTTTTACCCATGACCAGGTCATAAACGGCAATATCTTTGGCATCCATGGACTTGTCGGATGAGTAACCCATTGGCCGGTAGGTAAAACCGCCGGAAGTATGGTAGAACTGGGCCATCAGTATATTAGGGTGGTTGGTGAAGAACTCTGCTAAAGCCCTGACTTCAGGGGCGGAAGTGGGATAATCGCCTGTTCCTCCCTGGTAGCCGTCGTCATCAAACCATCCCTCGGGAAAATTACGGTTAAGGTCATAGCCCTGCTCTCCATCCTCTCCTCGCTTGCCATCGCCGTCATTATCTTTATCCTCCCGGATCATAGACCATCTCTCCTTCTCAGTTTTCTCATTCTCTCCCAGGCGGTTCATGACTCTTGGATCAACCTCATCCTGTACATACCTCCCTTTGGGGTCTTTGTATCTGAACCAGGTAATGTACCCATCATTATTCAGGTCATCATATCCATCTTCATTGATCTTGCCATCCTTATCATCGTCCTTCATCAGGGAATTACCGCGCTGAGGCATATCCCGCTCCACACTATTGAACACACCATCGGGGTTGACGACCGGGCAGATATAAAACGCATTATGATCTACCAGGTCGGTAATTTCCTCATCCGATCCATAACCACTTACCAGTTTGTCTATTGTATAAAGACAAACTTCTGTTCCCGTAAATTCATTCCCGTGTGTTGATCCACATATCCAATGACCCGGTTTGGCTTGATCATACTCCATTTTAGGCACATTATCCACCTCACCGCGAGGATTTCTTAATCCTATAAACTGATCAACAGGAGTGCCGATTTTACGATTAGAAATGATTAACACGTACATCGGCCGCCCCATGGTGCTTTCACCGATGGTTACCAGTTTGGTGATATCAGGATAAGCCCTGGAAACTGCCTTAAGATAATCCTGGGTGCCCGTGAATCCATGAAACTGATCGAATGAAATAGTGACTTTCTGGGCCATGGCCTTAGATTGAGCCGGCCCGAGAAGGGCTAGGATTATTAATACAATAAAACTTGCCCGCATTTTAAGAAGTTGTTTCATTATTGAAAATAGGTTAGGTAATGGATCAAAAGATAATCATTTTTTAAACAAATTTACCTCCTGGATTGTCAACCTGACAAATCTATTTTTTTTAGTCGGTACTATTTGTTGCCAAATAATTTCCAAATCCATTTTGCTCTCATATTAATTAATAATTTTAGCAACTTCTATACTTTAAATTATTTAAGTATGAAAACTCTGATTGCCCTGGTAATTCTTAGCGTTTTGGCGTCTGCCGTGCCGGCACAAACGGTTAAATCCGGATCCCACCTTGAAGCGCTTAAAAAAAATCAACACCGGAATAGCTTAATAGAGGATTTTGACCGGGGGCTTTTTCCGGGAAAAACACTGTTTCTCACCCAATCAGACCAGAAAAACCGGCAAAAAGCATCCCTTGCAGGTAAACAAAAGCTGGATAGTGTTGTATCAGAGGTATTTGATCTCGATGAGAATAAATGGTTACTGGAGAGCAAAGAGGAATATATTTATGACGACAAGGGCAAACAAATATTGCTTGCTTATTACTTCAGAGACTCCCTGGATGAGGAATGGATAGGATATCTCAAGGAGGAATCCGAGTATAATTCTGATGGCAACCAGAGCCTGTATGTCTTTTATTTATGGGACGAATATGACAGCCAGTGGATGGCATTTCTTAAATCAGAATATATTTATGAAACTGGACAGAAGAAATACGACCTTGATTTTATGTGGGATGAAGACAGCAATGATTGGGAGAGCTATGGAGTATATACATATGAATATTTTGATGGCCTTCTTGTTTCTATAACCCATGGTGGGGTGGACACTAATTACGATGGGGAGATCAATGAACTCGATCAGATGAAAATCAGATATTTTTATGACCTACAGGCTAATCTGATACGGGAAATCACATACATGTATCCTGATGAGGACACCGGCTGGCTGGCAATTAATAAATCTGAATATACCTACACCTCCAATAATAAAATTGAATCTGAAACAAGTTTTACTACAGACGGGGAAAGCCCGGAATGGCACCCGGATTATCAGGCGTTTTTCATATATGACTCAAATGGGAATAGAATTTCTGAAACATCTTCTTATTGGAATTACGACATTAACGACTGGCAGGTTTCGGATAAATGGGAATATAATTTCAACACCAACGGAGACCTGGTTTCCATGGCTTTGTACTATTGGGATAATGAATCTGAATCATTAATAGCGAATTTTAAAAATGAATACACCCATGATGATTCATTTTCCTATGAGGATTTGATTCTGCCTTACGACTATCCTCCTGAATATTTCAGGCATATGATTAAGACATACAATCAATATGATTTTATAGATGGTGATTGGATCATTACCACCAGAGGTGAAATATTTTATTCTGATTTTAATACATCCGGAATATCCGAAATTACAATCCAGGGGATTACTGTCTTCCCAAATCCCGCATCGGAATCGGTAACTTTCAAGGGAAATTTTCTCCCGGGAAAGGCCTTGGTTGAATTCATTGATATTAAAGGAGTAAAGGTTTTGCAGGAAGTTTTGTCTGAAAATGGAATTGTGAATATTGAAACCCTGGCCAGCGGCCTATACTTTTACATCTTATCCTCGGAGAATAATTCCAGTTCAGGGAAATTTGTCGTCAGGTAAAAACTAATTAAATCCAATACACCAATCTACCAATCTACAAATCTAAAATACCCTCCTGCTCTATCTTCTGCTTCTATACTTAAGCTGGCACATGCATGAGCCGGATAACCTGGCTTTGTTATCGATCGTTATGGGCAGTCCGTCATGTTCCCATTCGACAAATCCCCCTGCTAGCTCAATCACAATTTCAATTCCATGATCCCTAAGGATCTGGCACACATCCCTGGAATAAACTCCAGTTGAATCAGCAACGATAATTTTCCGGTTGGCAGGGATCTCCTCAAAGTACTGGGATATCAGGTCCCTGGTACAATAAAGCACTTCCGGAACATCAAACCCTTTATAAATGCTGATTGCCTCGGGACGGATATCCAGAAGGATTGCGCCAGCCTGGCATAGTTTGTATGCCTCACGGGGTGATAAGACCAATCCGGCTTCCATGTTAAATTAAGAATCAAGAAAATAATCTCTCTAAATTAAGCATTAGACAGCAAATTAAAGAAATCCCAGCATCGCATTATTCCTTTTCCAGGGACGAGTCGTTTTACAGGTGAAAGACCGATTTGCATCCTGGCCAGATTAACACTTTCAAGGGAAAGCGGTTCATGACCTTTAGAAGAATCAGATCTCAACTGGTAGACAGTCTTTAATGTTGATCCCCGGAACCGTACAGTAAACTTACCGGACCTTGCCGGATGGAAATGGATATATCTTTCGGCAGTATCCCCTATTCGCAGGATCCATATTGAATTATCATCAAGTATCAGGACCCTGTAACCCTTACCAGTCCTGACCCAGTACTCATAATCCTCCTTATTGTAAACCCCCTTTTCTTTCAGGGAAATAATTACCGAATCAGAAATATCATTCGATGAAATGCTCCCGGTATATATGTCTACATGGTTATGACAAACTGAATCAATTAAATCCTTAAATTCAATTTCTGCTGCATTTTCAAGAAAATAAAGGATTTCTTCTTTATGATGCTTCAGCGGATTGAAACTTATGGGTTTCGGAATTTTCACTTCAAGGTCCATGGTCCATAATTTTATAAATCTCGCGACTGCCCGATCTGTAAAAAGATCTTATTTAATCCTCGAATACCATTCACCTCTTCAAGGTCTCCCACAACATAATCAGCTCCATTATCCAGGAGCTCCCTAGCGTTATCTTCTCTGGCGATTCCTAGGGTAAGCCCGAAATGGCCACGCGATCCGGCCTGAACCCCGGATACCGCATCTTCAACAATAATCGCTTTATTATAAGGAACTTTAAGTATATCGGATGCAGTGATGAAAATGTCGGGTTCAGGTTTACCTTGTAATCCCAGGCCGGCAGAAACTTCACCATCCACACGTGCATCAAACAGATCTAAAAGACCTACGGCCTCAAGGATCTGCTTGCAATTTTTACTTGACGAGGCTACCCCTAACTTGATTCCGGCCTCCCTCAATTGAAGAATTAACTGAATAGTAGATGCATATATTTTTACACCATCTCTTTTAAGCACCTCGTTTAAAACCTCATTTTTTCTGTTACCTAAGCCGCAACAGGTTTCCGTGCCCGGGGGATCCGAAGGGACACCTAATGGTATATCAATTCCTCTTGATTCCAGGAATGAGGCCACACCACTATATCGCGGTTTACCATCAACAAAAGGCAAATAATCTGCACCATGGGTAAACTCCCTGAAAACTTCACCATACTCAGCTTCTCTCTTTTTCAGATACTCATCAAACATTTCCTTCCAAGCAGCAGCATGAGTCATTGCGGTTTGGGTAATCACCCCGTCCATATCAAAAACAACCGCTTCAAAACTCAGTTCATTCTTTTGCATAATTGGTGAATTGAATCCAAATTTTTATCAAAATGAGGCATTTATCGTCCCACCCACTCTATTGCCTGCCTCAACAGCTTCCTGAAATTGGGATTACTGTAAGCATTATTATCATGGCCGAACTGAATATAAACAATCCTCGATCTGCCGTAATTATTGGTCCAGGCCAGAAGGTTGCCGCTCTCGGGATGATCGGTTCCCATGAGTGGATGAACAGTGGACAATACCAGGTATTGATTGTAAACCTCTTCGACTATAGGAAAGTCCTCCAGACCCCTGGTAACAGGGTGCTTTTTATCGATGATCTTAACATCAACCTGCTGGTGGTCGAGATATGTTGAAGCAGGGACTGTATCATTATTGACCACCCTGGGTTCAAGAAAATAACGGGCTCCCAGAATTTTATAAAATTCATCCCATTCCTGGTACGACGCAATTGAATGATGAAGAAAGACAATTCCTTTGCCCTTGTTTAACATCTCTATAAAAGACTTCTTTTGATCTTCAGTAATCTCCTGGTTTAAATCATAAAAAACCAGAGCATCATATTTCCCGATGGAATCCGAAGAGTAAACCTTGTTTGCCTCCGGCTGGACCATTTCATCATAATCCAAATCCTGATAACTGTTAAATACCTCAATAAAATTGTCACGGTCATACTCGTGGCCTCCCGTGACAAGTAATATCTGTTCAGGATTCTCACCTGAACAGCCCGACAGTAAAAAAATAAGGCTGCCAATCACAGCCATCCTGATAAATGTAAAATACCTTTTCACTCTATTCAATCAATTTCACTCTCAATACATGATATCATTCCCCGATTCTCCGAATTCTCAAAAATAACCAATATGCCAGTAATTTACCTTATTTTTCATAATTTTAGTAAGTATAAACAATCGCCTTGGAGCTGTTATCTTTTAAAAAATTAAAATAAAGAATCATGAAAATTATCAAGTCCATCCTGATCATCATTGCCCTTGGTCTTTTCTCTTCCGGATGCACCAAACAGCAGCCTGAGCCTGAACTGCCGCCCCCCGGGTCGTTTGTAATGGAAATTGACGGGATGTGGACAAATTCCCCGGCCCCGGGAGATTATCCGGGCATCCTGTCGACATCAAACTTCTTATTCGCCGCAGCAAATATCTACTGGTGGAACTCTGTGCTAACAGTTCAGCTGGCCGTTCCTGTGGCTGCATTTCTTGAATCATTCAACCATGAACCAGTATGGGACAATACTGCAAAAGCCTGGATCTGGTCCTACTCGGTTAATGTTAATAATGACACCTATCTGGCCCAGCTACATGGGAAATCATCGATGATGAGATCAACTGGTCGATGTTTATATCAAAAAACGGTGAATACATTGATTTTCTCTGGTTCACCGGCACCTCCAAATCTGACAATTCATCTGGTACATGGATGATAAATAAGGACCCGGGAGGAAGTGTAAAAGACCCTGAAGAGGTATCCAGGCTGCTGAATATTGAGTGGAATCAAAATACAGACGGTACATCCGGCATAACTTATACAAGTGCACTGGAAGGCTCTTCTGACAATGGGAACTATATCAGGTACGGCAAAGTGAATGATACGGACCTGGATGCTTTCTACGACATATACAAATCCTGGGAAGACAATCTGATCAATATTAAATGGAATACCAGCACCCATTATGGACGGGTATTAAGTATGCAGCACTTCACTGACCCATACTGGCATTGCTGGAGTGAATCCCTGGAGAATATAGCCTGCGAATACCCTGCCTTTTTAATTATTCCCGAAAAATTCAGGACAATTTTTTACCCGTATTCAGAAGGCCATTAAGGAAGTACGGGACAGCCCGGATCTTTTATCTGCTGCTATTGTTTGTTCTTCCCGAGGCTTTTACTCAGGTTGACATTAAAGCCGAGGCCAAACGAAAAATATCCGTCGAATCCGACCTCAGGACGTAAAGCCCACTTTTCCAGGTCATTGCTGATACCCAGGCCTATACTTAAAGCCGGACTCACATTTGGGCTGTCAATAATATAGACATGAATTTTCGGTATAATACTTAATTCATATTTATTGGGTGAGCCAATCAGTGTGATATATATCATTGGATCAGCATTAAAATATCCTTTTGTTGTTGCATCTTCTGCCCTGAATTTATAATATCCTAACGGAAGCCCTATGGCTACATTCGCACGCCTGAATTTATATTTGTTTTCAATTCCATAGTAATTCATATTGCTCAGATCCTCTAAATCAAGAAAATAATCCTTATTGAAATTAATAAGCGACAGGTTCTCGTATCTGACTTTCAGGGTATACCGGTCCGTAATTCCGTATCCGGCTTCAAAGCCGAAGTTTTTATTTCCAAGAGGTTTGCCGGGTTCCGCGAGGTTAAATAAATCACCAAAGGGCGATCGGTATATAGAATAGCTTCCCCTGAATTCAACATTGCCCTTGTCAATGGTCCTTGCACTGTCGTAGACTAAATTTATCGGGGCTGTGCAGCTGCATAAGAAAACCAGCATTATTATAGAGATAAAAGTGCTTGTCTTCATCATTATCAGGTTTTAAGGATCTGGAATAACAGGGCAAATAGTTTAGTTATATGAAAGTTATGAAATCAAATTGATTAATAATTCGATTGGCCTAAAAAATAATAATGCTGTAACCCTTGATTTTTATTTATATTCATGATCATATAATGGATTATTAAAATCTGATTTTTTCATAATATATGATATTCAACCAGGCTGTTAAACCAGATCTGTATTTCCTTGCCATCATACCGGATGAGCCCCTGAGGGTGGAAGTAAAAGCGCTCAAGGAAGAAATCAGGGAGCACTTCGGGGTTAAACATGCCCTGAAATCACCAGCCCACATTACTCTTATACCTCCTTTTAAAAGGGAATTACGACACCTGACTTTTCTTAGTGATTCCCTTGTCCGTTTTGCAGGGAATCAAATCCCTTTTACAGTTTACCTTTCAAGATTCGGCAGCTTTCCCACAAGGGTTATTTATATTGATATTGTTCAACCTGAACCAATTATCTGGCTCCATTCAGATTTATGCAAAACACTTCTTGATGAATTCCTTTTCCATCCAAACGAATTGAAAGGCAAGTTTCATCCACACATGACCCTTGCCACAAGGGATCTTACTCCGGAAGCTTATCAAAAGGCATGGCCGGAATATAAGAATCGTATCTTCAATGCTAAAATTGATGTTAAAAGCGTTTTCTTATTGAAACATAACGGCAAATACTGGGATATTCACCGTGAGTTTTGTTTCAGAAATAATTAATCTGATATAAATGAAGGCCTTATTTCGTATCCTGATATCCTTGATTTTCATTTCCTTATTTTCTTCCTGCGAAGCGCAGGAAATCAAAAACCTTATGGACAGCGGCGATCAGCGCGAAATGATAAAGCTGGTGAACCAGGCGAGGCAAAAAGGAGTTTACTGCGGCAAGACATGGCAAAAACCTGTCGCTCCCCTTAAGTGGGATGACCAGCTCGAAAAGGCTGCCGCGGACAAGTCGTACGACATGTATAAAAATAATTACTTCGAACATACTTCCTCGGATGGAGAAACCCTTACCGACCGGTTGAATAAGATCAGCTATGCCTGGCAGACCATCGGTGAAAATCTAGCAATGGGGCCAACATCAGTAAAACAAACAGTTGATACCTGGTTGAACAGCGAAGGGCACTGCCGGAACATAATGAAACCGGAATTCACGCATTTCGGAGCTGCACAATATGGGATTTACTGGACGCAGGTTTTTGCAAAACCCAAGAAATAGGTTACGGTAGGTTACGTTGGGTTACGGAAGGTTACAATTCAACTGTCAGCTATTTGATTGGTCCGACTGAAATATCCTTAAAAATCTGAATTGCAGTTGTTATGCCATTCATGTCGAAATAAATATCATTATTATTTCCAAAAGAATGGCTGTGCCCGACTCCGACCTTACCTTATACCATAACGGAAGGCCTTCGGCCTGTTTTGTCCCTGCCTCCCAGTAATCGTTGGCTGCCCTACATGTCACGTATATCGACTCCCGGCTACCATCGCTGTATTCAGCCCATACCGCATATGACGGGCCCACAGTCCACAAGCTTGCATCAGTAACCAATTCTATCTGCACAGACGCACCACCAGGTGTTTTCTCCAGTATGTATATCTCCGGTGCCTTACGACAGGTTGCTGCCGGATTAACGTCCTCCCTTTTGCAGGCAGTCAGGAAAATGTCCGGGTCCGGTTTGCCCCTCAGTCCCATTTCAGCTGAAACCTCCCCATCTACCCTGGCTCCGAAATAGTCTAAGAGCCCCACCGCTTCCAGAACCTGCCTGCAATTCTTGCTGGATGATGCCACTCCAATCCCGATTCCAGCTTTTTTCAGTTCCTCTATTAATAAAACTGTAGATTGAAAAACTCAGTTCATTCTTTTGCATAATTGGTGAATTGAATCCAAATTTTTATCAAAATGAGGCATTTATCGTCCCACCCACTCTATTGCCTGCCTCAACAGCTTTCTGAAATTTGGATTGCTGTAGGCATTATTATCATGGCCAAATTGGATATATACAATCCGTGACCGGCCGTAATTATTAGTCCATACAAGCAAATCATTGCTGTCCGGATGATTCGTGCCCATCAAAGGATGAACTTCGGGTATAACAGCAACCTGGCTATATACCTCTTCATGTATTAGAAAGTCGTTTAAATCCCTGCTTACAGGATGTCTTTTATCGATTACCTTCACTTCAACATCCTGGTTATCCAGGTATGTTGATGCAGGCACTGTATCATTGTTAAATACGTGTGGTTCAAGATAATACCTTGCACCCAGGATATTTATGAATTCATCCCAGTCCTGATATGATGCTATTGAATGGTGAAGAAAGACAATACCTTTACCCTTATTCAGCATGTCAATAAAAGAGGTCTTTTGCTCTTCTGTAATATCCTGTGCCAAATCATAAAACACCAGGGCATCATAATTGTCAATTGAGTCTGAGGAGTAAACCTGGTTCGCTTCCGGTTGCATAATGATGTCGAATTCCAAATCATCATAGCCCTTGAAGACCTTCATGAAATTCACTGAATCAAACTCATGCCCGCCAGTAATAAGCAAAATACTATCCACTTTATCAATCGAGCATGCTTCAAGCATAATGATTGAAAGAAATGCAAGAATTATTCTGTTTCGAACCATCTTATTATCTAAAATCTAAATCCAACATCTAATATCTTTCCCCTTTGTCCCATTGTCCCTTCGTCCCAATTCCCAAATTTTTCCCTAAATTTAGTAAATCAAATGAATAGGTAATATTGAGATTAGGTAAATCATTTAAATCAATGCCATGAAAAAAATTAAGATCTTTCTAACTATCATTACCCTTGGCATTATTTCTTCCTCATGTGTTAAGCATCAGCCAGCTCCCGAACTACCTCCACCCGGATCTTTTGTGATGGATATTGACGGAATGTGGAAAAATTCTCCTGAACCCGTTAGTTATTCTGGTATCCTTCCCAGATCAAATTTCTTATTTGCTGCTTCAAATATTTATTGGTGGAATACGGTGCTCACCGTACAGATGTTCATCCCGGTAGCTGCCTTCCTGGAGTCATTTAATCATGAGGCCGTATGGGACGGTACAACAAAATCATGGATTTGGTCCTATCCCTGGTCACTCTTCAATGATTTTTATGAGGCCGAGCTGCATGGGAAGGTAAACAATGATGAAATTGAATGGTCGATGTATATTTCCAAAACCGATGATTATACCGACTTTCTCTGGTTTACAGGAATCTCAAAAACTGATAATTCCACTGGTACATGGACAATAAACAAAGATCCGGAGGACAATATTAAGGATCCGGGGAACAGCCTGCCATTTTTGAATATTCAGTGGGATATTAATCCTAACGGCACATCCGATATCACCTATACCAATATAATGGAAGATTCAGCCGATAATGGCAACTTTATCAGGTACGGTAAAGTAGATGATACGGATCTTGATGCTTTCTACGATATATACAAAACGTGGGAGGATGATCTTATTAACATTAAATGGAACACCACAACTCATTATGGCAGGGTATTAAGTATGCTACATTTCACGAATCCCTACTGGCACTGTTGGGACGAATTCTTTGAGAATATTGCCTGCGAATAGAACTTTTATTCCAAACCAGTCAAATCAACGGCTCCATTCCCGGGCATTCGGCCAGGATGGAGGAATAAAAGGTACGGTTTTCTGCCCGTTGGTTATTAAATGATTAATATGATATGATATTATATTGATATCATCATGATATTTAAATTTTCATTGTAATTGACGGGTTTCAGCCTTTCATATCTTAATTTCAGGGTATATCTATCCAAAATGCCATATCCAAGCACAAATCCATAGTTACTATTTCCAGGAAGCTTATCATCTGCTGCTATGTAAAAAAAGTCTATTGCCGGCATCCTATATGCTGAATAATTTCCCGTAAATTCAACACTTCCCTTATCAATAGTTCTTGCACTATCATAGGTTAAATTTATAGGAGCTGTACAACTAAACAAAAAAATCATCATTACTACTGCGATATGTGAGCCTGTTTTCATTTTAAATCAGGTTTTGAAGATTATATATACCACGGCGATTGGTTTAATTAGCTTAGGCCTGATTTTGATTTGCACATCATGCGAAGCCCAGGACATTGAAAATCTGATGACTTCAAGAGACCAACGAGAAATGGTGATGTTGGTAAACCAGGTGAGGCAAAAAGGTGTTTTTTGTGGCAAGACCTAGAAAGTGACGAACGATGTGTGACGGGTGATATCTAACATCCAACATCCCTTCTCTATTATCTATTTTCTGTTAAGCCACTTATACATCTTTAAGTTCGGAGATAAGCTCCTCGAAAAGTTCCTTAACGGTAATAATTTTATCAATACGATAAGCATTCTGACCGCAGAAGATGAGGCCGTTGTCCACATCACCGAAGTAGGAATTGAGGAGAGAATTTGCAATACAATACCTTGCAGTTTTGACCTGACAGGCAGTGAGGCACCTATAGGGGCAACTTATTTTCAGCTTTCCTTTTTCTTCAAGATCTTTTAAAAAATGGTTATTGATCGCCCGTCCAGGCATACCAACAGGACTTTTTATAATAATGATGTCCTCCTTTTTAACATCCAGATAGGCTTGCTTAAATTGCTGTGAAACATCGCATTCTTCAGTACATACAAAACGGGTTCCCATCTGAACACCTGAAGCGCCCAGGGAAAGCATTCGTGCAATATCCTTTCCGGTATAAACGCCACCTCCTGCAATTACTGGAATTTTCTTGCCGTATTTATCTTCAAAAGGTTTAATAGCCTCCAGGACTTCAGGCAGAAGTTTCTCGAGCGAGAAGTCCTCCATATGCTCCAGTTGTTCAACAGAAAAACCGAGATGCCCCCCTGCCATTGGTCCCTCCAGGATCAGTCCATCGGCGGTCATTCCATATAGTTTATCCCACATTCGCAGGATAAATTCTGCTACTCTGGCAGAACTGACAATAGGCACAAGGTTAACACTGGGGTCCTCCACTAAAGCGGGAAGTTTATTTGGCAATCCGGCGCCAAATACCACCATTTTAATTCCTTCTTTTACCGCCGTTTTGATAAGATCACTAGAGTTGCTGAGTACACCCATAAAATTTACCGCAAGGGGGCCATCTGTCATACTTTTGGCTTTGCGAATCTCCGTAACTAATGCTTCTCTGGATGTTCTTTCATACTCATTAGCCGTTGCCTTGATATCCCCTAAACCAATACTTGAAATCGTACCGATTCCACCTTGGTTTGCCACTGCTGAAGCCAGCGATGAAAGAGATACTCTGACACCCATACCACCCTGAACAATAGGTATATTTGTGGTTATATTACCAATCTGAAGTTTAGGAATTTCCATCTATATATTTCTTAATTATAAGGCAAGCGTTGCCTCCACCGAAACCAAACGAATTACTCATTGCCGCATTTACGTCAAGCGATTCAGCCCCATTGGTAACATAATCGAGAGGACAATCAGGATCTCGTTCTTTAAAGTTTATGGTTGGAGGTATCATATTGGAATATACACTCATTATGGTAGAAACGAGCTCCACTGAGCCCGCGGCCGCCAAAAGATGGCCAATCATCGATTTTATTGAGCTGATTTTTACTCTTGTTGCATGATCACCAAATACTTTTTGTATTGCAGCACTCTCACATTTATCATTTAAAATAGTGGACGTACCATGAGCATTGATATATCCTATTTCATTAGCATTCATACCGGCATCCTGAAGGGCGGCCTGCATAACACGTTTCATGCCGTCTCCCTCGGGTTCAGGGGCTGTAAAGTGATAGGCATCAGCCGTATTGCCGTATCCGACTATTTCAGTATAAATTTTTGCCCCTCTCTTTAAAGCATGACTCAGTTTTTCCAAAACAACAATCCCAGCTCCCTCCCCCATCACAAAACCATCACGATTTTTATCAAATGGCCTGCATGCATCTTCAGCTGATTCATTTGGAGTCATGGATCGTGTAGCGCAAAAACCGCCATATGGCATCGGATTTATACATGCTTCAGAACTACCTGCCAACATGACTTCGGCATCTCCCCTCTGAAGGATCCTATATGCATCTCCAATGGCATTTGTTCCCGTAGAACATGCTACAGATGGAGCTGAAAGCGGACCTTTCAGTCCAAATTTAATGGAAACCATGCAGGCTGCCATATTGATGAGCAGCTTGGACACGAAAAAAGGATCTAAACCTTTGGGCCCATATTCCTGAAGAGTGTGATACCCATCTTCTATTGTTTGGGAACCCCCTATTCCTGAACCGATGATGACACCTGCCCTGTTCTTATCGAAGGGGAATGATTCCAGCCCTGAATCTTTAATTGCCATTGCTGAAGCTGCAATTCCAAACTGTACGAATCGATCCATACGGTTCGCTGATTTTCTGTCGATATAATCTTCAGGATTAAAATCTTTTACTTCAGCTGCAAGCTTTGAACGATATTCTGTAGGATCAAAATGAGTTACCCTGGCTATTGCGTTGCGCCCGGCTAATAACCCTTCCCAAAAATCCTTTACACTTAAACCCAGCGGAGTTATAGCACCCAAGCCAGTGATTACAACACGATGTTCTATCATAATAAAAAAACCTCCTCAAATATATTGTAAATATTTATTGGGCTCTGTTAAAACATGCACTTTATCTTTTTTTGCCAATTTTCTGCTTAAAAGGGGGGAAAATAAATATCGTTTAAGTAATTGTCAATCAGTATTAAAAAAGCGAGGGATGAATACATCGCCTCGCTATAATATTTTATGACAACTATGATTTATTTCTTTTGTTGTCCAAATTCTATTTCACAAAATTGTATAGTTTTTCCCCGTTCCCTGTTAACTATTCCCTTTTACCTATTTCTTCTTCACACTCCCTGCACTGCTGGATTTAGCATCTACTTCTGGATCACCTACATAATGCACATCTCCACTGCTACTGGCTCTGGCATATAGCTTATCGCTGACATTCACAGTAATATCCCCAGAGCTGGATGCAGAAACTTTAGCTTCTTTTACCTTGAGGTCCTTTGCAATCAGATCACCAGCACTACTGGTGCTGGCCTTTAAATAATCGGCCTGTCCTGATAGAGTAATATCTCCGGCACTGCTGCAATCTACCAAAATTGTTTTGGCCATTAGTTCCAGCTTTATGGCCCCTGCGCTACTGGCATGAAGTTCAATCTCACCGGCTTTCAATGGGGTCTCCCCAAAAATATCACCAGCGCTTGAAGCCGTCAAGGATTTCACTTCATCCATGGTAACATATACCTTCTTTGATTTTGAGCCTTTAATGTTCACTTTAGTAAACACATGCAACACATCATCCTTTACCTCAGTCAGGATATATTCATGCAGATTTTCCTCTGCTTCTACTGATAACTTTGGCCCATTTCCCTGGGTCAGGTAGACATCGATCCCGGTACTTGTATTTATCCCGGTAAAATTTTCAATCTGACGTTCCTTTTTTACAATTGGCCCTTCGGCTGTAACGGTCTTTGTTTTCTGGGCTGAAACTGACAATGAAACTACCAGGCACAGCATAATAACAACAAGCTTTTTCATGGCTAGTCTTTTTAAGATAAGTTATATAGTCACAAGACGAAGAAAATCTGGGAATGTTACAAAATATGGATGAGGGACGAGGGTAATCTCCATGGCTACTCAGAAACGAATTAATCCACAGATATACCAATAAACAAATCTAAAAATCTACTAATCTACTAATCTACTGATCTACTGATCTACCAGTCATCCAATCAACCAATCAACCAATCCTTTCTCCTCCACTTTTAATGAGCTTGTTGGATAATTCACTAAATTGGCCACTCTATTGGATAATCATTCTTAAACCAATATTTAAAACATGAAATCAAAACTCTATCTCTTGCTTGCCTTTGTTTTCGTCATGGCAAGTTGTGCAACACGAGAATCGGAAGGCCCATTGGCGGCCGATGTCATTCTTAAAACCGCACAAAAACAGGCTCGTAAAAAAGGAAAAAATGTATTTATTATGTGGCATGCATCATGGTGCGGATGGTGCCACCGGATGGACAGCCTGATGAATGATGAGGACGTAAAGCAATATTTTGATGACAGTTTCATCATCGAACATATGGTAGTCAAGGAAAATGAGAAGAATAAATACCTCGAAAACCCAGGTGCTGCAGAATTGTTAGCAACATACAATGGCGACAAAGCCGGAATTCCCTTCTGGGTTGTTCTCGATAAGAAAGGTAATCTAATTGCTGATTCTTTCATGCGCCCTGAGGGTGTCGGCCTGGATGAACCGGGTCAAAACACAGGCTGTCCGGCCAGGCAAGACGAAGTGGATTATTGGATCAAAGTACTAAAAACCACCACCGATATATCTGATGAAGGCCTGGTGAAGATTGCTGCTAAATTTCTGAAGAAATGATGGTATAATAGGCCGTAAATATGCTGGGGAACAGCCAGGGGAACAGGAACATAGGAACTGGGGACAAAGGGACGGAACTATGGTTTTACCCAGCGTAACAATATTGAATATCGTTACATATATTTCAGGCCAGTTATGATTGTAAAAAAAAGGAGGGAGAACCACTCTCTTTAACAACCGCCTTCCCCTTTCATTGGAAAAAAATAATCAGCAAATCTATGGCTGCTCAATAAACATTCCCTCCCTGCTAAGCAAGTGATCCAACATGGCTATGCTATATACCACAACGGCAGTTACGACAGCCGAATGTTCCTGATATTCAGGTATCGACTTATTGTAAGTATCTCTTTCTGTATGCCAGATCTCGCCATAATCGAAATCATAGCCCTTAGGATCTCCTGTGCCGAATGACATGGTTGGAATACCATTCAGTGCAAAATATGCATGATCAGAACCACCAGCCCTGGTTGGTCGTGGACTTGGTTCAGCTTTTTTCAGCGTAAATGGGAAATCAGGATTGATGCTATTCAGCGGTTCACAAATTTTTTCAAAATCATCATACATGCTTTCGGGGACACTAAGGCTGTTTGCAACCGTTGGCCCGCCATCCCTATTGAAATAATTAGCGATTTTTGGCCATTTGTCCTTATTGCTTTCAACCCAGTGCTTTGAACCGAGCAGGCCAAACTCCTCACCAGCCCAGAGACAAACTAAAATAGTTCGCTTAGGTTTACCACCAGCTTCCATGATCAAACGTGCAGCTTCCATTGAGGGTGTTGATCCTGATCCATCATCCACACCACCTGTAGCTACATCGAAAGCATCCAGATGGCCACCCATCATAACATATTCATCAGGATATTTGGTTCCCTTAATTACACCAATCACGTTGTGATATTTAACCGGCCCTAACTTAAAATGATTACGGATATCAAATTCGAGTTGAAAATACCTTCTTTCCTTAACCATTTGCTCGATAATCTTATACTGGTGCTCATCCAACTTAATATCCGGTATTGTTGGTAGGGTCTCCCAAGTCATGTACTTGCCATTAACATTCGTTCTGTCGTAAAGGGCCCTGATCGGAACAGTAGATGATTGAATAATCCCCAAAATTCCGGCATCAACCATCTGATGATAAAAAAGGGCTGGTGCTTTAATCAGTTCATGTAATTCTTTTGGCTTATAGTCGGGATTGCGTCTGTTATTCCTGTTTTCCTGTAGTATTGGTTGATTCAATTTATTGATGGAGTCATTTTTTGCAATGATTATTGCCCGCCCTTTATCTCCCTGTGGAGAATAATCAATAGGCCAACCACTATTCGTTCCTCCAATTAAAACCCAGGCTCCCTTTAATTTGCCTTTCATTTTATCAAAGGCTGCCCAATCACAGGCATTATCATAAGCATCTGAGCCTATCAATCGTCCACCTATGCGGTTGGTCAGAACGTCGAGGTGATCCATCGCCTGGTTATCAGTAGTACCGATCTCAATGATCTTTTGAACAACTTTTTTGTCCTGGGAAAATCCCAATCCGGAAGAAAGAATAAGTAATCCGGCAAGCAAGAAAAGGGTAGTTTTTTTCATGGTTGTAAGTTTAGAATAGCATGCAATTTACATATTCACCCTGATTCAGTCAATGGTTTTCAGGTGACATTCAACATCTTAATATTTAAAAAATGTTAATTGGGAGAAGAATTTAAATAGAGGCGTTTACACAAACTATTCTAAAGACCCAAGAAGGGACGTAGGGAAATCTGTTATCCGTCATCCGTTATCCGTCATCCGTTATCCGTAATCCGTAATCCGTTATCCGTAATCCGTCATCCGTTATCCTCTTCAACATCCAATATCCAATTGTTCCTACATCTAACCATTGGAAAATTAGGGATTTCTCTTTCAAATAATCCACTTAACTTAGCTGACCCAAATTGAATAGGTCAATGAATAGGTCAATTCTTTCTCTATTGCCAACCGTTGTAATATTGATATTGCTTTCCTCCTGCCAAACAAAGGACACGATAAACTATTCAGTGGCAAATGTACCCTGGCCCGAAGCTCTTGGAAATCACCGCGCTATATTAAAAATAGATAATGCTGCGGAAGCTGTGGATTTGAATTTGATCTGGAGGAGGCATGATAAAGGCCCAGATCAGAAAAGGATGTTGATTGTTAATGCGGAAACCGGAGACACAGTAAAAAACATCCTCCGAAAAGAAGTTACTAATGAAAAATGCCATTTAGTATTTGGCCCGGTAAATTCTCCTGGTAAATACTTTTTCTATTACCTCTCCCATATTGTCCAGGAGAATGGGGGCTTCTATTATGGAGGATATTATATACCTGAAGATGAACCTGATAATGATTGGGTTACAAGATGCGGACTAGATGACGAGGCTGCTTTTGAAAGTCTGCCAAAAGCGGTTTGCTCTGAAATCCAATCGCGCACAGAGTTTGACAGTTTTTATCCAATGGAGATAATCTCTACAGAAGAAGAAAAACAGACTTTTCTAAAAAATAATGAGGGAGAGTATTTTCTTTTTCCTGAAGACCGGATCAATCCTATAAGAATGTTTGACAATATCCCTTCTAAATGGATTCAAAATAAATTACCCCAAAAGTTTATTGGGAAGGCTCTTCAAAACGAATATTATGTATTTCAGGTAGGGGTATGGGCCGCTGTGAAAGATCTTAAAAATGTTACCATACAATTTTCTGATCTCGAAAGCCGGTCTTCTTCAATCCCTTTGCAGTCCATAACCTGCTTTAATACTGAGGGATATGACCCTGATGGTAATTACTTTCAGAAAGTTTTGGACATAAAGAAAAATAAGGTCCAGGCTATGTGGATTGGAGTAGACATACCTTCAGATATAAAACCCGGGAGGTATAAAGGATGGCTTGTTATCAAACCTTATAATTTGAATGAACAAAAAATCGATATAGAAATAAATATCGAAAAAGAAATCCTTAGGGATCGGGGTGATAGTGAATTATGGCGGCACTCAAGGCTCAGATGGTTGAATTCCACTCTTGGAATCGACAAAGAACCCGTCAAACCATTTTCAGCCATTGATTTTGATGGAAAAAACACTTTGAATCTTACCGGAAGCAGTATTAAATTAGGCGATAATGGGCTTCCTGCGGAAATAAAATCTTGGGGAACTTCGATATTATCCAAGCCCATAAGCCTGGAAATTGAAACACTAAAAATCGATGCAGCTCCCAGCAAGTTTGAAACTCTTAGCATGGATAGATCAAATGGCGAAGTAACCGGTAAGTACCTGTCGGACAATGATGCATACACAATTCATGGACAATCAACTATCGAGTTCGATGGGTACATTAAATGTGAATACACATTTACCGCTAAGGAGGAGATGGAAATTGAGGATGTAAAGCTTGTTATCCCAATGAAATCAGATCTTGCTGAATACATGATGGGTATGGATCTGCCCGGGACTAAGGTGCCGGAAAACCACTCCGCCAAATGGAATGGCCCTCACGACAGTTTTTGGATTGGAAATACTTATGGCGGGATATTTTGCGAATTGAGAGGCTCGGATTATCATGGCCCTCTTCTAAATCTGTATAAGCCTGATCCTCCTCGTAGCTGGTATAACGATAACAAAGGAGGTTTTTTAATTTCAAGATCGGGTAAAACTGTTTTTGCTACCGTTACCAGCGGCGAAAGGACTTTGAAAAAAGGAGAGCAAATAAGCTTTGAATTTTCACTTATTATTACACCTGTCCGCCAGGTAAACACTCAGAGTCAGTTTACCGATAGATATTTCCACAATGGATTAGATCCTGTTCCTGATGATGAAGAATTAAGTGCAGGGGTGAAGATTATTAATCTTCATCATGCTAATCAGTACAACCCTCATATAAATTACCCTTTTATTGCTACAGAAGAGATGAGAGGTTTTGTTGATCGCTTTCATTCCAAGGGAGTGAAAGTGAAAATCTATTATACGATAAGGGAATTGACAAACTGGGTGACAGAAATTTGGGCTTTAAGAAGCCTTGGTGATGAAATACTTGGTGGTGGAAAAGGAGGTGGTTTCCCCTGGTTAAGGGAGCATCTGGTGGATAATTACACCCCTCAATGGTACGAACGTCTTACCAATGAAAAGGTCGATGCTTCAATTCTTACGAGCACCGGTGAATCACGATGGTTCAACTATTATATTGAAGGCCTGGGCTGGCTTGTTGAGAATATGGATATTGATGGCTTATACCTTGATGATGTATCCTACGACAGGAAAATGGTGAAGAGGATGCGCAAGGTCATGGAAATGCACAAGCCTGGTTGCATCCTTGACCTCCACTCAAATACAGGCTTTTCGAAAGGGCCGGCCACACAATACACTGATTTTTTCCCTTACATCAACAAACTATGGTTTGGAGAAAGCTTCCTTTACGACCAGATGCCTCCTGAAAACTGGCTTGTTGAGGTTTCAGGAATTCCTTTTGGATTAATGGGCGATATGCTGCATGGAGGAGGAAACCCCTGGAGGGGAATGGTTTATGGGATGACAGTCAGGTACCCCTGGTATACTGAAGGCGTAAATTGCAACCCCAGAGAAATATGGAAGATTTGGGACAGTTTTGATATTGCTTCTTCTGAAATGATAGGCTATTGGGACAAGCGGTCGGTTATTAAAACCAGTAATCCGGATGTGCTATTAACTTATTATGTAAAACCCGATAAAATTCTGATTTCGTTGGCCAGTTGGTCTGACACAAAGGTAGATGTGAAAATAATATCAGACTGGGAATCATTGGGTTATGATCCTGATAAAATTACACTAACAGCCCCAGTGATAGAAAAATTCCAACCGGCAGCAAGCTATTCCTTATCAGACAAAATCCCAGTTGAACCTAAGAAAGGCTGGATCCTAATGTTGAACAGGTAACCGATAACTGATAACAGATAACCGATAACTGATAACCGATAACCATTTACAATTTACAATTATCAAATGACCAAGTTGAACATCCGCTACATCACCGGCATCGCCCTCGTCTCAGCTATGGGCGGTCTTCTCTTCGGCTACGACTGGGTAGTAATCGGAGGTGCAAAACCTTTCTACGAGCAGTTTTTTGATATTGCATCCTCAGCCCAGCTTCAGGGTTGGGCCGTAAGCTGTGCCCTGGTAGGCTGCATACTTGGTACTGTTTTGGCTGGAATTTTCTCTGATAAATACGGTAGAAAAAAACTGCTGATAACAGCTGCAGCCTTATTTTTGTTGTCAGCAATTGGGACAGGGTTTTCAAACCAGTTTTCATTATTTGTCGTATACCGGATTATCGGTGGTATTGGGATTGGACTGGCCTCAAACCTGGCCCCTGTCTATATTGCTGAAGTCTCACCGGCCAATATGCGTGGTCGTTTCGTTGCCATTAATCAGCTTACGATTGTTATTGGGATCTTACTAGCCCAACTAGTAAATTTCATGATTGCCAGACCTGTACCGGCTGACTCGACAGGATTGGATATTCTGAATTCCTGGAACGGGCAGCACGGATGGCGTTTCATGTTCTGGGCAGAAATAGTTCCTGCTGCTATTTTCTTTATACTGATGTGGCTCGTACCCGACAGCCCGAGATGGTTGCTCAAAAAGAAATTTGAAACCAAAGCTGTATCCGTCCTAAATAAAATCGGAGGAAAACAATATGCTCAGGACACCAAAGCCGAAATTGAGGAAACTCTTGTTACAAAGGAGCCGAAAGTCAGATTGAAAGACCTTCTGAACAAAGGAGTATTGCCAGTGCTGGTGATAGGTATAGTCCTGGCAGTATTCCAGCAGTGGTGCGGCATAAATGTTATCTTCCTATTTGCCGATGAAGTGTTTTCTTCAGCCGGATACAATGTATCGGATATGCTCTTTAATGTTGTCATAACCGGCAGCATCAACCTTGTATTTACAATAGTAGCGATGGTTCTTGTTGACAGGATCGGGAGAAAAGTATTATTGATTATTGGGGCTGGTGGGCTTGCTGTGATATATACCATTATAGGCAGCCTTTATTATGCCGGTGTACAGGGCGCCCCCCTTCTCGTTTTTGTACTCATGGCCATTGCCTGCTATGCAATGACGCTCGCACCGGTTGTATGGGTTGTCCTGTCAGAAATATTTCCAAATAAGTTACGGGGGACAGCCATGGCAATCGCCACCTTTGCCTTATGGACCGGAAATACACTATTAGCATTCTTTTTCCCAATCATAAATGATACTATTCAAATATCAGGAAGTTTCTGGTTATTTGCCGGGATATGCGTGCTGGGTCTCCTTTTTATCATCTATAGGGTTAAGGAGACCAAAGGGAAAACTTTGGAAGAGATTGAGAAGGGAATGAGTATGTAGTATGAACCAGTCTTTCTGCCCTCTGGTTCAGAGTAGTTAAAAATGAATAGTTTGAAACAATTGTATACAGATTATTGAGGATAATCAGGATAGAAACTCCTGCATTGCTTTTTCTACAAGTTGGTTCAGAGAGATCCCCATCTCAACAGACTTGCGCGCAG
This sequence comes from uncultured Porphyromonadaceae bacterium, assembly GCA_964465145.1. Classification (GTDB taxonomy): domain Bacteria; phylum Bacteroidota; class Bacteroidia; order Bacteroidales; family UBA12481; genus JAUVKA01. The sequence continues at coordinate 6,467 of CAYXJR010000036.1, read as the reverse complement.
CTTTCCTGTGGATTTCCGGTTTAATCCTAATATTGAAACTGCCTTTGTAAGTTTTTTCTGCGCTTTTCCCAGTTGATTCGCATAATTCAATATAATCTTCAACGGCCATAGAAAAAGCCTCTTTTAATTCCTTAACATTCCGGCCTTCAAAGCTCACAAGATCTTCTACTCCCTCAATCTTTCCATAAAATACTTCATCTTCCGAACTGTAATGAACAGTTCCAAGATACTCTTTGTATTTTAAGACATCTTTCATAATAAGCCCTCCTTAATTAACTCTTAATGGACCTGATCCAATTGATATTTTTTTAAAATATTTCCTGGATGCGGTCGATGTAACCAAAGCCCATCAGCATAGTTCTCAGTTCAGAAAAAGTAAAATCATTTGGTTGAGTCAATAACCTGGCTCGAAGCTTTTCCTTTTTCGTCATTTCAACTATATTTCAGTTGCAATATACGGATTTTCATTGGTATTACAAATATTAATATTATACCTATATCTACTTTGATCTGTATTAACTTACTTCTATCTTTAAATAGCCAAAAAAAGACATGCTCCGGGGAAATTAGATCAGTAAGGATAAGTCAACATCAGCATACCCACCTGGATCCCGTCATATAATACATGCGCCAGTACCAGGGGGAACAATCGCCTGCCTCATCCATTCATACCATGCCTGAAGACCCTCTTCGCTTGTACAGGATGTTTCGAAAACCGGAATATTAGCATTTAGGCCATTCATGTACCTGTAAAATTCATCACGACGGAAGTTTGTATAGGGTATCAGATCGATTTTGTTCAGAATAACAGCAGAGGCTTCACGAAATAAGGCAGGATATTTTACAGGTTTGTCGTCACCTTCGGTAGTGCTGACAATGGCAATTTTGTGATTCTCACCCAAATCGAAGGCAGCTGGACAGACAAGATTGCCTACATTCTCAACAATGATCATATCCAGTTGAGAAAGATCGAGGTGATCAAGAACTTTCGAGATTGAATTTGAATCGAGGTGGCACCCCCCTTCCGTATTGATCAGCACTATCGGAAATCCAAAGGATTGCAATCTGCGGGCATCATGATCAGTGGCCACATCACCTTCAATGATGGCCAACCTCATCGACTTGGCAAAGAATTTGAGGGTGCGTTCAAGCAGCGAGGTTTTCCCGGCTCCTGGAGAACTGATCAGATTGAGCATTATGATCCCTTTTTCTTTTAGCAATTGTCTGATCTCATCTGCTTTATTCTGGTTCTTGTCAAGAACCCGTTTTAAGATGGTGATTTCCATATTCAGTTCCTTCTATTGATTTAACATACAACTCTTTACCTTTCAATTGTGTCAGGCGGCTACTGCCGCAATCCTGACAAATGAACAAGATATCTTCAATGGTAAATATTTTTCCGCAATCATGACACTGCATCTCGATGGGAACCCATTCTATCTCGAGTCTGGCATGGCGGGCAATAGTATTTTCCGTAGCTGTCTCGAAAGCAAAATACAAAAGATCAGGCACCAGTTGATGCATTCTGCCTATCACCACCTTGATCTCATTGATGGACACGAGATCGTTCTTCGTGCCTTCTTCAATGGCAATCTCAATCAAATTTTCGGTGATGGCAAGTTCATGCATAGCTTAACAGATTCTGGGTAAGGGGTCGGATGACAACATAGGCAGTATTCTTGATCCTCCGATCCGTGTTCGCATTTTCACCCGTCCGGGTAATTCCATATTACATTCTCCTATGACAATACCTTGGTATCCCTGAGGATTACGATTCATGCTTTCGCAAATCGCCTCAGCTCCCTCTGATGAAACAACCAAAACCATCGTTCCTTCGTTAGCCAGATACAGTGGATCAAGTCCGGAAAGCTCACATAATCCGCTAACTTCTTTTGTGACCAATACGTCGGATTCCTCTATAACCAGTCCCCACTTTTGCTGATCAGCGATTTCGTTTAACACAGTAGCCAGGCCACCCCGTGTAGCATCCCTCATGAAGCGAATTTCTTTGCCCCACTTTTTCAGTATTCCGAGCAATGGAAGCAAACTGGCACAATCACTCCGGATATCTGTTTGAATGCGGTCAGGAAACCTGCTGGCAAATATTGCAGCGCCATGCAGACCAACCGGACCGCTAACCAGGATGCGGTCGCCAGGGAGAATATCAGAGATCGCTGAAAGATGGCTAAACTCCGGTATCTTTTCGCCTATGCCTGTTGTTGTTATATAGAGTTTATCAGCATTGCCTCCTGGTACTACTTTGGTGTCACCGGCGATGACCGGGATTCCGGCCAGATCGGCTTCATGTGCCATGGAGTCAGTAATTCGTTCAAGTATGGCAATATCCAGGCCCTCCTCAAGAATAAACGAGGCGGTGAGATATAATGGCCTGGCACCTGACACCACGAGGTCATTTATGGTTCCGCACACAGACATTTTACCAATATCTCCACCGGGAAAAAACAAGGGATCAACGACGAAGGCATCGGTTGTAACAACCAAGTCAAATTGGCCCGGAGAGATAGTGGCTCCGTCACTCTCTTTCAAAAGTTCGGAGTTGTTGAATCTTTTTTGAAATACCTCACGGATCAATTTACGGGTTAATAATCCGCCACTCCCATGCCCTATTTTTATTCTATCCATAGCATATTTAACTTAAGGTGATTGATTAAACCGGTACCAGGCCTGACAGGTACCCTCATTTGAAACCATACATGCACCAACCGGATTGTCGGGTGTGCAATCAGATCCGAACAAAGCACAATCTTCCGGATTGGCAAGGCCCTTCAGTATATCGGAACATCGGCAACCGGGCGGTTCAGGCTCAGGAGATATGGTCACTCCGAATTTTTCTTTTGCATCCCATTTGGAATACTTCCTCCGATTTGACAAGCCGCTTCCAGGAATCTCTCCCAGTCCGCGCCACCAATCATCTGATAATTCAAAAACCTCATCCATAATAGCCCTGGCTTTCGGATTACCATTGGCTCTGACAACCCGGCTATACTGGTTTTCAACAAGGGCATTATCACTATTTATCTGACGGATAAGCATCAATATTGATTCAAGGATATCTTCACTCTCAAATCCGGCAATAACACAGGGTATATGGTATTCACGCGGGATAAATTCGAATATGCCCTGACCGGTTATAGCACTGACATGTCCCGGGCATATAAATCCATCGATCGGTATCCGGTGATCCAGAAGAGCAGCCATGGCCGGAGGCATGACTTTATGAGAACTGAGTACTGAGAAATTGCGAATCCCTTCATTTCGCGCCTGCATTATTGTAGCGGCAACACCGGGCGCTGTAGTCTCAAATCCAATCCCTAAAAAGACGACCTCTTTGCCGGGATTACGTATCGCATATTGCAGGGCATCAAGAGGTGAAAGGACCACCTCGATGCGCCTGGAATGGAATATGGTTTCTTCGAGAGATTGGATGCTTCCCGGAACCCGCATAAGATCACCAAAGGTGGCAAGGATGACTTCAGGTTGGTCGAGCAGGGCAATAGCGGTGTTGATATACCCCCTGCTCGTAACACATACGGGGCACCCGGGCCCCGATACCAGTCGGATGGATTCCGGCAGCAAGTCTGGGATACCGGCTTTTCGGATGGCCCATGTGTGTCCTCCACATACCTCCATGAATCTGACAGCTTGTCCCGACTCCTGGTTTATGGATTCGATCAGGCTGGAGTATTTTTGAGACTGGCTATTCATCGTTGAGATTATCCTTGTCAGTTGAATCCTCCTGATCCATTATCTCTGTGATGAGGTGTAGGATTTCATGTGCCTCATCGGCTGAGATTCTCTCAATGATAAACCCGCTGTGGATCAACACGTAATCATTTATCTTGACCTCCTCAATCAATTGAAGGGAAGCCTGTGTAAGCATCCCTCCAATGCTTACCATTGCAAAATCGCCTTCTATCGTAATAACTGTTCCTGGAATTGCTAAACACATATCTAACTTTTTATTTGAGATTCGCGGCATAAAATAGTTGGCCAAGCGAGATACCACCGTCATTAGGCGGAACCTGCCGGTTGGTGAACACCTCAAATCCTTTCGCTTCAAGAAGGGCGCATGCCCTCTCTGTCATAACCCGGTTTTGAAAGCTCCCACCTGAAAGCACTACCTGTTTTATAGCATAATTATCACCAATTGTGCAACAGATTGCCAGAATTATTTCTGATATGGTAAGGTGAAACCGTGCCGCAACCAGGGGCAGGCTTCTTTTTTCTTTAATATCAATTAGCAACCCGTCGAAAAGGGGCTTCAGATCCGTGGGCTGATCCATGTTGATGGGATATGCCTCTACGGAATTGCCCTTTGAAGCAATTGACTCCAATCTCATGGCAGCTTCGGCTTCGAAGGTATTCTCCTGGCAAACTCCTGTTAATGATGCAACTGCATCAAACAGTCTTCCTACGCTGGATGTTTTTACCAGGGGTATCCCCGAATCGATAAAGGCTACCTGCTGTTTCACTTTGTCGATCGGCAGATGGGATAGATACTCAAGGTGATCCTCAAAGTCTGCTCCATAATAATGGTACAACCAGGAGGCGGCCATTCTCCATGGTTCCCGGGCTGCCAGATCCCCTCCAGCAAGATAAACATTAGGGAAATGGTCAATTCTGACAAATTTTGTTGGTTCAGATATAAAAAACTCACCACCCCATATCAAACCGTCAGGACCCAGCCCTGCCCCATCAAAGGCAACACCAATCACCGGACAGCTCAAATGATGTTCAGCCATTGCCGATAGGATGTGGGCATGATGATGTTGCACCTCAGAGACAGGGAGCTTCCGGGATTGTGCATATTGGCTCGAGAGATAATCAGGATGCAGGTCACAGATTATCTGTTCTGGTTTGAAATGAAAGAGCTTACAGTATTGGTCGATCGTCTCTTCAAAAAAGACCATGGTTTCTGGATTTTTCAGATCCCCGATATGCTGACTAATTATTGCTTCATTACCAATACCCATGCAGAAAGTGTTCTTGAGCTCCCCACCGATCGCCAATATTCCTGTTACATCCTTCATCAGGCTAATACTGTGTGGCACATAACCCCTTGATCTTCTTATTAAAACAGGATTATTGCCAATAATCCGCACAACAGAATCATCACACCGGTTTATGATTGAACGGTTGCTATGGAGAAAAAAATCAGCAACACCCTGGAGTTTCTTCTCAGCTTCTACTGCTTCTTTCACAATAGGTTCTTCGCTGATATTAGCGCTTGTACAAAGGATAGCATCCAGGACAGAATGCTTAAAGATCAGGTGGTGGAGCGGGGTGTATGGCAGCATTACGCCAAGGGTTGATAATCCACAATTGATGGCTGCATTCAGTTCATTTCTGGTTTCAAGCAACACAATTGGTCGTCTCCAGGATTGAAGTTCTGCCGCTTCTGCCAATGAAACCTTACAATGGGAATTGATGGCATCCATATTCCGGAACATCACGGCAAAAGGTTTTCCATCTCGCATCTTGCGATTTCTCAACAGTTCAACGGTTTGTCGGCTACTGGCATCGCACATCAGATGGTAACCTCCGATACCCTGAACCGCACAGACAAAACCATGTTCGAGTTTATCAATAAATTTAGAAAGCAATTCAGGCCAACCGGACCGATTTTCAGTTTCCGAACCGCTATAATAGACCGGGCCACAATCCCAGCAAGCAATGGGCTGGGCATGAAACCTTCGGTCTTCAACCTGGCTGAATTCATCTGAGCATTGGCTGCACATTTGAAAGTCGGCCATTGAAGTACTGCTGCGGTCATACGGCATCTTGTTGATAATGGAAAAACGGGGTCCACAATTAGTGCAATTGATAAAAGGGTAATTATGGCGATAACCAGGATTTTCAAGCTCATGAAGGCAATCCTCACAGATTGCAATATCAGGGCAAATCCCCGAAACAAGGCCCGAATCATTCTTGCTGGGAAGAATAGAAAAACGATCGGTTTTCAGGTCTCCATTGCCCGGCAAAGTTGTTATCCTGGTAATCCTTGTCGCCGGAGGGGCTTGCCGGGGAATAAGATTAATGAATTTCCGGAGTTGTCCTTCATTACAGAGAAGATTTATCCAAACACCATCTCTTCTGTTATCCACTGTTCCGGACAAATTACACTGGGTAGCGAGCCGGTAAATGTATGGCCTGAATCCAATCCCTTGAACCAGTCCTTCGATGTGAATCTGATATGGTTTCTGGTAGCCCTTCAAGCTGTTAAATTTTTCACAACAAGAATCACTTTCATTTCAGGAAATAAAAATTTGATCCCCGAGTTTTTTTATAAAATATGATAAATGTCATATTTTATAAGGGTTATATTAATTTTGTTAACAAAATAACACTAATGTTTGGTAATTAACAATAGAAATATATAGCTTTATTATTAAACATAGATTTTCACGGTAATTAATAGACCAAATAATTACGAATAAGATGCACCT
>CAYXJR010000035.1:0-42562 GCA_964465145.1 uncultured Porphyromonadaceae bacterium | reverse complement strand
GCCTGGGATTGGTGGACGCGGACTTGAAGTACGCCTCAATTGGAACTCTGAAAATATCTGAAAGTGCCAGCTGCTCAAAGTTGTGTTCATCATTGGGGTTTTTCAGGAGGTCCTGATATGTCCAGTTCTGGGCCTCGCTTCCATCATTAGATGAAATGGTTGGCCCGGTTGGAACTGTATTATTAACATCAATAAGATCCTGTCTTTTATCCGATATCATCTTAACCAAGAGCGACTTGCTATCCTCAAACCAGTTGATTGCATCACCCATATTGGCATTAAGTCTGGGCCCGGTCAGCCGTTTTGCTGCCCCGGCGGCTATATCCAGGATCCACAATTCAACTCCTTCATCTGTGGTATGGGTGAAGGCAGCCTTTTTCTGGTCGGGCGACCAGGAGAAATTGGAGATGAGCGGATTCTGAGGCAGTCCTTTAACCTGGATTATCCGGGCATCTTTCTGCCTAAGGTTTTTTATTTTGATATTATTTGAATAACTCGTTCTGCTTCCAATATTGGTAATCGGGTCAATTCGCAAACCAGCCAGGCGCATTTCCTGCCGGGAAAGTTCCGCAATTGATTTGAAGGCATCGCGGTACATAAGAACCATGTATTCCTTATTATCATCCAATCGAACAGATGGGGTAGGCTGCACATCCACCAGATCCAGAATTTCTTTTGATGGTTTTTGGTAACCGAGGTTTTCCTGAGAATAGGTCAGAGTTGACAAAAAGCAAAATGCGATGAATAGTATTTTTTTCATGGTTAGGGATTTTATAATAACCATAAATGTAGAAAAAAATACACATGTAGGGCCGGATAATTCCGGCCTTTGTTGGCACAGGTAAAATGATGGATTAATGTAGGGCCGGATAATTCCGGCCTTTGTTGGCACAGGTAAAATGATGGATTAACCGGGGTGAGGCAAAAAACCAATATTGTCCTATTGGGCTAAAGCTTATATTTAATTGTCTGTAATTCAATCCACTAGCTGAAGCTATTGGCAATAATATCTAATCTACTGATCTACCGATCTACAATCCCACTTCTTTCCCCTGATAAACCTCCAAAATTTTCGACCTCAGAACCAGCTCATATTTGGCCTGCAGGTGGTTGGCCATTGCCTGTAAAAGTTGATTGCTGGAAACTCTCAAGTCAATTGCAGTAACAAGTCCAACGTTAAATTGTTCACGGATCAGGTCATTTGCTTCCCCTGCACTGTTGGCAGCCATCTCTGCTGCATTTAAACGAGCCAGGGCTGTATTAGCCAGAGTTGCAGCCTGCTGAATTTCTTCGCGCATAGTCTTTTCCTCCTGTTCTAATAACAGGTGGGCATCCAGGACATTCACCTTTGCCTGTGAGATCATTCTGTGTGTCCCATTTGAAAATCTTGAGAATATTGGGATGTTTAATCCTATGTTAGCCTGCATATAAGTATTATCACCGAGCTGTTTTGGATAAGGATAAAGTCCTTCCGGATCCAAGGGATTAACACCGAGTGCGGAGTACCTCGAATATATTACTCCATTTAATGCAAGGGAGGGTATGGTTGCGCCCCTGGCAATTTTTAATGCTGCCTCATTGGCCATAACTAAACTTTGCGCCGCCAGTATCCTTGGTTGATTGACCTTGGCGTAATCATATACAGCCAGTGAGGAGGGTAAGGATACCGGTTGCAATGAACTCTCACCTGGATGTGCAATTTTAAAGGGGGCCTCCCCATCCAGATTAAGCAATTGACGCATAACAAGGTAGGCGAGGTCTAATTCCCCTTGCCGGGTAATCAGATCAAGATTATCCTGTGCTTTCTGGGATTTAATGACCATGACTTCACTTTTTGCAATCCTGCCGGTTTTAAAAAACTCCTCTGCCTGGGCAATCTGGTCCGAACTTATTGTGAGCTTATCTTCTGCCATTTTAACCATCTCCTCCGACATCAATATCTGGAGGTAGGCTGTAACTACCTGAATAGCAATCAGGTTTTCCATTGCCAAGACCTGTTGTTCAGTCGACTGGAGGTTCATTTTGCCCTGTTGGATACGATTCCAGCCTTGCATACCCTCAAATAAAGGCAGCCTGGCCCTAATGCCAATATTTCCGTCCTGGTATTGGGTATTGATATAGGAATAATCTTCGAAATTAACTGTCTTACCCGAATTAATATTATGGGTAAACCACCCACTCAGACTGGGTAAAGTAGCCGCCTTGGCAGAGCGTAAATCCGACCTGGCAGCCCCTGCTTGAAGCTGTTGCCTTTGCACCTGGATATTATTTGCTTTCGCTGTAGAAATACAGTCCTCAAGTGACCAGATCGTGCCGGGATTAGGCCCAGAGGTACCCTGCGCTGCTGCAATGCTTATTGAACAAGCCAACAGGAAAATGATACTTAGTCCTCTAATTACGACTGATATTCTGGTTCGGGAATTAACCATTTCCATTAACAATCTGTCCATCAAATAATTTGATTATACGTTTGGCATGAGATGCGTCGGTATTGGAGTGGGTTACCATAATAATACTGGTGCCTTCCTCATTGAGCTTGACCAGTAATTCCATCACTTCCAATCCATTGGCTGAATCGAGGTTTCCTGTTGGCTCATCAGCGAGGATCAGCTTGGGGTTGCCAACCACGGCACGGCATATTGCCACACGTTGCTGCTGTCCACCGGAAAGCTGCTGAGGAAAATGCTTTCTGCGAGGAGTAATACCCATTTTCTCCATAACTGCACCAACCATTTCCTTCCGTTTGGCCGAAGCAACCTTTTGATAAAGGAGTGGTAATTCAATATTTTCAAAAACCGTGAGTTCATCAATCAGGTTAAAACTCTGAAATACAAATCCAATATTATTCTTCCGCAACCCGGTTCTCATCCTTTCATTATATCCGGCAACATCCTCCCCATTAAAAAAGAACTGGCCTCCTGAAGGATTATCAAGTAGTCCAAGAATATTTAAAAGAGTGGATTTTCCGCAGCCTGAAGGTCCCATTATCGCAGCAAATTCTCCTTGCTTAATTTCAAGGTTTACCTTGTTCAAAGCAGTTGTTTCAACCTCATCGGTTCTGAAAACTTTTACTAAATCAATTGTTTTAATCATAATTGTATGGGTTATATTCGTTACTTAAGAATCAGTTTATCATTATCCCCAAAGGTAGAATATGATGAATTAATTACTTTTTCTCCAGATTCCAGGCCTTCGAGGATTTCGTAATATCTTGGATTCTCCCTACCGGTGCGTATACTTCTCTTTTCTGCAAACTGTCCGCTGGGATCAACAACATAAATCCACTGACCTCCTGTGGTTGAGAAAAATCCACCTTTGGGAACCTGAATTTTTGTTTCCGGCTGTCCCAACTCTATGTTGATTCTGTAGGTTTGCCCTGCCCTTATATTCTCTGGTTTTTCCCCGATAAATACGAGATCAACCTGGAACTGGCCGTTTCTTACTTCAGGATATACTTTGGTAATTACCAGCTTAAAGACCTGGTTATTACGGTCTAGCGTACCTGCTAATTCTTTTCTGATACGATCAATCCAATGCTGATCAACCAGGGCAGCTATTTTATAATCATCCAGGACATTAATCTGTCCAAGCCTGAAACCAAGTGCCACGGTTTGACCGATTTCGGCATTGAGGGCACCAAGTTGTCCTGTCACGGGAGCTTTAATTTTCAGACTCTCCAGTTTTTCTTTAACCAGATAAAGGTTCTCTCTCATGCGATCCAGGGCATCCTCCAGATTTTTCACCTGAGTTTCCCTGAAAACTGAATCCTGGGATGATTTTTCTTTAAATAGTGTAATAGTCTGATTTGCTAACTCATAGTTCTCCTTACTGAGCAAAAACTCTTGTTCAGCGATCAATCCCTTTTCAAACAAGCCTGAATTATTTTTGTAATCGCGATTTAGCCTTATCAGGTCGTATTCAATCTGAATGATTTGACGCCGCAACTCAATTCTTTGCTGTTCCATCAATAATTTTGTGTCGCGTAAACGATTTTCCTGCTCGGCCAGGCTAGCCTGATTGGTTAATATCCTCAGGTTCAGATCAGGGTTACTAAGAACGAGAATCACATCTCCCTCTTTCACCATATTTCCTTCTTCAATAAGTATCTCTTCAATCCGGCCGCCTTCCACGGCATCAAGATAAATTGTGGTGATTGGTTCTACCGTTCCATTAGCATTCATATAGTCGAGAAACTCCTGTTCAACTACCTCAACAATAGTTAATCGATCGGCATCAACATTAAGTTTTGAACTATGGTCGGCGAAAAATATTTGCCATATCAGCAATCCTAGAATTAGGACTGATCCTCCAATCCAGTAATATTTTCGTCGTTTTTTGGCTTTGTTTTCAATTGCTCGGTCCATTGGGTTATAGGCTGTTAGTATTGGTTAATTGTTAACCATTTATCATTATATTTTATTCGTATTTCAGGCAGACTGCCGGACTGGTTTGCGAGGCTTTCCAGGCTTGCAGGAATACGGTTAATATAGCAAAAATAAGAACAGAAATTCCGGGTATCACAAAAACACCGATACTAAGTTCGGTTTTATATGCGTAGCTCTCAAGCCATTTGCCAAGAAAATACCAGCTGGTCGGAATGGCAATAAAAACAGCAATCAGAACGAGCTGGGAGAATTGCTTTATCATCAGGTAGATGATTTGTCTGTTAGTAGAGCCAAAAGTCTTTCTTATACCAATTTCCCGGGTTCGTTTCTCAGCCAGGAATGAAGCCAGTCCGAATAGCCCAAGAGATGCAATTATAATGGCGGCGATGGTAAAAAATAGCATCAGCTTTCCAGTTCTTGTTTCGGCGCGGTACATATCAACATATTCATCTTCAAGATATCTGTATTCGAAAGGGTAATCAGGCATAACTGTCTTCCAACTGTTCTCCACCGATTCTGAGGCATCTGTCAGGGATAGTCCGTCTTTCACCTTAATCATCAGAAATTGAAAATAACTTGAAGGAGCAAGTGCTACTGCCAATGGGGGTAATTCTGTTCTCATACTCAGGAAATGAAAGTCCTTCATCACTCCTACGATAGGACCCGTCATTCCCATGAAATTCAGTTCTGTTCCGGTTACATCTTCAACTTTCATAATTTCTGCCAGAGTCTGATTGATCATAAAGGCACCGCTGGCACTATCAGGATTCCCCATGTCAGAGGGATACTCAAGTGAAAAAGACCTACCCTCAACAATCTCTATTTTCAATAATTCAGGATAATCATAGTCAACTACACTCAGGCTGACCAGCGGCCGGAAATCGGGATCTCGTCCATCCCAATCAATTCCACTGGAGTTACTGCCAATCATTGAGGGTAAAGCCATTGCGGCAGTTACATATTCCACATTTGGATTCCTGAGCAAGGTCTCCTTCATAGCTGCATAATCATTAGGCATATCTCCAAACATATTCATTACCAGTATATTACTTTTGTCATATCCAATATCCCTTTTTTTCATCTCCTGTGTTTGCTTATAGACCAGGGTAGTACCTATGATCAGTATAAGCGACAAGGAAAACTGAACAATTACCAGTATTTTTCTGAGAATTCCTTTTCCTTTTTTATCCGCAGGGTCGCCCTGGATAACCTGAATGGGCCTGAACCTGGACAAGAAAATCGAAGGATAAAATCCTGATAATAAACTTGTAACTATTAATATGCCTAATGTGCCTAGAAGAAATGGACCACTGACAAGAAAGCGGAAGTCTGTTTGTTTGCCGGAAACCTGCCTGAATTGATCCATAAGAACTATCACTATCAGAATAGCGATGAAGGTGGCCAGAATAACATTGAAGACTGATTCACCCAGAAACTGTCCAACCAGTTGCTTCCTTTTAGCGCCTGCTACCTTCCTTAATCCTATCTCCCTCGACCTCCTGGCTGATCTTGCTGTTGCCAGGTTCATATAATTAATTGCAGCTATGAGTATAATGAACAGGCCAATAATAGCAAACATCCTGACCTGTTGAATTCGTCCGGGGCTATGGCCGAAGCCAAAATATGAGTAGAGGGCCAGGCGCTTTAGTGGAGCCAGAGAAAATTTAGTTTCCGATGTCGGGTTGTCAGGATTGGCAGCTTCCTGGTGACGGTTTTTGATATCTGTAATCTTTTGATCAACCGGTACCGGATCGGCATTATTGGCAAGCATTACGAAAGTCTGTATGCTATTGCTGCTCCAGCTATCATTATACTGCCCTATAGTACGTAAGAAATCAAATGGAACAAGGAAATTGAAGCGGACAGAAGAGTTATCCGGGATCTTGTGCATAACACCTGTTACCTTAAACTGATGTTCCTTGTCTACTTCGATTAACTGTCCGATAGGGTTTTCATCTCCAAAATATTTTTCTGCCATCTCCTCACTAAGAACCATTGATAATGGATCGGTCAATGCAGTTTCCGGACTGCCGACTTTCAATGGGAAGGTGAAAACTTTAAAAAAGCTGGAATCAACAGCACTAAAGCTATTCTCGTAAAAAGCCCTTTCCCCATATTCTAACAAATGGGTACCAGTACCAGAAATTCTTACAGCCTCAACAATCTCAGGGGTCTCGTTTTTCCAACCTTCACCTGAAGGATAGGGAGTAACATTAACATGATAAGGATCCCCGTTATACATCTGGTCTTGCTCAACCCTATATATTCTATCAATATTCTCATGAAATCGATTTGTGCTTACCTCATCGTAAACCCAGATGAATATAAAAAGGGAACACGCTAGGCCCAACGCGAGTCCAAAAATGTTGATGAAACTATATCCAACCTGTTTGAACAGATTCCTGAAGGCCAGTTTAAAATAGTTTTTAATCATCGTGGTTTAGTCTGATGTCACCAATAAGACGCAATAGTAGCCAAAATGCTACAGTTGAATGTAAAAAAAGTTGGATGGCCTGGTAGATGCGGGTTGCGGGTTGCAGGTTACATGTTGCAGGTTGCAGGTTGCAGGTTACAGGTGATTATTTGCTGAATCGATATGCTACAAAAAGGGCAGCGTATGTTGAGGCAAATCTGATGTTAAGGTCGCTAACATGGACATCATTGTTGGAATATCCAAACTTAAATGATGCGGCAGGGATCGTCTCGATACCAACAAGGAATTTGTCGCTGGCAAGGTAGGAAAATCCCAGTACCACTCCAATTCCGGGTGTGATGGAGAAACTGGGTTTTTCCACAACCACTGAGGTTCTCAGTGTGCACATCAGTTCATAACCGGTTACAAAAAACAGTTTATCTGAAAGTGCCTGCCGGTTTTCCTTTCCGCCAGCTATTCCCAGGGATAAGGATCCATTGAAAGGAGCTAATGTGCCAATATCTATCTCCCCTGTTGCTAAGCGTAATCGGGAATAGGAATTTTCCTCCTTTTGTTTTTTATAGATAATATCGAAACTGCTCAGACTGGACGTTCGAAAACCAATTTCTTGGTTTTGAGTAGTTTCTTGTCCCTTAGCCTGGCCTGAGAATAAAAGGCTTGTAAGTAAAAGGCTGACAAACACATAGGTCTTTTTCATGTTTTAAAAGCTAGTTGTATAAACAAATATCGTAATATGATTCGACAAAGACAAGGATACCTGCATATCAAAGCTGTTTCACTATTGGACAGTTAGTTGGTGTAATAATTGCATAACCTGATTATATCTTGATCTGAATCCGCCTGCGCTGGACAGAAAATAAAAGTGACCAAATGCCACTCGACAGGATATAGTATTTACAGTCTAAAAGAAAAATTGACTTATGTCCTAAATAATCAATACCTTAGGATTGCTTGGCTAATAGAATAATAATTAACCTACTATATAAGTTTCACAACTCTTACAATATTAATCTATCTCATCCGAATGGTATGAGTATATTTTACTAAAAGTGTTCGTTGAAGGCTGAAAGGCAATGGCGGCATAAAATCATTGCGTTTTGAATTGATATAATCATTGTAAACAATATATAAGTCAACGCCTTCCTTAGGATTATAGCGTAAGCGTATATTCCATATAAACTGATCGATCAGGCTGTTATACTGCATATAGCTGGTCCCGGTAAGATGGGTGTTGTACATGTATATCAGTTTAAAGCCTGCCAGATGTGAAATAAGGGATTGATCCCTTACCGGGAAACTGATTTGATTGATCTGGTAGTTGAAGTTCAAAATCCAGCTTCCTGCAAAACGTAAGCTGGGCGCCAGCTTTATGGAGTTGATCCAACCATCGTAGAATTGGCCGGAGCTGATTTCTGCCTCGCCCGTTATTAATTCCCATGTTGGGGTATTATAGTTTAATTCAGCCTGCAAAAAACGGTAATCACCCTCAGGTACAAATACTTCTTTCGACAGATAGAATGTGTCCTTCACCAGTTCAAGCTGGTAAGGGGTTTGTAAATAAAAACTATGGAGGGATTGTAAGCTGAGGTCATATTCAGGTTCTACTTCAAGGGTTTCAATCTCCCCGGTTTCATTGAGCCTGTAACTATAGGCCATAAAATTGAGACTTTGTTTCTGTATCCATTTTGACCGGTCGGCAAGGTTCCATCCATATCCCACCTGGGTGCCGAGGCGGGAATAATCCTGACGATATTCAAAGCCCAGTTCCGGATTATACCGGCTCCCGGCGCGGGTGAAGTTAACATCATAGGACAATCCATCATATGTCCGTCTCTGATAATCAACATAGAATTTTGCGGGTTCCAGGGAGGCTATTGAGCCCTGATCTTCTGAATCCAGGGTCTGCGACCAGATAAAGTTCAGGTAATCGTTTTTATAAACATTAAGTATGCCATCCAAGGCATAATTCCAGTTGTACTTTCCTGAGGGATCCAGGATCAATGTCGACATACCTCCAACATAGGAATTGCTGTTTATGCCGAGTTTTCGCCTGAACCGGAGAACGGAGTTATTCCTGGTAGGTACGAGTTCCTCATCGGTTTGATCATCGAATAAAGAACCTGTTTGGAGAACCATTGCCCCGATATCCCAGTTGCCCATGCGGCCAGTCAGGCGGCCTCCTCCCCACACCGGAACCTGCCTGCCATTATCAAGTCCGATCCTTCTGCTATAGAACAGCTGACCTGTGTTGCCATAAATAACATCAAAAATGCTGGACCTTTCAAGGAAAAACTGTCGTTTTTCGGGAAAAAACAAAGAGAAACGAGTCAGGTTTATTTTTTGGTCATCAGCCTCCACCTGGGCAAAATCGGTGTTCAGTGTTAAGTCCAGGGTCAGGTTTTTGGTGATTCCATATTTCACATCCAGACCTGCGTTTCTCGCCCATTTTGTATTTGTGCCGTAAGCATCTTCAGCCTCATTAAGGGAAGTTTTTTGCTCCACTCCTCCAAGCACATAAGGGGAAAAGTAGAGTGGGTTTACCGATTCTATGCCGTGGAATTCTATTGTCTGATATTGCGAAGGTTTGGCCCAGCTCCAGAAATCCCATTCGTTCGACATTGCCGGGTAGGTGTCCCACTCCTGGCTTCTGGGTATATAACGGAAGAGGCCCAATCCCATAAGCACCATTTCCCCTGTTTTCTGGTATCTCAGGCTTGACAACGGGATCCTCATTTCCACATACCATCCTTTCTCATCCTGCGAAGTTTGTACCTCCCAAACGGTGTTCCAGTCTTCCTTCATAGGAAATTCACCTTCGCCGTCGTTATATATCTGTGTATCGGTGCGTAGGCCGTGTGGGTTAGTTCCGAACATCAGGGCATTCTCCCTGTCGAGGTAACTGTCGAGGCATATACCGAACCAATCGTTGGTGAGGTCGAGATCATCCCTGATCTTACTGGTAGCCCTTATCTCCTCCGGGTTGCTGTCGAACATCCAGGCAGCTACGTACAGGTCTTTGCTGGTGTAGGTAATTCTCACTTCCGTTGGCTGGAAAGGTGCCTGTCCGGCTACCGGATTTAGTGAAACCATTTTCAATGCAGGTATTTCATTCCACATCCGATCGTTCAGAACTCCATCCATTTTTGGAGCTTCATCTGTGGGTGAAATAACCAGCCTGTCCTGGGCATGGCTTATCATGCTCGTAGAAAGGCAGAGCAAGGCGACAATCAGGGGTCTTTTCATGACAGATTTAGGCTGATAAAACACAATAAATTTAATATATAATTAATTTGTAACACATTATGAGTGTGTTTTATTCTGAAAAATAACTTAACTTTAGATTAATGGATGATGGAGCTTTTCATATAATGGTTGGCACATTTTTTTACTTTAAGTTGAAATAATCATGAAGTATCAATTCTCATATCGAATTGTTTTCGCCGCTGTTTTCAGCATTCAGTATTATTAACCTAAAATCTAAATTGGAGGTATGTTACGAAAATTAAAGCCCTTTTGATTATCACTTCTATTATTTCTCTTGTTTTTGGTCTTGCCTTTGTATTTTTTCCAGAAAAACTTTTTGAGTTGTATGGTGATACTGTCAATGAGCCCATGAAATACATAGGACAACTTTTTGGGGCAGCTTTTTTAGCAATAGCTGTTTTAACCTGGTCGGCCCGAAACTCCCCGGATAATGAAGCAAGAAAGGCTATTGCCTTAGCACTTTTCATCGGCCATGGTTTTGGCTTCGTTGTTGCTCTTATTGGACAACTCGGTAACGTTGTTAATGCTTTAGGATGGACAACAGTTGCGTTATACTTTCTAATCTCAATAGGATTTGGGTATTTTCGGTTTGCTAAATCATCTGATTAGGCCCATATTATACCCAAAGGGATGACACAGCATTATATCCTGCAATCAGGTTGATTCCTTCCTTTTTTAGTAAGCACATATTGCATAACCTGATTATATCTTGATCTGAATCCGCCTGCGCTAGACAGGAGATAAAAGCGCCACATCCTATAAAATCGTTTGCCATATTTTTCCTGGAGATGGGGCCAGGATTTATGAAAATTATTATACCAGGCCATAAGGGTTGGATCGTAATGAGGTCCGATATTTTCTATATCCTCCAACATAAATAATCCTTCAAATGATTTTGTTATCCTTGCCACAGAAGGAATCATCCCATTGTGAAAAATATATTTGTCGGTCCAGGGATTAAAATAATTGGTGGTAATATTATTGCTAATGGTATGTAGGAGTGCAATCCCATCATCCTTAAGGCATTGGTGGGTCACTTCCATGTATTTTCGATAGTTTTTATGACCAACATGTTCCATAAAACCAACAGAGACTACCGCATCATATTGCCCTTTAGCATCCCGATAATCCTCAAGACGGATATTCACAGGTAAATTCTTGCAACGCTCCCGGGCAAAATAAACCTGCTCATCAGAGATATTATACCCAGTTACATGAACCCCATATTTTTCAGCAGCATAACTTGCTAAACTGCCCCAACCACAACCTATATCCAGTAGCTTCATTCCCGGTTTTAGATTCAATTTCTGACAAATCAGATCTAATTTCGCTTCTTGCGCTTCCTCCAGGTTTTTGGCATTTTTCCAATATCCACACGAGTAAGTAAGCCTTTTATCAAGCATGGCCTGAAACAGGTCGTTACCCAGATTATAATGTCTTACACCCAATTTTTTAGATAAGGCTTTGTTTTGCAGGTTGAATATTATGGATTTAATTATTTGTAAAAGAACTTTAAGGTTTTTAGATACTTTTTCGTTGAGGTTGGCCCGTAATATCTTATTAATAAATTCATCCAGATAATTGCATTCCCACCAGCTATCCATATAAGATTCTCCCAGACCCAACTGAGCATTTCCCATTAGCAAAGGATAAAATTTTTCATTATGAACCTGAATGTCGTATGGCTGATCACCATTCACGGTTATCCCTGCTCCTGAGAAAAGGTCATAAATTATTTGTCGTGCGCTCATGTCCTTTGAAGTTGTAGTATATCAAATTTAGACCTATATTGTTTGGCTACCAAAAAGTTACGACCATTTTTTTTAATAACCAAATACATAATAGGAGACAGCTTTATTCCTTGGAGCTTCAAAGGCCAGGTGGTAACAGTTTAGGCCGATGTTAAAACCAAAGCTATATTTTAATATTTTTATACTGATTTCTAAAATGTAATAAAGATTATTAATCCAATGAGCAATAAAGAAAATTATATTAATCAAAAGGATTTAGAGTTTCCACTTGAGGTAAAAAGTTTAACAAAGGAAGAATGTGCGAAAATTCTTCGTAAAGCTTTGGCCGCATCTGAAAAACTTAAATATCAATCTGAAATCGCACAAGCCACAAAAATTAATAATAAGACCATAGGAGATTATTTTACTGCAAGGCGTAAGCCACCACAAAAAAAATGGGATCTTTTAAGGGAAGTTTTATTTGAAGAAGTTAATAAGGTTATACCCGAAAGAAAAATAAAAGTGCCACAAATAGCCGAAGCAAAACACTCAGCTGAAAAACTTAAAGCGATTTTATTTTTATTAAAAGATGAACTTGAATTTTTTAAAGAATCTACTCCGGAAATTAGAGAAATATTAAAAGAATATTTACCGGGATCTACCATTGGTTATATAGCAAGCTTATTAACGGCTTTATACGATGAAAATCAACTTGAAATTTTCAAGAACTTTTCTAAATAGTAGTTTTCATGGAAGAGAAAAGACTTAAACTTGGAGATCAGGGGGCTGCAATATTAACTATTCAATCTACTCAATCTGATCCACAAAAAGCTTTAGCAGAGTTAATAGAGAATAGTATAGACGCCCATGCTAAGAATATCACAATTCTAAGACACAGACACAATGGAAAAGTAGAAATAATAATTAGTGATGATGGCGAAGGAGTTAAAGCTGGAACTGACGGCAATTCTGATATGGATCGTATTCCTACTGAAATTTGCAAATCTTTTAAGAAACAGCTTGATGAACATCTTAGAGAGGGTATTCAAGGGGAATTTGCAATCGGGTTATTAGGATTTGCAGCAATCGGTGAAAATCTCGAAATGATATCCAAAACATTAGATTCTCCCAGAAACAAATATCTTAAACTAAAAGCAGGTTCGTTAAAATACGATTCCGGGATTAGCTTAAAAAGTATAAAAATAAGTGGTACTGAAGTACGGATTTGGCCAGTACGCGATAACATCCAACAAAGGTTAACCGCTGAAAAATTAAACAAATATCTTGGTGAAGAATTACGTGAACGTATAAGACAATCAAAGGTAAAATTAATAGTTGAAAACAATGTTGGGCGACGGGTTGTAATTGAAGTTAAACCGCAGGAATATAAAGGTGATAAAATAACATCAATATCTAAAGTTAAAACACCTACTGGAAATATTTATTTTAAATTATATGTTACTCAACAAGGGGAGGAAGGAAAAGTTTCTGTTTACCGCCGTGGGACTAAGATTATTGATAATATTACCGAGATACAAGATCTCAATTGTGAGCCATGGAATAACTCACTTTTAGAGGGTATGATAGACAGTCGTTTTATAAATGTACCCCCTGCCACCCGGAGAGGAATTGTTCCGGATGAACATCTTGAAGAGTTGATTGAAGCAGTAAAATCTCAGGGAAAACAAATAATTGAGATTTTAAATGAAGCTATACAGCAGCGTGAGCGAGAGATGAGTAGAGACTTAATAAAATCTTTGAGGGATGCTTTTCAAGATATTATGAAAGAATTATCAAATGAATATAATTGGTTTAATTCAAAGGGGGGGATTAATATTTTAAAACCAGGAACAAGATCAGGTACCACTGGGGGGAAATTTAAAATTCATTTAGCTTCCGGGCCCCTGGAATATATTACTATTACACCGAAAGTCAGTCAAATAGAACCAAACGAAAAAAAGAGATTTTTTGTAAAAGCCTGGACGCTTAATGATGAGTTAATTCCTATTGGAGTGAATTATAACTGGGCAATTAAGCCTACTACTCTTGGTTCAATAGAAATAAACAATGATGAATGTATTTTTACAGCGGGATTTAATGAAGGGGAGGTAAAAATTTCTGTTTATGCTTCTTTAGAAAATAAAAAAACTCAAGAATCCATTGATGTTCTTATATTAGCTAAAACGAGCAAACAAACATCAGGCGGTTTCCCCATACCTAAAGGAATTTATATGCCATCTGAGAACTGGCGATCAAGGTGGAACGAAGCGGTAAATACTATGGAATATAATACCGGCCATCAAGATTATCAAAAAGCCGAAAAGAAGGGTAAAAAAACTATACTAAGATATATGGGATTTCTTTATGCAAAACAATTAGTGTTGCATAATTTTAAAGCATCTGGAGAAGACTCAGTAATGGAAAGAATGATTGAGGTCATTAGTCGTCTTGAAAATAGGATATGAAAAGATACAAGTAAATGGATAAACAGATTAACTGGTACGAAAAAGATCCAGATGAGGCTTTAGATGCTCTTTATAACGAAAAAGAAGATGATGGAAAGCGCTTTAGGTTTTTCAAACAACTGATTAGTGAATTTCCGGAATTGGAAATCGACTGGTTCGAAGCATTCCTGGACATAAAACATTACCTCCTTATGCATGAAAGGGATGAAGACATTCATTTTTTCATCAACTGGTACAGCAACAAGTTTCCTGATGAGTATAGAAAAAGTTATGAATTTATTGAAGGTGATTTATGCAATTATTATCTATTTAAAAAAGATGATAAGTCTCTTCAAAAAAGCATAGATTTTATACAAAAAAATCCGGTATCGGCAATTGACACATTAACAATACGTTTGTTATTTCAACTTATTTACCATGGCAAATATCAACAGGCCGTGATACTCTCAGAGCAAGTTTGGAAACCCATTGATGAATCAACAGAATTAATCGGACATGCTGCTTTCGACTTCATAAATACAATATATATCAATAGTCTTCAAAAATATTACGAATCAGTTTTAACAAACACTCCGATCGATACGGGTATCATTTTAAAAAAAGCCATAGAAATGGGCTTTAGTGATGACAAGGAATTATTTGATGAAATTTTGATAGCGGTCAAGTTCGATTTAGATATCGGGTTAATTAAAACCTCGATAGAAGAGAAGAAAGATAAGCACATGCTTCATTTAAATATTCAGTTTCTAAAATATATGTATAAGCAATTCAACTTGCCATTTATTTTTGCTGAGTTGATGTGGCAGCTAATTGCTACTCTGAAAATATTTGGAAAGCATGGAAATGAGAATTGGTTTTATATCGATGCAAAAACCATGGACAAGCATATAGTTGAGAGGTATGATAGTTTTCTCGGGAGCAATGAATTACAAATCTTTGGTAAAGTATGGGGATTTGATTACGTCATCTCTTTCTTAAATCATACGCATCTTATCACGCCAGACCAGTACCAGGTGATGTCAGAAAACAATTATCATTTTAAGAATGAGATGATGAAAATTGTTGGAGGTGATTTATGGAAAATGATGTATGTTTTTGATTGGCCGGAAATTGATAGTAGTATGAGATCCAGGGTTAATCCTGAGTTTTTTGAGTCCACTTTTGTGATGGAAAAGGGGGAGGCCATGGCAAGAATTATGGATTATTTCTCTTCAGATCCACCATGTGAGCGAATTATTAAAGAGCTGAAGTTATATGGGAATAAATCTCCTCAGGTTGTTTATGATGGCGTTTCGCCTTACATAGCGGAACCGGTTATTGGAAGAAATGATCCATGCCCTTGTGGAAGCGGGAAAAAATATAAAAAATGTTGTTTGAGTAATTAAACCCACTTACGACATACCCAGCCATTTCTGACCTTTATAAAAAGCACTGATTACAGGGCTGGCCGACAAAGGGGTAATAGGTATGGGAGAGGGACTGAAAATAATAGAATCTTCTTATTTAATATTTATTTTGATTTATTGCATGGATGTGAAGTTCGTCCGAACTGTGACAAGGGGCATTATTTTTGTGGGTAAATAATTAGCATCCAAAGCCTGAAATTATGAAAAAAAGTGTTTTTATTCTATTCACAGTCGTGGTATTATTTACCCTGGCTATGTGCTCCAAAGATTCTAATGACCCGGAAGATTCGGGGACAATAACTTTTGTCAAAACAAATCCAGGCGGATGTAACGGCCAGGGTTTCAGCAGCATGAAAAGTATATTAGATGAAAATGACACATTGATTTTCACCCTCAAGAATGACAGTCTGGATGCATTAATAGGTTTAAATTATATATGTTGTGCTCCTTTTACAACTGAGACAAAGGTTTCCAATGATTCTATTTTTATGACTATAAGGGATACCTGTCCGTCTCCGTATACTTCATGTTACTGCAAATGCATGTGTTATTATACCTGGAATTTTCTCTTTAATAATGTCGAGGATAAAGAGTACTATTACAGGGTGGTACTTATTGACCCGCGGCAGGAGGGGCCGCAGGTATTCCGGGAAGGCATGCTTGATTTGGGAGGGGATTAGGGGGGCAGAATTAGGAAATAATAAGAGCCAAATCTCTATGGCTAATGATGTCGATTTGGTGCTTTTCAACTTTCGAATAAAAATTTTGTCTCGTAAAAAAAACCGACTATATTTGCATCCGCTTTGAAGGGCGATTAGCTCTCCCGATAAGCATCGGGAGGTTCAGAGCACCCGGCAGCGTTCTAAAGTATTTCGGGCGATTAGCTCAGCTGGTTCAGAGCACCTGCCTTACAAGCAGGGGGTCACTGGTTCGAATCCAGTATCGCCCACAACTGAAAATCAAGCAGTTACACGGTAAAACGAGTAGCTGCTTTTTCTTTTGTGGATACACAATTGGATACACAGAATTATTTTTTCTTGAGGCTCAATTCTGAATTAGTTTTCATTCATTATAGTCATAATGGCTCAGATCAATGTTGGCAGGCAGGGCAAACAAGTTATTGCCCTATTAGAGTGATGTCAGCTAATCCCGGAATTTGAAGGACTATGCTCAATAAGCAGTTCAAAACAATGATAATACAAACCATAACAGGTGCTTACGCCCTATGCTCAACCCAACATTGCTTTGAGTTCAGTCCATCAAGCACTATAGAATGCCCGTAACCGGTTATCAGCTTTGTCCAACTTGTATTAAAAGTCATCGACAGGCTTTTTTCCAATAACCTGATAATAATTATTTACATTCCAACCGGAATATATTACTTTTAAGCTTGACGATTGATACAACACTAATAGGTTATGTTCCATGAATAGATTGAAATTTCAATTGATCGAAAATAGTTATATTGCGAATTATACCATACAATTAAAAAAATCGAATTGAAGTTACATTCAAGAATAGTAAAAGAAGGAGCAGAAGCAACCTTTGTTGATTCCTTTTTGAGAGCGAATGATCTATTCCAAGATGAAAAATTGGAATATATGGTATTGCAAGAAACAATCACAGACGGAGGCATTCCAGACATTCTAGTAGTGTCATGGGAAAGAAACTCAGAAATAAACTGGAATAAAGATCGAAACAATCTAGGCAAGCAAGATCTAAAAATATTGCACTTTATTTCGTCAAAAAAATCCAAAGGAATCAGTATAAGAACCCTTGTTTCTAATTTAGGATACAATCAAAAAGAAATCAATTCTACTATTCAAAAATTGAAAAAATCAAGCCTTATTGAGCTCAATAGAAATAGAGTTATAGTAAAGAAACTTAAAGACAATTTCTTTGTTCGAGATATAATAGCAATTGAAGCAAAGTTGAAAAATTGGAAAAAAGCCATTGAACAAGCAAATCTAAATTTGAACTTCTCTTCAAAAAGCTACGTGCTTGTTCCCGAACCAAATACTTCAAAACTTAACAAATTTCATGAAGACTTAAATACAGGTTTAATTACTTTTGATGGTAACAAGGCTAAGGTTGTAATAAAAGCAAGAAAAAATAAACTGCCTGGATCATACTACTCTTGGCTAATAAATGAACATATAGGACGTGTAGTAAATGAAAGATGAGTTTAATAAATTAACGGATCTTGTGCAAATTCATGGAGGAGGACAAAAAGAAGTATACATTGCGAATCACCCAGATCTAGGGAAAATAGTATTCAAAAAGATCTATCCAAAGGATGATAGCATAGAAAGATCTAAAAGAGAGGTACTGGCTGTTAGCTTATTGCATTCACACAATATCCCCAAGATTTATTTCCACAATTGTGACGAACCAAGTCCAAATCCACTATGGATTATTGAAGAATATGTATCTGGAGAAAACCTTCGAGCCGTTATAAAGAGTAATAAACAATTTTCTTTGAAAGAAATCTGCAGCTTCTTGGAGACAATGTTAGAACTGGCTATCCTATCAGAACAGCACAACTTGGTTCACCGAGATATCAAACCAGAGAACATAATGCTAGATGATAATGGTAAATTCTGGCTATTGGATTTTGGAATAGCAAGACATCTTGACTTAGAGTCTATTACAGATTCAAATAGTCCCTTTGGAGTTTTTACTCTTGGCTATGCTTCTTCTGAGCAATTCCGGAATCTTAAGAAAGAAATAGATATAAGATCTGACTTATTTTCAATTGGAGTAGTTACTTATGAAATCTTGCAAGGTGAAAATTTTTATGTGAAAGATTCAAATAATGATGTTTTTAAAATAATCAAGAAACTCGAACAAAATTCTTTACCTGCACAGCGTATTGATGGAGATACACAATTTCAACTTTCTGCATTCATTCGTTTGCTTGGTGACCACCGAAGGTACCGAAGACCAAGAAACGCCAAAGAAGCTAAAGAAATATACTTAGCAATTAAATCAACTTTAAATCTGACATAATGGAGCTATACCTTCAGTTTGGACATGGCATGATGAGCATGTCAGAAGAACTCTTAAATAGCTGGGAAACAGGAATAATAATATTAAGTCCAAGAGACTTAACACTTGACCAAATGACAAACTTCTGCTCTAGGATTTCACCAAAAGGAGGGAAGGTTGCAATTGACCCTCAATTTTTTATTCCGAGATCTGACCATGGAAGGTTAATCTCTCATTCCTTTTGGCCTTCCAACTACCAAACAGCATTGTTTAATAAGGCTGAGATTCGACAAATGTTAACTGCTCTAAAAGCGGATTATAATGATCCTTTAAATAGTATTTTTTTTATTTTGCCTGGCTTAATGTCAAGTCTAATAAGTGACGATTGGTACTCATATAATACTATGCTTTTAGAAGAAGCTGCATCAATGATAACCGATAAAGACTTGTATTTAACTTTATGCTTATCTAAAGAAGCTGCATCTGATGAAGATACCATCCATCAAATTATTGAATATCTCGATACATGGAATTTTGCAGGCTGTTATATCGTTGCTGAACCACCTTCAAATGAGTATCTCATCACAGATCCTAATTGGATAGTAAACTTGCTTGACCTTACTACAGGTATTAAGCATCAGGGAAAAAAAGTTATTTTGGGATATGCTAATCATCAAATGCTTTTACTGGCATTGTCAAAGGTTGATGCGATAGCATCAGGAAATTGGTTGAATGTCAGGACGTTTAGTACCTCAAGGTTCAATAATCCAGAAGATGGGATGAGTCGCAGAAGCAAGTGGTATTACTGCCCACAAGCTCTATCTGAATATCAAATTCCGTTTTTGGACATGGCAAATAGGGTCGGATTACTGCAAAACCTACGAACAGATAGTTCATTTGGCTCATCTTATACAGAATTATTATTTTCTTCAGGCGCTCAACCGTCCACTGTTAATTATAATGAGAGGCAGTCATTTCAGCATTATTTGCATTGCCTAAGACATCAGGCAAAGCAATCTGTTAAAGAAACATATTCACTTACAAAAGAAGGTTTAAAAATCCAGTTAGAGACAGCTAGATTATTAACAGAGTCTTTTTCAAGTAATGGAATTACGGGTAGAGATCGAGACTTTAAAAACGTTGTCGATTATAATTTATCAGCATTAGCTGTTTACGATAACTTAAGAGGTCTCGTTCAAGCTAATAAATGGAATTCACTGTGATGAATGTAAATGAAAAGAACGTAACAATACGTAATTATGTCAGTGATCGTTACTCAGACCACCAAATACGCTAACCGCTATTATTATACTAAACACCAAAAAATCAAAAATAAACTGGTCCTCCTACTTCGAAATGATGAAAGACTGGAAAAAACTTCCAGCTTATAAAGCAGAGCCACGTATTGATAGCTTGGTAGGTTATTACCTGGCATCAATCCTAAGTGAAAATTTAAGAGTGGAGATTAAAGGAATTATACCAGAGTTTCCATTACGTCTGGGAACATTAAAACCAGAGCATGAAGGAACAAATTACTCTGACCGATCATATAAGGTTGATTTTTTTGCGGTTGGGAATAATGGGAAAAACTATTTGATAGAGTTTAAAACTGATACTGGTTCAAGAAGGGATGGTCAAGATCTTTATCTTCAAGAAGCCAAAGGTTTTGGCACAAGGGCTATTGTGGATGGAGTAATAAAAATTTCAAATGTAAGTACCTATGTCAAGAAATATGATCATCTGAAAGATAAGATGCAGGAATTGGGGATTCTGGATGCTCAATTCAACTATTCAGGGGAAAATCCTGTTCTCGAAATTATCTATGTTCAACCATCAAACAAAACCATGGGATCTAATGTGATTACCTTCGATGATATTGCAAATTGGTTAGACAGCAACCCTCAAAGGGATTCATTTGAAATAGCCTTCATCGATGCCCTAAGAACCTGGAGCAAAGACTAGCCCAATTTTTTTTATAACAACTCGCAACCCGCATCGCGCAACCCGCAACTTCTTTACTATCTTCGCAACCATGACCGAAAAACAACAACTGGAACAACAACTCTGGAATATAGCCAATACCCTGAGGGGTAAGATGGATGCTGATGATTTCCGGGATTATATCCTGGGATTTATCTTCTATAAGTATCTGAGTGAGAAGATGCATAGCTATGCGAACGAGATCCTAAAGCCTGATGGATTGATATATAAGGATATAAATGAGAGCACCGATCAAGGGAAGGATTACCTGGATGCTATTAGAGAAGAATCACTGGATAAGCTGGGTTATTTTCTGAAGCCCTCGGAGCTATTTAGCGAGCTAGCCCGTCGAGGAAATGGAGACGGGAAATCTAAGTTTATACTGGGTGATCTTTCTAATGTGCTGAATAATATAGAGCAGAGCACAATGGGCATGGAGAGTGAGGATGATTTTGGGAATCTGTTTGAGGATCTTGATCTGACCAGCAGCAAACTTGGCAAGACGGAAAGTGCTAAAAACGATCTGATTGTAAAAGTACTTTCACATCTGGATGAGATTGATTTTAAACTGGAGGATACTAAGAGCGATATTTTGGGCGATGCCTATGAATATCTGATTGGACAGTTCGCGTCCGGGGCAGGTAAGAAAGCGGGTGAGTTCTATACTCCACAACAGGTGAGCAAGGTGCTGGCGAAAATCGTGACTACTGGGAAGGATAAACTAAAATCTGTTTATGATCCTACCTGCGGTTCTGGATCATTATTGCTTAGGGTGGCCAAGGAGGTGAAAGAGGTGGCAGGGTTTTACGGACAGGAAAGCAATCCTACTACTTACAACCTATGCCGGATGAACATGATCATGCATGATGTGCATTATCGTAAGTTCGACATCAAAAACGAGGATACCCTGGAACACCCCCAGCACATTGAGCAGCGTTTTGAAGCCATCGTGGCCAATCCACCCTTCTCTGCCGATTGGAGTGCCAGTCCACTTTTTATGAATGATGATCGATTTGCTCCATATGGAAAATTAGCCCCAAAAACCAAGGCTGATTTTGCTTTTCTGCAGCATATGATCTACCAGCTTGATGATAATGGAACTATGGCCTGCGTTTTGCCGCATGGAGTTCTGTTTCGTGGTGCGGCAGAAGGACATATCCGAAAATACCTCATCGAGGAACGGAATTACCTGGATGCCGTTATCGGATTGCCAGCCAATGTCTTTTATGGCACTGGCATCCCCACTTGTATTCTGGTTCTGAAGAAACAGCGGGAGAATTCTGGTAATATCCTTTTCATTGATGCCAGCCAGCATTTCGAGAAAGTTAAAACTCAGAATAACCTCCGCCAGGAAGATATCGAGTTGATTGTTAACACCTTTCGTAAACGAAAAACAATCGAGAAATATAGCTACACTGCCACCATAGATGAAATACGAGAGAATGATTTTAACCTTAATATACCCCGGTATGTGGATACTTTTGAGGAGGAAGAACAGGTGAACCTTTCAGCCGTTTCGGATGAGTTGAAGGGTTTGGAGATAGAGATTGCTGATATAGATAAAACCATCCAGGATTATTGTGAACAATTAGGTATTGATAAGCCTTTCTAATTTTGTAGATCTAATCGATAAAGGTGCAATAGAATACAAATAATTATTAAATGATACAGATAAAGGATCTATTGTTATTTGTTGGTACCAAAGAGGAATATTATACTGCCAAACACAAGGGAATGAAAATAGTATGCGCATTGAACCGCGCTAAAGGTTATGTTACGCACCAATCGGTTGTTGGTTGGCAGGGCAGAGGATGTAACCCTGACAATCCATATTATTTGGTTAAAAGAGAAAATGATTCCATCTATTTGAATATGATAGATGCTGAAGATCCTAAATACGTAAATGACGAAATGATAAATCCAGCCTTGGATTTTATTCACCAACATTTGAGAATTGGGAATGAGGTGTTTGTGTATTGTAGCTTGGGAGAATCCAGAAGTCCCTCCATTGCATTGATGTATTTATTAGAACAGGATCTGATTGAAAAAAACGAAAGTACAATAAGCCTTTTTAGGAACGATTATTACCCATTTTTCAATCCTAAGCAGGGGAATTTATTATACATAAAAAGGCGATGGGGGATTTGATATAACGACTTAAATAGGGAAATCCTATTACAGAAAATGAAAGGAAGAAACAACAAACCATTACTCCGATTTTCAGAGTTTGATAGTGAATGGAAAGAAAGTCGATTAGGTGAATTATGCTCCCACTTTAAAAGTGGTTCAGGAATTACCTCGGAGAATATATCTGAAGATGGAGATTTTCCTGTTTATGGTGGAAATGGTTTGAGGGGATTCACTAATTCATTCACACATGACGGATTCTATTTATTGATTGGAAGGCAGGGAGCTTTATGTGGCAATATCAACCGGGTAAAAGGAAAATCATATATTTCTGAACACGCAATTGTGGTTTGTGCAAATGAATCTTCAAATACAGAATGGCTTGCTCAAAAACTGGATGATCTGAATCTGAATCGACTATCTGAATCGTCGGCGCAACCAGGGTTAGCCGTTAATAAATTATTGCGACTTAAGCTTTTGGTACCATCTGGTTTCGAACAACAAAAAATCGCAGATTTTCTCTCAACTGTCGACAAAAAAACTCAGCTCCTTACCCGCAAAAAGGGAATACTGGAAGAATACAAAAAAGGAGTGATGCAGAAAATTTTCTCACAGGATATCAGGTTTAAGGATGAGAATGGGGAGGATTTTCCGGAGTGGGAGGAGAGAAGCATGGGAGATTTGTTGTTTTTTATAACAACAAATTCATTTTCCAGAAATGATTTGACTTTCGATAAGGGAAGTATAAAAAACATCCATTACGGAGATATTCATACTAAGTTTAAAAGTAACTATAGATCTGTTGATGAAAAAACACCCTTTCTAAAAGCTGATATTCAGATAAGTAAATACGATTCGGACAATTTTTGCCAGCAGGGAGACCTGATTATTGCAGATGCGTCTGAAGACTATTCTGATATCGGCAAGGCCATTGAAATTATTGCTATTAGTGAAGATAAAATATTGGCTGGTCTACATACGATACATGTCAGGGATAAGTCTGTGAAAATGTATGTAGGTTTCAAAGGGTACTTGTTTCAGAGTTATGCTATCCGGAAACAAATGATGAAAATGGCACAAGGAATTTCAGTTTTAGGAATTTCAAAAAAGAGTATTGAAAAAATTGAAGTTCAGCTCCCCCATTTCGAAGAACAAAAAAAGATTGTAGGCTTTCTCACCTCCATAGATAAAAAAATCCAATCAGTGCAATCCCAAATCACACACTCCCTGACATTCAAAAAAGGTCTTTTGCAGCAGATGTTTGTGTGAAATAAAACCTGTTTCATGAGAAGTACTTGATTTTGTTTATCTTCAGGGCACCTTTATCTAATTCTTAATTGCCGACTAAATGTCAAGTCAAGCTGAAGCGGTATTAGAAGATAAACTGGTAGAACAACTGGTTGATCTGGGGTATAAGAAAATCAGGATAAATGATGAAGAAGGGATTCTACAGAACCTTAAAAATCAACTTGAAAAATTTAATAATACTACCTTCTCGGACAGGGAATTCGACATCATTCTGAATAACCTGGCAAAGGGGAACATTTTTGAAAAGGCCAAAACAATTCGTGACCGCTTCCACCTGAACCGTGATAATAGCGAAAGCTTCTATGTCCGCTTTTTTAATTCCGAGAATCCATCGAAGAATTTATATCAGGTTACCCATCAGGTCAGTCAGACAGGTACTTACAAAAATCGGTATGATGTGACAATCCTAATAAATGGCTTGCCCCTGGTACAGATCGAACTTAAAAGACGAGGACTGGAATTGAAAGAGGCCTTTAACCAGATTTGTCGTTATCAGAGACATTCATTTTGGACTAACAGCGGATTATTTCAGTATGTTCAGATCTTTGTGATCTCGAATGGTGTAAATACAAAGTATTACGCAAACAATCCGTTACAAACACTCAGTTTTAAACAAACTTTTTTCTGGGCTAATATTAATAATAAGAATATCAGCGATCTGAAAGATTTCACAACTGATTTCTTACATCCCAGGCAGCTCGGTAAAATAATATCAAAATATATCGTCCTAAACGAAACATATAAGATGCTGATGGTTTTGCGACCATATCAGTATCATGCTGTTGAGGCCATTGTCAAACAGGTGCTTGATAGCAGGCAGAACGGGTATATCTGGCATACAACAGGATCCGGCAAGACTCTTACCTCATTTAAGGCCAGTCAGATCATCATGGATCTGCCAGGAATTCATAAGGTTGTATTTGTTGTTGATCGTAAAGATCTTGATTACCAAACCATGAAGGAGTTTAATAGCTTCAAGAAGGACAGCGTTGATGTTACCAATAACACTCACTCCCTGATAAGGCAGTTTAAAGATGATACCAAGCTAATTGTTACTACCATCCAGAAACTCAATAATGCGATCTCCAAAAGACGTTACGGTTCAGGTATGGAGCATCTTAGGGATAAGAGGATGGTTTTCATTTTCGATGAATGTCACAGATCACAATTTGGAGAAACGCATAAACGAATAAATGCTTTTTTTAATAGCATTCAGCTGTTTGGATTCACTGGCACGCCGATTTTTGTTGATAATGCACAGAAAAATGAACTTGGGAAGCGCACAACTAAAGATCTTTTCGGAAAATGCCTTCATAAATATGTGATCACAGATGCCATCAGAGACCAGAATGTACTGAAATTCAGTATAGAATATATCGGTAAGTACAAGAGGAAGAGTAAAACCTTTGTCGACATAGAGGTAGAAGACATCGATACCCAGGAGGTAATTGAATCACCTGATCGGCAAAATAAGATCGTTGATTATATCATTCAATACCATAATCAGAAAACCCATACCCGGGATTATACTGCCATTTTTGCTGTAAGTAGTATCAATAATTTAATTCGGTATTATGATTCGTTAAAAAAGAAAAAAGAGGCTGGGTCCCATGATCTGAGAATTGCCACCATATTTTCCTATGCAGCAAACGAAGATGATGATGAGGCTATGGGATTTTTACCAGAGGAATATTCCATGGCAGCCGATCATCCCCAAATGCAATTAAAAACCTATCACAGTCGTGATAAACTGGAAGAGTATATCGGTGATTACAATGCGATGTTTGGGACTTCTTTCAGCACAACGGACAGTATGCAATATGAGAATTATTTTAAGGATATAAGTAAAAAAATAAAGGATAGGGAAAAAGTTGGATTCAATGAAAAGGACAGAATTGATATTTTGCTTGTCGTTAATATGTTCCTCACTGGTTTTGACGCCAAGAAAGTTAATACCCTGTATGTTGATAAAAACCTTAGGTATCATGGTCTGATCCAGGCTTTTTCACGCACAAACAGGATTCTGAACGAGCAAAAATCCCAGGGTAATATCCTTTGTTTTCGAAACCTGAAGGCTGCAACAGATGAGGCGATCACACTGTTTTCCAATAAAGATGCAAAGGAAGATATTCTATTGCCTCCTTATGAAGTGATTGTCAGGAAATTCAGCGAAGCCTTTGCAGACCTGCTAAAAATTGCCCCGACTGTAAAAAGTGTGGATGATCTTCCTAGTGAAGAAGCAGAAATGGCCTTTATTCAAGCATTCAGGGCCCTGATTAGGATAAAAAATGTTCTTGGCTCATTTACAGACTTCAGTTGGGAAGATCTGCCTATGAGTGAGCCAAGTTTTGAGGATTTTAAAAGCAAGTATCTAGATTTATACGAAAAAGTAAAAAGTGATCATCAGAAGCAGAAAGAATCAATCTTGGAAGATGTTGACTTTGAGCTTGAACTGATTCACAGGGATGAGATCAATGTAGCCTATATCCTTCGCTTACTTGCCAAACTGAAGAATGCTGAAATATCAGAAAAAGGAAAACAAAAGAAAGCTATCATCGATTTACTTGCCGGTGAAGTGGATTTAAGGAGCAAGCGGGAATTAATCGAGAAGTTTATCGAAGAAAACCTTCCTTTAATTGATGATGTAGATGCTATACCGGATGAGTTTTCAAGATTCTGGCAGGAGCAGAAAACCTTGGCAATTGGCAAGATCTGCGAAGATGAAAAACTTGATCAAAAGCAATTCCGGTCATTGATTGATGCGTACATCTACAGTGAGCAGGAGCCGGTCAGGGATGAAGTCTTTAAATGTCTGGATAACCGCCCCAGTGTCCTCAAAGCTCGTGAAATTGGAGAACGAATAATCAGAAAGATGAAGGAATTTGTTGAGGTGTTTGTGTTGGGGTTGAGTGCGTGATAAGAAGAAAGACCTAAGACGGAAGACGAAAGAATTTTGACCTAAAATTTTAATAGATGAATAAAAAGCTCGGTTTTTTAAATAAGCAACTTGTTCTTGAAGCTGTAAAACTGATTGATAAAGAAGGTATTCCAACTAATAGAGAAGGTAAAGAATATGTGGTTGAAATCAGCGGTAGAGAATATCCATTTAAACTATTGGTAACAAAGGCTGCGGAAATAGTAGAGTTAAAATTAGCACCAAAGGATTTCGTCAGCAGTGATTCAACGAGATCTTTATTTAAAGATTTAACAGGTTTTGAATGCAAAAGAATAATTGATCCTATGACAGATCTTATATATAAATACAAAAAACATATTGGGGCCAATGGCTTAAGTGGTGAAATATACAAATGGAATGCTGTAGAACATTTTCAGGATACTTGGAACCCAAATGCATCTGATTTCGGGGATATGTTTCTTAATTCAATAAAGGATCAAACAAATCTAATTTATAACCTCGCATTTGCTGTTATGAAACGGTTATGTAGGGAGAGAAGCTCTGAGTTGAGGAGTATTATTGAGGATTTATATAATGAAGATCTTGATTTGAATGGACGTCTTACTCTTTTTCAAGAAAGGATTAGTACTCTTTACCGAAGTATTGATCCTAATCCTGATCATAGTGATTTTCAAGATGAAAGAGCCATCTCATTGTATATTACACTTAAATATCCTGAGAAATATGTTCACTATAAAAGCACTTATTATGGCTTGCTTTCTCGATTCTATGGAGAAAAACAGTCAGGTAAAGGTCAGAAGCTTATACATTTTCAAAAGCTTGCAAGCAAATTTAAAAAGGAGATGATTCTTGGGGATAGTGAGCTTCTTCAATTATACAAAACAAATTTACCTGCTGAAACTTATCATGATTCTGAATTCAATTGGCTTACTCAGGACATCCTATACTTCTGGGACGTTAGTTCTAAAGGGAATAAGGATGTTAACTATTGGATTTTTCAGGGTAACCCAAAGGTTTACAATATAAAGGAAGCTCTAAGGAACAATGCAGTAGCGACCTGGAGAGTATCACAGCATAAGAAAGACATAAAACAAGGTGATAAAGTCATTCTATGGGAAACAGGAAAGGACGCTGCATGCAATGCTTTAGGCACAGTAAAAACATCTGTACATCAAGGTGTCGATAAGGAAGAAGAAGTCCAGTATTATTTACAAGAACCCTCCAATGAGCCTGGAGATATAGTTGAGATCACAATTGATGAAAATTTATGGAACAATCCAGTGTATTTCGACACACTTAAGGATTTTGAAGAATTTAAGAGCTTTAATGCTGGTAATCAGGGAACAAACTTTAAGGCCAGTAAAGAACAGTTTGAAATAATTGAGAAAATCTCCATGGATAAAAAAAATAATATTCGGAAGATCTGGATCTATGCTCCTGGTAAGGATGCTGAAAAATGGAATGAATTTTATGAAGCTGGTATTATGGGTTTGGGATGGTATGAATTAGGTGATTTCAGTCAATATCAAACAAAAAAAGATATGGCTAAGGCACTCAAAGCATATCATAAAAAGGAACAAAGTTATGATGTAGATGCAAAAGCATGTTTTGATTTCCTGAAGACAATCAAGCCTGGAGATATTGTGATTTCTAAGAAAGGTAGAAGTATCATTCTTGGTTACGGCATTGTTTCATCAGGATATATATTTGATAAAACTGTTGAACACTACACGAGTATTAGAAAGGTTGAATGGAAAAGCAAAGGTGAATGGAAATACCTGGATGGACTCCTCCCTCTAAAAACGTTAACTGAGATTACTAATAATTCTGGATACATACCCGGAATAATAGACATGCTTGGGATTGATTTAAATCCATCTAAACCCGGAATAATCGAAAATAATAGTCCACTTAACCAAATCCTCTACGGTCCACCTGGTACAGGAAAAACATACAACACAATTAATAGGGCTTTGAAAATCATTGAACCGGCTTTTGATTTTTCAGGAAATAGAGAAGACATCAAGGCTGAATTTGACGAATATGTGAATGAAGGACAAATTGTCTTTACAACCTTCCATCAAAGCATGAGTTATGAGGACTTTGTTGAAGGTATTAAACCGATTGAGCCAGAGAAGGAGGGAGATCCTATTGTTTATAGAGTTGAAGATGGTATTTTCTACAAAATTTGTACTGATGCAATATTTTCAATCGCACTAAAAAAAGAATCAAAAGAACAACAAGAAATTCTTGACTTTTCATTAACCTATGATAGTTATATTCAAGATCTTGAAGAGCAGTTGTCTACAGACAAACCAGTTGAACTGGAGACAAGAACTGGAGGAAAGGTTTTGGTTGAAAGTGTGTCTAAACAAGGGAACATCAACATTAAGCATATTGGAGGAATTCGATCCTACATTGTTTCGAAAAACAGATTAACAAAGCTTCAAAAAGAAATAAAGAACCTTGATGATATTAATAACATAAATGAGAAGTTTAGAGAGATCATAGGTGGCAGTAATGCATCGGCATATTGGGCTGTGTTAAATGGGATCCGTAAGAATGCAAAGCCTGCCTATTCAATTAAAAAAGATCGTAAATACCTCCAGGATGAAAAGAAGGCAATTAATCAATCATTAACAAAATATGATTATAAGAATCTTCAAGGAGCTCCATATGTCCTCATCATCGACGAAATAAACCGCGGTAACGTCTCGCAAATCTTTGGTGAGCTGATTACTTTGATTGAGGAAGACAAAAGACTGGGTCGGAAGGAGGATCTCGAAATAACACTTCCATATAGTAAAGAGAAGTTTGGAGTTCCGTCAAATCTATATATAATAGGTACCATGAATACGGCTGATAGGAGTGTTGAGGCACTGGATACCGCACTTAGGAGGAGATTCAGCTTTGAGGAGATAAAACCAAAACCAGAGATAATTAAAACTCACGGTGAATTAAAGGATCAAAATGGAATACTTGAAATCGATGGATATTCGATTGACCTGGTGAAACTTCTTGAAACAATCAACAAAAGAATAGAAATATTGCTTGATAGGGACCACCTGATTGGTCACAGCTATTTCATGTGCGTAAAAGATCTAGAGAGACTCAAAGAATCATTTAGTCGGCAAATCATTCCTTTACTACAAGAATATTTTTATGGTGATTATGGAAAAATTTCCCTTGCTTTGGGTGAGGGATTTTGTGAAGGCAAAAAACAAGATAACGTTTCAGAAATCTTTGCTCGTGCGAAAGATTATGAGGTGGATACATTTTCTGACAGAGTTATTTATAGCATAGAAGATCCTTTGAAAATGAATGATGAAGATTTCGTGAAAGCTCTAAAATTACTTTTCAAAGAGCCAGGGAAGGAATCGGAAGAAAGTGTATAAGAAAAATAATCATATTACAATTTTCGAGCACGAATCACTTAAAGTTGGTCGTAAATACAACGGTATAGAATTTTCTGAATCTCATAGGTCAAAACTAGAGAACTTCTACGGCGATAAGGGGACTCCTTATTATAACTTAATTCACAAAGGGATTCTGTTTAACGAATACGTGGGAGTTCTTCATATTGGCAATCTGATTATTGAAGTCTTGCCAAAGGCTTATAAATATGGGGATAAAAATGAGTGGCGTGATATTCTGATTGGAATGCTAAGATCCGTCGGCGCTTTTAATGTTCATGCCCCAAGCACATCATCCCTTAAAATCAAAACTAATTTTATCCTTGATTTATATTTTGAGCTTTTTATTAAAGAGGTTGAATATCTGCTTAATAAGGGCTTGATTAAAAAATATCATAAGGAAGAAGGGAATAGATTATCACTAAAAGGTCGAATGATTTTCAGCAAACACATACAGCAGAATTTGATTCATCAAGAGCGATTCTTTGTAAAGCACACGTCATACGATAAAATACATATCCTACACCAGGTTCTATATAAAACAATATTATTGCTTAGGCAGATCAACTCAAAAATTGCCTTGAACAGTAGAATTGGAAAGCTTTTGCTGGATTTCCCCGAAATGACTGATATAAAAATTACCGAAGGATTATTCGACAGAATAGTATTAACAAGAAAAACTGAGGAATATAAGAATGCAATTGAAATTTCCCGTCTCTTATTGCTCAATTATCATCCTGATCTAAGTAATGGTCGAAATAATATACTTGCCATAATGTTCGATATGAATCTATTATGGGAGAGATTCATTTA
Organism: uncultured Porphyromonadaceae bacterium; assembly: GCA_964465145.1. GTDB lineage: Bacteria > Bacteroidota > Bacteroidia > Bacteroidales > UBA12481 > JAUVKA01. Next base: position 11,332 of record CAYXJR010000035.1, on the reverse strand, counting down.
TAACAGTTTACGAAAACATCTCCCTTCTGGTAAAACTATATCAAGTCAGGTATCAAAATATTTCTGGAAACCTCAGAACGGCAACCGTTCATCTATCCGGCCGGATATTGTATTTCATGACAGAGATAATTCTTATGTGTTGGATACAAAATGGAAAAACATTGGCGACTCAAATCCATCACCAGACGATTTAAGGCAATTGTATGTATATCATGAATATTTTCAGGCTTCCAAAGTAGCCCTTGTATATCCCGGCAAAGAAAGAATTATCTCAGGAAGCTACTATAATCCTGAACAATTAACCGATCCAGATAAAACCTGCAGCATCATTAGGATTCCAACCCATACGACAATTTCAAAATGGCAAAATGCTATTTGTGAAAAGGTTTTTGGGGAGTGGTTGGGATAGAAATGAGTTATCCCGCCTTGTTTCGTTATAAGCCCATCGCCTTCTGCAATTTCAATTCATCTCCACCATAAAGAATTGAGGAAGGAAATTCATTTGTTAGATATGCCTTATCCCGCCTCCAATGCCAAAAAAGATTATAGTAACCTCCTGTTAGGTGTATATCAATTACCTGAAAATCATTTTCTAATTTGTGATGGATGGAGTCAATATAAAAGATGTGATTATCAAAGTATTCCATGAGAAATGGAACTTCTATTTGTTCTCCAACTCTTGGCATAATAGGGAGCTTTTCAACTTCAATGAAGTGGAAAATGTCTCGGTGTTTAAAGTTAAGATAGACCTTTGATTTATTAAATTTAAATGTAACTCCTTCTTTATTTTCAATAATGTCGTTATATAACTTTCTAATTTGGAATCTGCATTTATCAACTGTGATATTAAGTTGTTTAGCAAGGATTTTTGGTGTCAGGGTTGAGTCTGATTCTATTATTGCTTTCAATAATTCATCATAATTCCCGCCATTACCTATGAAGTTGGCAGCAAATCCTCTCATACTCTTTAGGTTATAAATCATTCCCTGGCTTGTTAATTTATTCATCGTATTCTTGTTTATTGGTGTGATTGAATTTATAATACCTATTGAGAAAAAAAAAGTAAAAGCTGAATGCTCTTACTTTTTTAATGAGGTTTCAGGTCCTATACTGAGAAAGGATCGTATGTGGTGAATTCATCAAAATCATCCTGTAGGGAAAAGATCTCATCCAGATCATCCCAATTCAGGTTAGGATCTCTGTGGTTCTCTTTGCAATAATCTGCTTTAGCAGTTTCGATGGCGTTGTTTGATTCAAATTGAAAAGCTGTCATGGCGTTTGTTTTTAAGGGTTATTTTATATGACTTTCCCCTGCTGCCTAAGAATATCAGCCCAACCAGGTGGAATTGAAATACCGGATCATAGTGAGGATATGTCGAGAAAAACCTTGTGGGATAGAATGAACTGAGATCAGGCAGTATTCCTTTGCATGTAAAATCGACCTGGACACAAAGCCGAAAATGTCTGCTTAATTTGAATCAAATACCGGTCGGAGCATTAGTTTTTATGAGGGGAACCATTTTTAGGATCCTCTTAATTGGGCTGAAGAGACAATGGTATAGGTGATGCTTTTTTGAGGCAGCTGTTGGGGCCAATTTGAGCAAAAAAAAAGCCCCGGAGGGCTTCTTTATGAAGGATGATTTGGTGTTTATTTACCCTTTTTGCCTGGAGAATTTACCTCGGGAATTGCTTCTTCAACGTGGGAGGTAACCCATGCATTGTGAGTGCGGCCAAACTTGTCAGGTGATTTCATCTGTGCTGTTTCAACTGATACATACATTTCTCCTTCAAATTCGTAAGAGAAAGCAATAAGGTCTTTAAGATTAAAGGTAAATTTTACGATTGAATTGATCTTTTCGTTTCTCTTTCCTTTTCCGATGTAATTTTTTTCGTAAGTCATGATTTATAAGTATTTAAGTTAAAATTATATGCAGATACAGGACTGAATATGATCAGCCCATCAATGAGGAATTGGAATACCGGAGCCCTGGCGAGGATATGCCGAGAAAATCATTGTGGGAACATGAGTGATCTGATAATGTCCAGAACATCTTAGCAGATAATTTCTGACGGTAATTCTTAATAAGAAATCATAGCCGGAAATCTGGGAAAAGGAAAATGGGACAAAAAAAGGGGCAAGCCCCCTTAAATGAGTGATTCATCTGCAAATGAAAAGTAAGAATCAGTAGATAGGATAATGTGATCCAGCAGATGGATATCCAGTAACTGGCCGGCCTCTTTGATCTTCTGGGTTATCTTTTTGTCGGCCACGGAAGGCTGTAAATTCCCTGAAGGGTGGTTATGGGCAACGATTATCGCACAGGCATTTGCTTTTAGGGCTGTTTGGAAAATCATCCGGATATCTGTTATAGTACCGGAAATGCCTCCCTGGGAGATTAGATTGAATCCGAGGATCCTGTTAGCCCTGTTAAGGAGAAGGATGTAGAAGGATTCGCGGTATTCAATGTCGTCAAAGATCAGCCTGAAATTCTTTTCAGCATCCTTGGAGGAGCTGACCTGAGGCCTGTCTTTAGCCGGTACTTTTGAGGAATAGGAAATCTTGATTTCAGCGAGATTATTGAGGAATAAATTCATGTGGGATCGCCCCTGCCCTGGGGACTTGTTAAGGCTTCTGGCCCGCCAATTAAATAAAGGCGAATGACCACGAGCACCCGGAAATATTGTCAATGGGGTGTATGTCAGTTTTAGAGCGGGCGATAAAACTGAACAAACCGGAACGGCAGTCGAATTTCAATCGGCTGCCCCTTTACATTTTTCCGGGAGCGCAAGTAACTTTTGGATTAATTGGGGGAGGGGTAAGTAAGGTTGATATTCTATCTCCAAAATCAGTTCATTTTGCACTTAACTTCAAATCTTCGATCAGTTTAGTTTTTCAATTCTATTAAAAGGTGGGGGTATGAATTAACTATTCCAGGGAAAACCCTCACCGTCCTTATTTCATTTCTTATTTAGAATGGTTAACGGTTATCATCAGAATGTTAATATCTTCCTTTTACTTCCGTTAAAAACCAATACGTTTTTTTGATTTTTGTTTAAATGCTACGAACGGCGTAAATATTAATATGTAATCTATCAAAAATGATTGAAAAAAACTGGATGATTATTTTGTTGATAATGATACAGGCTGGGCTTTGCAAATAGATGGCAGTTCCGGTTTCAATGCCTTCCTATCTGGCAATCGTAATGCTACTGGTGCATTTTACAGCCTTGGATCAAGTAATCTTTACTGGACTTCAACAACATATAGTTATCAAGGTGCAAATGAGGGATATTTTATCATGATGGTTCCATGTAATGAATATTTAAGATGGGATAAAATAAATAAAAAAACTGGGGGTAGTGTAAGATGCCTTAAAAGTCAGAACTAATGTGTATTTGTAGCTAATTCAATTATTGCTTTCGTAGCCGCAAAGCATTAAAGATTACAGAAACAGAACTAAAACTCATAGCGGTTGCAGCAATAATGGGGCTTAATAGAATGCCGAAAATTGGAAATAGGACCCCGGCAGCAATAGGTACCCCAACTGAGTTGTATATAAAAGCAAAAAATAAATTCTGTTTTATGTTGCGCATGACTTTATGACTCAAATCTTTTGCGCGGACTATTCCATTTAAATCTCCTTTAACGAGGGTGATCTCAGCGCTCTGCATAGCAATGTCAGTTCCAGTCCCCATGGCAATTCCAACATTAGCCTGTTCTAAAGCAGGAGCATCGTTTATTCCATCACCAGCCATGGCAACAATGTGCCCTTGTTCCTGCAATTCCTTGACTTTCTTATATTTATCGACGGGCAGACAGTCGGCCTTATAGCCGTCTAGTTTAAGCTCGTCAGCGACGGCTTTGGCTGTGAATTTATTGTCGCCGGTGAGCATGTGAACTTTTACGCCCATTTTTTGCAATTCCTGAATCGCTTTTGCCGAGCTTTCTTTAATTTTATCTGAAACAGTCACAACGCCTTCCACTTTTTTATCAATACACAGGTACATCACAGTCTGTGCTTTCAATTGCCATTCTTTAACAATTTTTTTATTATTCTCATCTAAGTCTGCCTGAAATTCATCCAACAGTTTTTGATTCCCCAGACCAATCTGTTTTCCTTGATAGATAGCCTTAACCCCTTTTCCTGTAACCGATTCAAATTTGTCCATTTTTATCAGCCCGATGTTTTTTTCTTTTGCCCCTTTAACTATAGCATCGGCAAGCGGGTGCTCACTGTTGGCATCAATTGAGGCTGCCAGTTTCAATATTTCATCATCAGGTAAGGAACCAAAGGATTGATATTTTTCAAGACTGGGTTTTCCTTCCGTCAGTGTACCGGTTTTGTCAACGATAAGTATATCTACTTTATTCATTTCCTCAATAGCACGTGCATCTTTTACAAGTACACCGGATTGAGCACCTCTTCCTGTTCCCACCATAATTGACATTGGTGTTGCAAGGCCCAATGCACACGGACAGGCTATTATTAATACCGCTACTGCATTGACAAATGCGTAAACATAAGCCGGTTCGGGACCCCAGATAGCCCAAACTGCAAAAGTTATGAGAGCAATAGAAATTACAATTTGAACAAAATACCTTGCTACCTTATCCGCAAGTTTCTGAATTGGAGCGCGCGAGCGGCTTGCCTTATTGACCATCTCGATAATTTGAGCCAGCAATGTGTCGCTGCCTACTTTCACCGCTTTCATTTCAAAAACGGTTTTACCATTTATGGTTCCTCCTGTAACTTTGTCGCCGGTGAATTTTTCAGCAGGAATCGGCTCGCCAGTAATCATACTTTCGTCGATTACGGCTGAACCTTCCCGTAGAACGCCATCAACTGGTACTTTTTCACCGGGTTTCACCTTTAAAATGTCGCCAACTTTTACTTCATCAAGAGGGATTTCTTCTTCAACACCATTCCTGACAATACGGGCAACTGGTGGCACGAGCCCAAGTAATGCTTTTATGGCCGTATTGGTTTTGCTATGCGCTCTGAGTTCCAGTACCTGACCTAGGAGTACAAGGGTTAAAATAACGGCTACAGCTTCAAAATAAATATGAACATTACCCAAGGCATCTTTAAATTGTGGTGGAAATATACCAGGTAACAAGAGAGCAACAATGCTAAAAATATAGGCAGCACCAACACCAATGGATATTAATGTCCACATATTTGGCATCCACCTAACGATTGAACTCCAACCCCTCTTGAAGAAAACCCAACCTGAATAAAACAAAACAGGTGTGGCTAATACAAATTCCACCCAATTCCAAATTTTTTTGGGAGCCAGTGATTCGAGATTTAAAAAGGGTATAAATTCTGACATAGCGATAATCAGAACCGGAACAGCCAACATAAGGGCAATCCAAAATTTCTTTGCCATTTTTTTGTATGCCTTTTCCTCTTCACTGGTTACCTCACCTTTTTCAGGAACGAGATCCATTCCACATTTTGGGCAATTCCCGGGTTTATCCTTTTTTACTTCGGGGTGCATTGGGCAGGTGTAAATGGTTTTCCCGCTTACAGGTTTCGCCCTGTTTTCTTCTTTTTTCAGATGCATGCCGCAAACCGGGCAGTCGCCGGGTTCAGGATAAGTTTTATCACCTTCGCATAGCATTGTGCAGTAATAGATGTCCTTCTTTACACCCTTAACAGGTTGAGTTTGGTTAACGTTGTGTTCGTGGTGATGGTGATTATGATTATTTTCCATGATTTGATCTATTTTTAGTCTTTTAATGTTATCCTGTTTCGCGACAAAAACCATTTTTCTCCGGCATAAATTAAGATCATCATTACAAAAGAAACGATGACAACAAGTATATCGGAAGATGCTTTTACCCATAAAAATGTAATTAATACTGTAAGGTCAAGAACTATAGCCGTGACTACAATGGTAATATTGGGCTTGATTTCTTTTCTCAAATGCTTTAATACACCCCAATGAATAACGATGTCCATCACCAGATAGAAGATGGCGCCTAAAGATGCAATTCGGCTAAGGTCGAAGAAGATGGTTAACACAATAGCAATTACAGCGGTGTAAACCAGCATGTGTTTCTGAATGCCGCCACTCATACCAAAATGACTATGAGGAATTAATTTCATTTCGGTGAGCATGGTGGTCATCCGGGATACGGCAAAAATACTGGCGATTATTCCTGATACGGTGGCAAAAATGGCGATCCCTACGGTGAACCAAAGCCCATATTTGCCAAAAGCGGGCTTTGCAGCTTCAGCAAGCGAGTAGTCTTTGGCCTTGATAATTTCATCTATTGATAGATTGGAAGAAACCGCGAAAGCCACAAGTAAATAAACCACTGTACAAATAATCAGTGAAATAATGATAGCCCTGCTAACATTTTTATGCGGTTTTTTTATTTCGCCTCCACTATTGGTAATGGTAGTAAAGCCTTTATAGGCCAAAATGGATAGGGCCAATGCGCCCATTAAGCTCACCATTGATTTATCAGGAATGGATGAAGGAATGGCTTTTTCAAAATCAAATCCGGCTACCCATAATCCGGCTATTGCAAAAATGGCAATACCACCTATTTTTATGATGGCCATGGTTAGGGAAGATTTTTCAATGAATTTATTACCCGAGATATTGACAAGAAATGCTCCAACAATAAGTATTACCCCCAGAATGGGCACCCACATACTATTTTGGCCGACATCAAAAAGTTGTAAGGTATATGTACCAAAAGTTCGGGCTACCAGGCTCTCGTTGATTATCATAGAAAATGCCATGAGAAGTGCAGCAAAAGCCATAAAAGCTCCTTTGCCATATGCCTTTTTCAAATACATTGCTATACCACCTGCAGAAGGATAGACATTGGACAGTTTTATATAGGAGTAAGCGCTGAATCCAGCGATAATTGCTCCCACAAGAAAAGCAAAAGGAAACAAGTTACCTGCCAATTCGGCTACCTGTCCGAGTATAGCAAAAATACCTGCACCAATCATAACACCAGTCCCCAGCGAAACTGCGCCTGTCAATGAAAGACTATTTTTTTTATATTCACTCATAAAATTAGAATCTTACAGATAAGCCACCACCGGCACCAAAGCGATTATCATAGCTCGCTATCAAAGAGAAATTCTTTGATAGCATGTATTCGGCACCGGCATTCCATACGGTCTCCTGCACGAAATTGGTATTACCTTCCAGATCATTGACCCAGCCTAAATCAATTTGATATTCGTAATATCCAAATACTGAAAACCGGGGAAATAACATTAATGCTCTGCCTATTCCTATGCGAGGCCGCAACTCATTATCCAAACGGAGGTCAAGGTTAAACATATATGGTGTAAACCAGCGAATACCGACTACAGCAGTAGTATTGATATTGTCAAGGTTGTTTTTCAAAGTATTCTCCGCGTTTATGCCAACAAATACCCTAAAATAATCATACAGGTATCTTTCATAGGTAAATTCAGTTTCAAAATTCTTATTGTAGCCATATTCAGCACTGAAATTGAATTGATTTCTGATATTAGAAGAGACTATGTTGACAGCCGTCATTTGTGATGCAATATCTGCTACACCCCAATTATAATAGCGGTTCGTTTCGTGAACCAGTTTGGATACGGGATAACTTTCTAACTTCGAATCCCGGGGGGTATCATAGCTAAATACACGTGCCATTCCTCCCATCATATGATAAAGAATGTGACAATGAAAAAACCAATCTCCATATTCGCTGCCATAAAACTCTATGGTAACCTGTTGCATGGGCGGTACATTCACAGTATGTTTCAACGGCGAATATTCCCCGTTTTTATTGATGACCCGAAAAAAGTGGCCGTGAAGGTGCATGGGGTGGTGCATCATTGTCAGGTTGTTGAGGGTAATACGGGTTACTTCGCCCTCTTTGATAATTATTTTGTCCGTTTCTGATAAGGGTATCCCATTCATACTCCAGATATAGCGCTGCATATTACCGGTGAGGTTCAGTAAAACTTCTTTCACTGGAATGCTGTCGGCAAAATTGGTCTTTTCAGGAGATTTTAAATAGTTATAATTATATTCGGAAAACATATCCATACCTGGCATAGCCTGGTCGTCCATTTTATTTTCTACAATTGTTGAACCCATAGCCATATCATCCATTGTATGCTTGTTGGAATGATTCATTTTGTCGGTGCCCTTCATTTCCATCTCTTTATCCATTTTCATTCCCCAATTTTCCATCATTTTGACTGGTTCATCTTTTTTTGGCCTGAATTTGAGGGCAGGAGCCCCCATTCTCATTTTCATGGATGCCATTTGTTTCATCATAGCGATTTTATCAGGCTTGGGCACCATTGGGGCTGATATCACCTCACCCTTGCCCAAAAAGACGGAGGCTGCACCAGACCCATCCTGTGCCGTGGCCCTGAATTCTATTTTTCCATTTTGCGGTATGGAGATGATAAAATCATATGTTTCTGCAATGGCAATAAAGGTTTTGTTGTGTTTAACAGGCACTACATCCTGACCATCAGCCGAAACCAGGGTTGGGTTGTCCCCTCCAAAGGTCATCCAGAATGATGTAGAGGCCGCCCCATTGATAATACGAAGCCTTACTTTTTCACCAGGATTATATTCAGCGTATTCCTGTGTTTGCAGGCCATTCACTAAAAAAGCAGGGTAGTAGATGTCTGCAATATCGGCTCCTTCCATCCTTTGTTTCCAAAAGTTAAACTGTGCGCCCAGCGCCCCCCTGGCAATTACCTGATTAAGCGGGGTAGCGCTTCCTTTTTTTATGGTATACCACTCTGTGCCTCTTTTTAAAGAACGTAATACATTATTTGGTTTTTCATTGGTCCAGTCAGACAATACTATCACAAGTTCCCTGTCATAGACAAGTTTTTTTTCTTTTGGCTCAATGACAATAGACCCATAAACCCCGCTTTGCTCTTGTAGCATAGTGTGTGAATGATACCAATAAGTACCGGATTGTTTCAGCGGGAATTCATATTTTTGGGTTTGCCCGGGCAAAATGGGCGGCGTGTTTAAATAAGGGACACCGTCGTAAAAATTAGGCAATATAATTCCATGCCAGTGAACAGAGGTTTCAACATCCATTTCATTTTTTACAAAAATCACAGCATAACCGCCTTCAGTAAAACGTAGAGTGGGCCCGGGAATGCTTCCATTCACTGTCATGCCGGTAACTTCTTCTTCTGCTTTATTGACTTTTTCCAGTCTTAATTTAAGGTGGTAAGTGGTTGTATCGGTTTGGGCCTTTACAAATAGCGGAATAATCAAAATGAGACTTAATAGTAGTATGTTGTAATTATTTTTCATGTGTTTTATTTTGATATACCTTACTATTTTTCTAATGCAGCTGTTTAATAATCATGGTATGTGATAGTTTTCCCCCAACATCGCTAATTAAAATCGTTTTCATTTTATTGGTTTTATTTATGTTTGCTTTTATAATTTAAAATCATCTCCTTTAATGAATCAAGGTATTTCAGTAAAGAATTAGAATCTACCTTGACACTCCCTTCTACCGGAAGCGTATCAGGCATCTCTGCCAGGTACTTCATTAGTTCAGGATGTTTTTCCTGAATTTCCATTTGTACCTGAAAAATCTCCTTAAGTATTTCTTGATGATTCATAAGCATAACCCCAATTTTCACCTGGCACATCTTTCGCTTAAAATGTCGTGTACCGAATTATCGGTAAACTGTTAACGTTGTTTTTGGTTAAAAGGCCATTCCCAATGTCAGCAAAAACTGGGAATCATATTCTCTTTCCTTTGTTATAGGAATCTGATAGCCCAGACCCAATGCGATTTCGTCGGCAATTCTGAATTTAAGGCCAATCAGGGAATACAAACTTGTTGCCTCTTCAGTTATTTCTCCCCTGAGTTCCAGTTCAGGATAAATCATTTCTGATGCTTTGAATATAAATGAACTTTCATATTCAGCCATTTTGTCGGCAAGATTTACATGTATATTGGCATCCATTACCATGATTTTAGGAATAGTCAATCTGCCTGATAATCCAAAAAGATATTTTAGTTTATTGGATTCAACCGGGCCGGTTGGAAGACTAACCTGTCCGAAAACACTCATTCCTTTGCTCAGTGAAGCATCGTGTAAAAAACTATACATTAACATTACTTCAGAGTAAGGTGATGTTTTAATACCGTCGCTTCGAATATGAAGTCCCAGGTTGCGCAATAATCCCGCCTCAAGATGCAACCCAAGATCCTGCTCAACGACACCATCATATCGTTCCTGAAAAGGGGTTACCCGCAGGCTCATTTCTCCCTGAGGGTCAGGCAGGGCCATGTGGGTCAGAAAAGGGTGGACAAACATATCGCCCATTCCACTTTTTTCTGCTTCCTGTCCATGTACTGTGAAAGTTGTTCCGGTAACAAGCAGAACAACGAATATTAACCATTTTATGCTTTTCATGACGTTTGTGATTTTATGTTTTATTACTTGTCACCTGTTATTTCAGCGACTTTAGATAATTCATTAAATCCTTTAAATCAGCATCACTCATTTTCCATCTGGGCATATCCGTTTTGAGCTTATCTCCATCAGGGTGTCTTCCATTTTCAACAGAATTTTTAAAAGCTTCAAAATCATATTCCATATGCTGATCTTGCGGGTTGTTTATAACTTCTCCTTTTTCATGATGCCCGCTTGATAAGGTGGACCAACGGATATCCGGAGCAACCATCGTTTCCATGTGCATGGTGTGCCTGCCGCCCCGTGCATTTGTTCCGTGGCAGGAAACACAAGCCAGGTTTCCACCCATCATCATCATTCCCTGTGCGGGACCGCCGGTGTATGTAATTGGTGTTTCCCGCTCGCTCGTTGCCGTGAAAAAAATTCGTTCGCCATTTGTTTCAAACGAACCTACTCCCCAGGTTGTCCCGGTCTGCACCCTGTTGGTTGCCGGCGGGTTACATCCTGTAAAAAAAAACGGTATACTGACTAATATTAACAGTAAGAATTTCATGGTTAAATTTTTAAGATTATAATATGTTAATTACCTTTTGAAGTTTCGTGCGAATTTCCTTCGCAATACTTTCGAGCTCAGAATTTCCAACTGCCATCATTGAAGCAACCGGATCAACCGCGGCAACTTCTGTTTTGCCGTTATCCAGTTCCTGAACAATTACATTGCAGGGCAACATGGTACCTATTTTATTTTCTGCCTGAAGGGCTTTGTAGGCACTGGGCGGGTTGCACGCGCCAAGAATCCTGTATTTTCTGAAATCCACGTTCAGCTTTTCCTTCAGCTTTTCGTGGATATTTATTTCTGACAGTATGCCAAAACCTTCTTTTTTTAGTTCTTCGGTCACTTTTTCAAC